>WHTX01000092.1 GCA_009377505.1 Acidimicrobiia bacterium
CCGTTGGCCGTGTCGAGGTAGACGTCGATGAGGGGCCGGAGGCGCTCGTCGTCGAGCATGGCCCGGCTCGGCGTGGCCAGAAGGTTGTGGCTGCCGATCAGCATGATGATCTCGAGCGCCCGGGGGACCCACTCGGTGAGCAGGCTGCGCATGGGGTGCAGCGCCCGGTCGTCGGGGAAGACGACACCGTCGCCGTAGTCCCGGCACAACTGCTCCGAGGCGATGATGGCGTTCCGCGTCATCTCCACGTAGCAGGCCAGCTCGCCCAGCATGTCGGTGGTGACGTCGCTCTGGTCGCCCACGGCGTCCGCCATCCGGCAGGCCAGCGCGTAGGCGAACTCCAGCTTGGTCAGCGCCCGCACGGTGGTCTGCTGCATGATGTTCGGCCACCACGAGATGGCCATCACCGAGTTGTAGACGTCACGGTTGCAGTCGATGAAGAGGGCGTCCTTGGGCACCTCGACCTCGTCGAAGATGACGAAGGCGTCCTGCTCGTCGAAGCGGGTCGACATCGGCCGGTCGAAGGGGTCGCTCTGGGGCGTGAGCGTGCTGTCCCGGCAGAGGAAGATGAGCCCCGGCGTGTCCATGGGGATGGAGAAGCTGAGGGCGTAGTCCTCGGTGCCCTCCTCAGCGAGGGGGAAGCCGGGGTAGACGGCGAGCTCGTCCGAGTAGGGCGCCAGGGTGGCCAGGATCCGCGCCCCCGAGATGATGACGCTGTCCTTGGTCTCGCCCACCTTGTGCATGGGCACGGGGTTGCCGAGGACCTGCATCTCCTTGGCCCGGCTGACCGTGGGGTGCACGAGGGTGTGGGTGAGGGAGATGTCGCCGCGGGCCAGGCGCTTCTGGAAGGCGACGAGGTTGTCGGCGCCCCTTGTGTTGGCGCCGTCGGGGCCGACCCAGTCCCTCCAGCGCCCGGCGAAGCCGGCGAAGGTGACGTTCATGTAGTCGGGCGTGCGACCCATCATCCCCACCGTCGCCGCCGAGATGCGCTCGAGGCCGCGCCGGCGCCGCAGGAGGTCGTCGAGGGACCGGGGGATCATGTGGCTCACGTTGATCGGCTCGCCCGTCTCGGGGTCGGGCATCAGGCAGTCGTCGGCGTACTCGTGCTGCAGGTCGAACACGTGGGCGATCGCCTGCGCCCCGCCGGCCAGGGCCGGGTGCCTCGTGGCGTCCTCGATCCGCTCGGAGCCGAGCCACAGCTCCCGCTTGTCTCCCCGCAACCGCTCGAGGAACTGCTCCCCCGTCCTTGCCCCCATGGCTGCCCCTCCCCAGGTTGGCTGGCAGCTCACGCTAGGCGAGGGCCAGCGAAACTAGCAAGTGCTTGGTCAGGACCCTGGGCCGTATTCCGCCTGAGCGCGGAGTCCGCACCCCGCCCGATGGCTCGACACGGCCGCCGCCGACGTCACACGGCGTCGATCTCCCACAGCTTGATACCACCGAGGATGCCCGCGGTGTTGTCGACGATCTGGGCGCGGTGACCGAGGTCGACACGAAGCTTCGTCGCGTTGCCTCCCCCGACATAGAGCCGGTCGAACTGGAGCAGCGTGTCGAACGTCTCGACCGCACGGAGCACCCGCTTGCTCCAACGGCGGTTCCCGATGCGGCGGCGCGCCTGATTCCCGAGTTGGTCCTGGAAGGTCCCTCGACCATGGAACGGGATGAGCGCCAACTCGAGGTGAGGCATGGGAGAGCCATCGAGGAACAGCGACGTGCCGAGACCGGTGCCCAGCGTGACGACCATCTCGAGACCCTCGCCCCCGATCACCGCGAGGCCCTGCATGTCCGCGTCGTTGCACAAGCGCGTCGGCTTGCCGAGGCGACCCTCGAGGTCCGCCGCGAGCGGGTACCGCGCCCACGCGTCGACCAGCTTCGGAGACACGCGAGTTCCCGGCCCGTTCCGCGTCGAGAGGTTCGGAGCGGTCAGCACTCGCCCGTCCCGCACGATGCCGGGGAACCCGACCGAGACACGATCCCAGCCCGGAAGCTCGTACGTGAGCCGGTCGAGTGCGCGGACCAGCACGGGTGGTGGGCAGGGATACGGCGTTCGCGCCCGGACCCGCTTGACGACCTTGCGGCCCTCGGCATCGAGCACCGATGCCTTCACGCCGGTGCCACCGATGTCGATCGCGAGCGTCATCGGCGGACGCGCGGCACGTTCGGGCGATGGCTCGTTGCTCGACGTCGACGTCACGCCGGGATCGTACGACGGCATCAGGGATTCCACGGATCGTGGCATCCGGCGCCTCGACGGCAAGGGGGCGAAGCCATTCCGATATCGCGATCTGAGCAGCGTCGCGACCATCGGGCCCGATTCCGCACCATCTAAACCTGGGCGTCCCCCGCACTACGAGCCGGGCACCACCAGGCCCGACTCGTAGGCGGCGACCACCGCTTGGGCCCGGTCCCGCAGGCCGAGCTCGCCCAGGACGCGCCTGACCGGGCCCGTGGGCCCAGCCGCGCCAGCGGGGGCCTCGGCGATCGACCAGGCCCGTCAGCCGCCGTGGTCGGCCCGGCGGCCGGGTCAGTAGGCCTGCACCCCGCGGGCGCCGTCGAGGGCCAGCGTGGGCAGGTCGACGATGTGGGCGCCGCCGTCGGCGATGAGCACCGCGCCCATGAGCAGCGCCGAGTCCGGGGTGGCGAGGAACAGGCAGATCGTGGCCACCTCCTCGGGCTCGCCGTGCCGGCGCAGCGGCACCTGGGAGGTGGCCAGCGCGTAGGCGCCGTCCCGGTCGACCCCGTGCAGGTTGCCGACCGCCTCCATGGCCCGGTCGGCCATGGGGGTGCGCACCCAGGCCGGGGACACGGCGTTCACCCGCACGCCCCGCGGACCGTAGTCGCGGGCCATCGACTTGGTCAGCCCGACAAGGGCGTGCTTGGCCGTGGTGTAGCCCACGACCCCGGGCCCGGCGAAGTGCCCGGCCAGGGAGGACACGATGACGATGGCGCCCTGCCGCTCAAGCAGCGAAGGCAGCGACTCCCGGCAGGTCACAAAGGCGGTGGTGAGGTTCCCGTGCAGGGCCGCCTGCCAAGCGGCGTCGTCGGTCTCGAGCACCGGCGAGGGCGGCGAGCCCCCGGCGTTGGCCACGACCACGTCGAGGCCGCCGAAGCGTTCGCTGGCGACGGCCACGGCGGCGGCCACATCGGCGGCGGACCCGGCGTCCCCCGCCAGGGCCACCGCTCCGGTCGCCGCGGCCACCGCCTCGAGGGGCGCGGGACGACGGCCGGTGATGACCACCTCGGCGCCCTCGCGACGGAACAGCGCGGCGGTGGCCGCGCCGATGCCCGTCCCCCCACCGTGATGAGCGCGACCTTCCCCTCCAGGCGCATGTGCGTCCCCTCTCTCGGTCGGGACGCTAACCCGGCAGACGGGCTCGACCAAGCAGTTGCTCACCGACCGGCGGGAGCCTAGGGTCCGCGGCGGGAACAGAGGAGGGGGAGCCGTGCTGACCGACGAGCAGCTGCGCGCCGCGGCCGAGGCGCTGGTCCGCGCCGAACAGGACCACGCGCCCATCACACCACTGTCCGAGAGGCACCCCGAGGCGACCATCGACGACGCGTACCGGGTGTCGATGGCGGTCACGGACCTCAAGGTGAAGGCCGGCCGGGTCGTCAAGGGCCACAAGATCGGCCTCACCTCGAAGGCCATGCGCTCCCTCACCGGGGCCACCGAGCCCGACTACGGCACCATGTTCGACGACTGGTTCGTCCTCGAGGGCGGCACCGTCGACATGAGCACCATGAACCGGCCCCTCGTCGAGTTGGAGCTGGCCTTCGTGCTGGGCTCGCCCCTCGCCGGGCCCGGCGTCACGGCCGCCGACGTGGTCCGGGCCACCGACTTCGTGCTGCCCTCCATCGAGATCGTGGACAGCCGCTACGCGGGGCGGGGCCCCAACATGCTGGTGGACAGCATCTCGGACGCCGCCTCGTGCGGGCGCGTCGTGCTGGGCGGGTGCCCGCGCCGGCTCACCGACATCGACGTGCGCCGCATCGGCGCCAGCCTGGCCGTCAACGGCACCATCGAGGAGACCGGCGTGGCCTCGGCGGTGATGGGCAACCCCATCAACTCGGTGGCCTGGCTGGCCAACAAGCTCCACGAGTTCGGCGTGCCCTTCGAGGCGGGCCACGTCGCTCTGTCGGGCTCGTTCATCAAGGCCATCCCCTTCAAGGCTGGCGATGTGGTCTCGGCCACGTTCGACCAGCTCGGCGACGTCAGCTTCACGGCGGCATGATGGGCGCCGACCGCAGGTCCATCGACATCAAGGGCCTCTCCCACGTCAACCCCATCCCCGTGGGGACGCGCATCGGCCCGCTGCTCGTCTCGAGCGTGGTCGCCCCCTTCGACCCCGGCACCCGCACCGTGCCCGACACGGCCGAGGCGCAGATCGCCAACCTGTTCGCCCACGTCGGCAACATCCTCGAGGCCGGCGGGGCGGGCTGGGGCGACGTGGCCAAGATGACGTTCTTCGTGTCGGACATCGCCTTCCGGGACGCCATCAACGCGCCCTGGGCCGAGCGCTTCCCCGACCCGGCGTCGCGGCCCTCGCGCCACACCCAGCTCAGCCCGCAGGCCTCGCCCAAGCCCATGGTGACCTGCGACGTGATCGCCTACGTCGGCACCCCTGGCGACGCAGGTACGGGCCGATGAGCGATCTCGAGCGCCCCCGCCCCGTCACCCTCACCGACGAGATCCGCGGCCAGCTCAACGGGGTGTCCACGGCCACGGTCGCCTCCCAGCTGCAGCGCCGGGGCATCCGCAACATCTACCTGAGCGGCCTGCGGCCGACGCAGGCGGGCCGGCGCATGCTCGGCTACGCCTTCACCCTGCGCTACGTGCCCATGCGGGAGGACCTGCGCGCCCGCCTCGGCGCCGGGGTGAACGCCCAGCGCCGCGCCGTGGAGGGCATCGGGCCCGAGGAGGTGCTGGTGATCGAGGCCCGGGGCGAGCCCGACGCCGGCACGATCGGGGACATCTTCACCTTGCGCGCCCTGCGCCTGGGGGCGTCGGGGATCGTGACCGACGGGGCGCTACGGGACACGCCGGCCGTGGCCGCGCTCGACATCCCCGTCTACCACCAGTCCTCCCACGCCTCGACCCTGTCGCGGATGCACATGCCCCTCGACATCCAGGTCCCCGTGGCCTGTGCCGGGGTGACGGTGATGCCCGGCGACGTGCTCGTGGGCGACGACGAGGGCGTGGTGGTCATCCCCGCCGAGCTCACAGCTGAGGTGGCGGCCGACTCGGCCACCCAGGAGCTCGAGGAGGCGTTCGCCATCGAGCGGGTCGACGCCGGCGAGAGCTCGATCGGCGTGTTCCCGCTCTCCAAGGAGCGCCGCCCCGAGTACGAGGCCTGGCTCGCCGCCCGGCAGGGCCGTTCGGGGGGCTGAGCCGGCCGGCTCAGCCCCCCGCGTCGGCCCCGCTACGCGCAGGTCGACGTCGCCTGGTCCCAGGCGCAGAGCTCGGCCTTGCCGTCGAGGTCGATGATGCCGCTCTCGTTGACGTAGGTCTGCGTGGCCGCGTCCCAGCGCTGGATGCTGCCGCCCTCCACGATGTAGGCGTCCGCCAAGCCGTTCATGTGGAGGCGGATGCCGGGGAGGAGCATGGGCGACGTCATGTCCATGCTCCGCAGGGCCAGCTGGAAGTTCGTGCGGGTCACGCCGCCCTCGAGCTGGCCGGCGATGGCCAGCGCCTGGACCACCGGGAAGGCGTAGTTGATGCCCGAGCTGGTGTAGGTGGACACGTCGGGGTCGATGCCCTCGGCCTGGAGCGCCCCTCGCAGCCAGTCGACGTAAGGGTCGTCGTGGAAGGAGGGGTCGGCGAGGTCCTTGAGGCCGGGGCTGACGAGGTACCAGCCGTCCGACACGGACCCGTCGCCACCGACCGCGTCCTTGCCCACGTAGGTCGCGCCCGGGCAGCTCTGCGGCATGAACAGGTACTTCGCCGTCTCGTTGAGGCCATTGCGGGCCGCCTCGGTGACGATCTGAGTGCACTGCGTGCCCGCCAGCATCGTTATCCACATGTCGGGCTTCTCGGCCGCCAGCGTGGTCATGGGGTCGACCACCGTCGGCGCCGACGCCTCGATCGTCTCGCTGACGTATTCCACGCGGTCCCGCAACTCGGGCGACTGGGCGATGTAGGCCTCGAAGGAGGCGTCGTAGAGCGCGCCGAAGTCGTTGCTCTGGACGAGCGACGCCACCTTGACCTTCCGGTCGGCGGGGAACTCGTGGAGGTGCTGCTCGAGGAACGCGCCCCAGACCACGGCCTCGGTGCTGTAGGTCGGCTGCGGGATCCCCGTCGTCCACGGGTGGTTCACCGGATCGCCCCACGCCACGTGCGCGGTCAGGGCCATGGGCTGGGGGACGCACCGCTCATTGAGCTTGTCGTAGGTCTTGAGCGTGGACGGCGTGCCCTGGGTCCACACCAGGAACGTCTTCTCGTGGTCGAGCAGCTCGTCGACGTTGGGGATGGCCCGGGCCGGGTCGTAGGCGTCGTCCTTGACGATGTGCTCGATCCGGCGGACCGTCCCGCTGGTCGTGTCCTCGAAGAGGCCCTGGTCGCTGTAGTAGTCGAACAGGAAGCCGATCGCCCGGCCGGCGTTGCCGACATCGGCGTACGTCCCCGACAATGGCATGGTCTGGCCGATCTTGATGACCGAGTCAGTGACGCCTTCGGTGTCCGACCAATTCTTTGGGCAGGCCGTCAGGTCGACGGTCCACCCCTCGGGACCGGTGAGCGTCGTGCCGTCGGCCGACTTGCCCCACCCGTTCTCCTCGATGCGGGCCACGATGGCGGCCCGCTCCTCGCGCCACCGTGCCTCCCACTCCTCGAGCGACCCGGGCTGGTCCCCCGCCGCGGTGGCGGTCGTCGTCTCCGACGTGCTCGCCGTCGACCCGGCCGAGGTCGAGGAGCTGGCCGCGCTGGTCACCGTCGTCGCGGCTGCCCCGTCCCCGCCGTCGTCGCTGCCGCACGCGGCGACAAGCAAGGCGAACCCAGCCAGGCCCGCGACAAGGCCACTACCGCGTCTCCGTTGCACCAGATCCTCCCCGGAGCAGCGCTCGCTGCCTCCTGTTGACAGCCTGGCACAAGAGCCCGAGACGCAGTGAATCCCCTGGTCAAGTGCATCAGGAGAGGCCCCGAGTGCGAGGCCTGGCTCGCCGCCCGGCTGGGCCGCTCGGAGAGCTGGCCGGGCCGCGCTGGCCAGGGACCTCCCGAGGTGCTATTTGTAGCACATGACCAGCGTAGGTGTTCGCGAGCTGCGGCAACGGGCGAGCGAGCTGCTCCGCCTCGTCGAGCGAGGCGAGACGATCGAGATCACGGACCGAGGCAAGCCGGTCGCGTTGTTGGCACCGCTCCCGCAGGGCGGCGCGCTCGAGCAGCTACGAGCCACGGGCGCCTTGGAGGAGGCCAGGGGCGACATCGACGACCTCCCTCCGCCGCTGCCGGCGCGTGGCACCGAGCTGCCCTCCGCCGTGCTGTCTCGGCTCCGGCGCGACGAGCGCTGATGCCGGCCGTCTACGTCGACTCCTCCGCGCTCGTGAAGCTGGCGATCGCGGAGCCCGAGTCCCGCGCCCTTCGTCGCCACCTGCGCCGGCGTCGACCGCTCGTCTCGAGCTCGCTCGCTCGCACGGAGGTCCTTCGGGCCCTTCTCCTCGAGGGCGAAGAGGGCGTCGCCCGAGGCCGAGCCGTCCTCGGTGGCGTGGAGCTCCTACGTGTGAACGACCGCGTGCTCCGTGCCGCTGGTGAGCTGCTCCCCGCCGAGCTCCGCTCCCTGGACGCCATCCACCTCGCCTCGGCGCAGCAGCTCGGAACGGACCTCGGTCAGGTCGTCGCCTACGACGAACGGATGCTCGGCGCCGCCCGGCAGCTCGGGTTCAAGACAGCCGCGCCCAGGTGACCGGCCGTCCTGGAAGAGCCTCTGGCCAGCTCAGCCGGCGAGCGCCACGGGCTGGTGGTGGATGCCGCCGACGTGGAGGTCGACCAGCCACTCGGCGGGGCCGGCGAGCTGCAGGTCACGCAGCCACGGGCGGGACGACAGCTCGTTGAACAGGGCCCGCAGCTCCCAGCGGGCCAGGTTGGCGCCCAGGCAGAAGTGCGGCCCGTGCCCGAAGGCGAGGTGGTAGTTCGGGTCGCGGGCGATGTCGAACCGGTAGGGGTCCTCGAAGGCGGCGTCGTCCCGGTTGGCCGACGGGTACCACAGGCCCACCGTGTCCCCGGCCCGGATCAGCTGGCCGTGCAGCTCGACGTCCTCCGTGGCGGTGCGGGCGAACTGGATGACCGGCGACGTCCAGCGCAGGATCTCCTCGACGGCGGTATCGACGTGGCGGCCCGGCTCGCTCACGAAGAGCGCCATCTGGTCGGGGTGCTCGACGAGGGCGAGCAGGCCTCGGGTGGCGGCGTTGCGGGTCGTCTCGTTGCCCGCGGCCACGAGGAGGTTCAGGTACCCGTGCAACTGCTGGTCGGTCAGGGCCTTGCCCTCGACGGTGGCGTTCACGACCGTGGCGGCCAGGTCGTCCCCACCCTGCTGGCGCTTCTGGGCGATCAGGTCGTCGAGGTAGGCGTGGTACTCGAGGCGGAGCCGCTTGCGCATGTCCCGCTTCGTCTCACCGGGCCGCGCCCAGGCCATCGACTCCGAGTCGAACATGGAGTCGGTCCAACGCCAGATGTCGGCGTAGTCGTCGACGGGCACGCCCATCATCTCGCAGATGGTGGCGAGGGGCAGCTTGACGGCGAGGTCGTCGACGAGGTCGGCGGGCCGGCCCCGGGCGCCGTCGCGCAACGCCGCCTCGAACTCGTCGACGAAGCGAGTGGCATGGGCCGCCAGCACAGCCGCCATGCGCCGGCACCGGGCCGGGGTGAAGGCCCGGGCGGTCAGGGACCGGAGCTCCTGGTGGGCCGGGTCGTCCATGAAGACCATGTCGATGGGCTCGGCCGGGTCCCAGCCGTAGAGGCTGTCGCGGGTGGCCTTCGCCGCCCACAGCTTGCGGTCGTGCTCGACCGAGGCGAGGCGGAGCCGCGGCCCGCTGTTGATGAACCGCCGGGCGTCGCGGCCCATGCGGTGCACGTCCTCGTAGCGGGTAATGGCCCAGAACGGCTCGATACCCGGCCGCTCGTACCAGTAGGCCGGCGCCTCCCGGCGCAGCAGGTCCCACTCGGCCCACGGGTAGCCCTCGGTCGTGTACCGCTCGATGGAGTGGATGTCGACGGCGTCGAGATCGGCTGCGGTGAGCGTGGTGGCGGTCACGGTTGTCCCCCTGCTGTCGCACGCCAACGGTCAGCCACGATCTTGGACGCTCCGGTGACGTCCTGCCAGCCGGCGACGAGCACCTAGTGTCCTGGAAGGCTGATCATGTCGGTAATTCGCCGGGTCTGAACGCCGCTCGCGGCGCTACCCGTCACGGTCGGTAGGTTGCGATCACCACGCCGGTGGTCGTCGTGACCGAGCCGGTGAGGCGCAGCTCAGCGAACGGACCGCCGTCGCGGAAGAGACGGGAGCCCGAGCCGAGCACGAGTGGGTGGACGAGGAGCCTGTACTCGTCGACGAGCTCGTGCAGCATCAGCGACTGGACGAGCTCGCCACTACCCAGCACGACGACGTCCTTGCCCGACTGCTCCCTGAGCTCGGCCACGGCACCCGCGGCGTCGCCCGTCAACAGCGTGGAGTTGGCCCACGGCAGGGGCTCGGTCAGCGTCGTCGACGCCACGTACTTCTGGCTGTTGTTCAACACCTCGGTGAACGGGTTCGGGTCTGGCCGGTTCGGCCAGTAGGCGAAGAACCTCTCGTAGGTGCGTCGCCCGAGCAGCAGATCGGTGGTCCCCATCCCCTTGCCCATCTCGTCGCCCATGACCGCGTCGTTGTAGGGCAGCGCCCAGCCCCCGTGCTCGAAGCCGCCGCGCACGTCCTCGTCCGGCGCACCGGGCGCCTGCATCACGCCGTCGAGGCTCAGGTTCTCGACCACGACGATCTTCCTCATCTCAATCCCTCCTACTACTCAGAACTAGACGGTACGGTACTACCTGGGAACGGAACCGTCTAGTACCGTCATCGGCCGGGAGGTCATGATGAGCAGCGCAAGCCCGAGAGCCGACGACACAGCCGAGCCCCGCACGAGCCGCAAGCGGCGCGCCATCCTCGGGGCGGCCAGCACGGTGTTCCTCCGCAACGGCTACGTCGGCACGAGCATGGACGAGATCGCGGCCCTCGCCGCCGTATCGAAGCAGACCGTCTACAAGCACTTCGCCGACAAGGAGCGCCTCTTCGCCGAGCTCGTCGTCACGACGGTCAGGGAGGCCAGCGACCCCGTGCACGACGAGGTGCTCGACCTGACGTACAGCGGCAAAGTCGAGGCCGACCTCCGGGACCTGGCCCGCCGCCAGCTCGCGAAGGTGATGCAGCCCCAGGTCCTGCAGCTACGGCGGCTGGTCATCGGCGAAGCGAGCCGCTTTCCCGAACTGGGCCGCACCTTCTACGAGCTCGGGCCCGAGCGCACGATCGCCGCGCTCGCCACCGTCTTCGCCCAGCTCGCCGAACGAGGCGTGCTCCGGCTCGACGACCCCTCGCTCGCTGCCGAGCACTTCAACTGGCTGGTCATGGCGACCCCCCTGAACCGGGCGATGCTCCTCGGCGAGGACGAACCTCCCGCCGCCGACCTCGTCCGATACGCCGACGCTGGCGTCCGCGCCTTCCTCGCCGCCTACGGACGCCCTTGACCACGGCGCCGGGCTGTCACGGAGGCGGGCCGGTCCCCCGGTCGACCAGGTCGACCAACCTCTTCGGCGCGAGGAGGCAGTAGCTCTCGGTGAGCAGCTCGGCCACCTCGTCCCAGTCGGCGCCCGCGTCGAGCACCATGCCCACGATGTCGGGCCACCACCCGGGCATGAAGAAGGGGTGGCCCGTGTCCCGGAGCGCGTCGAGCTCGGGGCCCGATGAGCGGAACGTCATCACGTTGATCGGGCCGTCGGACCCGGCGGCCCGGGCGTAGGCCGGCGGCCACCCCGAGTCGACCAGGAGGACGTGGGCGAAGGTCCGCGTGCGGACCCGCCACCGTGTGCCCACCCACGCCCGCTCCTCGTAGGCCTCGGGCAGCCCGAGGCACACCGAGCGCAGCTCGGCGACGGTCTCGAGGGGGACGTCCGCGTGCTCAGTCATCCGTTGCCCCCGATGCGGGCGGCTCGAAGCGTGCCGTGACCGACGCGAGGGGCGCCTCGGGCTGGGCCTGGCAAACTCTCGACATGGCATGGACGCTGGACCGAGACGCGCTTCGTGGCCGCGTCGCCGTCGTCGCGGGGGCGACCCGAGGTGCCGGGCGTGGCATCGCCACCGCCCTGGGCGAGGCGGGCGCCACGGTCGTCTGCACCGGTCGCAGCAGTCACACGAGCACGCTCCGGTCCGACTACGGCCGGGCCGAGACGATCGAGGAGACGGCCGAGCTCGTCACCGGTCTCGGCGGCACCGGTATCGCCGCCGCCGTCGACCACCTCGACCCCGACCAGGTGAAGGGCCTGGCCGGCCAGCTCCGGGACGACCACGGGCACATCGACGTGCTCGTGAACGACATCTGGGGCGGCGAACTGCTGACGGGCGGCCCGGCCGGGTGGGACACGCCCATCTGGCAGCACGACCTCGACGACGGCCTGCGCATGCTCCGGCTCGCCATCGACACCCACCTCATCACTTCCCATCACCTTCTCCCCCTCCTCGTCGACGAGCCCGGCGGCCTGCTGGTCGAGGTGACCGACGGCACCGTCGACTACAACGCGTCGCGCTATCGGATCTCTGTCTTCTACGACCTGGCCAAGGTCGCCGTGAACCGGCTGGCGTTCTCCCAGGGACATGAGTTGGAGGCGCACGGCGCCACCGCGGTCGCCGTCACGCCGGGATGGCTTCGCTCCGAGATGATGCTCGAGGGGTTCGGCGTCTCCGAGGAGAACTGGCGCGACGCCGTCGACCCGGCCGCCGCCGGTGGCCACCCCGCCGCGCCCCCGGACTTCGCGTTGTCCGAGTCGCCTCGATACGTCGGGCGCGCCGTCGTCGCGCTGGCGTCGGACCCCGACCGGGCCAGGTGGAACCAGCGATCGGTCAACTCCGGCCAGCTCGCCTCCGAGTACGGGTTCACCGACCTCGACGGCTCACGGCCCGACGTGTGGCGATTCATCGAGGAGATCCGCGAGCGCGGCCTCGACGCGAACCACGACGACTACCGGTGACCCGTCAGCCTTCCAGGGCACTGGTCGGGGCATCGCCACGGACGGTGATGCCCCGCAGGAACAGGGTGACGAACCCCTCGGCGATCTCGTCGATGTCGTGGGCGCCGGAGCGCCGGTACCAGTTCGGCGCCGCGCTCACCGCGCCCATCACCGCCTTGTAGGTGAGGTCGGGGTCGAGATCGGCCCGGAACACCCCCTGGGCCTTGCCCCGCTCCAGCACCGCGACCCACGACGCACGGATGGCGGCGCCCCTCGTGTGGAGGAAGTCGAAGCGCTCGGCGGCCAGCAGCTCGTGGCGGCCGTTGGCGATGATCACGGCCACGTCGGGGTGGTCGTGGGTGAAGCGCAGGGACCGCACCAGGAGCTGGCGCACGGCCTCGGGCGGCTCGACCTCGGAGTGGGCCAGGGCGACGTCGAGCTCGATGTCGGGGTCGAGCGCGGCCCGGATGATCTCCTCGACGATCTCGTCCTTGGAGGAGAAGTGGTGGTAGAGACTGCCCGAGAGGATCCCCGCCTCCTCCCCGATGTCCCGCACCGTGGTGTTGGCGATCCCCTGGCGGGCGAAGACGGCGGCCGCCACGTCGAGGATCTCCTGGCGCCGGGTGGCCGGGCTTGCGCTACGGGTGCCCACTGCGAGCATGCTACCAAGCGCTTGGCCAACGTCGGCCAATCCCGGAGCCGCCTGACGCAGCTCGGCGCGCGCAGCACAATGTCGAGCGTGACGGGCCCCGACGAAGACCTGTCGCTCCTGCGAGCGCACGAGCCCGTGGTCCGCTACACGGCCGGTGAGCTGTTCCTCCCGACGGCGGTCGAGCCCTACGTGGCCCACGCCGCCCTGTGGGAGGTCGAACGTGCCAGCGGGCCCCGCTGCCTGGTCCCTGCGGGCGAGCTGACGATCGAGCGGCTCGTCGAGCAAGCCCGGGCCCGCCCCGAGGCCGACCTCTCGCTCCGCTTCGTCGACTCGCCACTCGACCACAAGGCCTACCGGGCGTGGCGGGCCCGGCCCGACCGGCCGGCCTTCCGCTCAGGGGGCAGGTTCACCCAGGTCGGGCTGCTGGCCCGCGTGATCGACGCCCCGTTCCGCCTCACCCTGGTCCTGCGCGGCCGGGTGCCCGGCGGGCTCGCCGCCGCGGCCGAGCGGGCCTACCGGCGCCACCTCGACCCCGACCACCACCCCTACTACGGGCGGGTCGTGCGGGAGGCGGGCTACGTGGCGCTCCAGTACTGGTTCTTCTACGCCATGAACGACTGGCGCTCGAGCTTCGGGGGCGCGAACGACCACGAGGCCGACTGGGAGCAGGTCACCGTGTACCTCGCCGCGCCGCCGGAGGGGGGGCTGCGGCCGGCCTGGGTCGCCTTCTCGGCCCACGACGAGGTCGGGGACGACCTGCGCCGCCGCTGGGACGACCCCGACCTCGTGCGCGCCGGGGACCACCCGGTGGTGTTCGCCGGCGCCGGCTCGCACTCGGGCGCGTTCGTCGCCGGTGACTACGTCACCGCCGTCGACCCGCCCGGCGCGCTGCAGGGCGTGTTCCGCGTGCTGCGGGCGATCGCCAGAGTCCTCACCCCGTGGTCGCGGGGGGAGGTCGCCCGGGGCGTCGGCATCCCCTTCGTGGACTACGCCCGGGGTGACGGCGAGGGGGTGGGCGAGGGCCAGGCCCGGGCGTGGTCGCCGGTGCTCATCGACGACAGCACCCCGTGGGCCCGGCACTTCGCCGGGCTGTGGGGCCTCGACACCCGCGACCGCTTCGGGGGCGAGCGGGCACCGGCAGGGCCGCGCTACGAACGCGACGGGACCGTGCGCCGGTCCTGGTCGGACCCGCTCGGCTGGGCCGGGCTGCAGAAGGTCCCGTTGTCACCGGCCGAATCGGCGAGCCTGCTGGGCGAGCGGATCGCGGAGATCGACCGCGCCCTGCCCGACCTCGACGCCGACATCGCCCGGCATCGCCAAGGCCTGCGCCGGCTCACCGCCGAGCTGGGGTCGCTCCACGACCGCGACGGGATGGCGGCGCTCGCGGCGGAGCGCCAGGTGAGGGTGGTCGAGGAGGAGCGGGCGATGGGCGCGCTCGTAGCCCGGCGCACGGCCCTCGCCACGGAACGGGCGGCGCACGAGGACACGCTGGCCCGGCCGCCCGCCGTGGCGCCGCCCCAGGCCCACCTGCGGCACAAGGCCCTCCCGGCCGGGCAGGTCACCGACGCTCGGCCGAGGCTGCTGCGTGGGTGGTCGACCGTGAGCACCCCGCTGCTGCTCATCGCCGCCGCGTTCCTCCTCGTCGACCACCGCCTCGGCGTCGTGGCCGGGATCACCCTGTTCGTCGTCGTCTTCCTGACGATCGAGGCGGTCGCCCGTGGGCGCCTCATCTCCTTCGCCCTGTCCCTGCTCGTGGTCGCCATCGGCGGGCTCCTGGGCGTCGCCGTCGTCCAGGGCGTCCTCGGCCGCTGGGAGCTCGTACTCGCCTCGCTCCTCGGCGTGGCCGCCGGTGCCGTCCTCGTGGCGAACCTGCGCGACCTCCGCCGCGGCTGAGGTGTCGGCGCCGCATCGGCTCAGCGCAGGATGCCGCCCAGCACGAGGGCGTTGAACTGCTCGATCACCGCCTCGATGGGCTGGGGGCCGTGAGGTCGGTACCAGTTGGGGGTGGCGCTGATGGCCCCCATGGCCGCCTTGTAGACGAGGTCGGGGTCGAGGTCGGCCCGGAACACCCCCTGGGACACCCCTCGCTCCAGGACCGACGTCCATACCGTCTTGATGGTGCCGAAGCGAGAGCGGAGGAAGGCGAAGCGCTCCGTCGTCCACAGCTCGCGGCGGCCGTCGGCGATGATGGCGGCCACGTCAGGGTGGGCGTCGCTGAACCGCAGCGCCCGCTCGATCAGCTCGCGCACCGCTTGGACGGGGTCCACGTCCTGCTGGGCCAGGGCCATGTCGAGCTCGATGTCGGGGTCGAGCGCGGCCCGGATGATCTCCTCGACCATCTCCTCCTTGGAGGTGAAATGGTGGTAGAGGCTGCCCGAGAGGATCCCCGCCTCCTCCCCGATGTCCCGCACCGTCGTGTTGGCGATCCCCTGCCGGGCGAAGAGCGCGGCCGCCACGGTGAGGATCTCCTCCCGGCGGCTGGGCGCGGCCGTCACCGCTCCCCGGCGCGGCCGACGGCGCCCCTCAGCTGCTCGTGTGCTGTTCCTTGGGGCGCGGGCCATCAACCTCACCGTCTCTGCTGTGCGGGCGCCACATCGTACCGACACCCGTGTCAGGGACCCGAAGCCGGCCCACGACGGGACCGGGGCGAGGGGGGCGCGGCCGGTCCCGCCGCGAGCCGGGAGGCCCCTCGGGGCCGCCGCCCCTACGCTCAGCTTCTGGTGCTGTCGAAGACCTTGTAGTCGGTGTTGTCCTCGAGGGCCTCGGGGCTGTTGCCGTCGATGGGCTTGAAGTAGTTGAGGGCGGCGTTGACGTCGCCGGCCCACACCTCTTCGGGCAACTCGTACAGCACCTCGATGCCGTTGCCGTCGGGGTCGGCGATGTAGGCGCTGTGGGTCATGCCGTGCTCGCCACGGACGAGGAACTCGACGCCCTGGCTCTTCAGGTGCTCGAGCTGGCTCAGCCAGGCGTCCCGGTCTGGGTAGCAGATGGCGATGTGGTTGATGGCGCTGCGGCCGCTGCCCATGCTCCACTGCTCGACCGGCTTGGCGGCCTCCGCCTCGCGTACCTGGACCAAGGCGATGTCGTGGTGGTGGCCAGGGCCGGCACGGTAGAACTGCATGGTCATGGGGATGTGGTCCCCGAGCACGCCGCACTGCTCGAAGCCGAGCATCTCGGTGTAGAAGCGGTGCGAAGCCTCGATGTCCCGCACGTTCAGCACCAGGTGGTTGACGCCCGCCGGCCGGGCCGGTCGGGAGCTCGCTGCGCTGGACATGGTGTCCCCCTTGCTCTCTCGGGCCCTCGGGCCCAGGGCATGTGACGAACGCTACCGGTCGGTGCGGCCGAGGGCAAACCAAACACTTGCTAGGTTTGGCGCGCCCCGGCGAGGCGGCCCACCGGTCGACAGCCGGCGGTGGGGGGCCCAGGGGGACGCCCGGGGGCTCGGGCGGCCCGTGCCGGCCGGGGCCGGGGCGAGGCCGTGGGCGGTCGCCATCGGCCGCGGGCGGCGCGGCGCCCGGGTAGAAGTTGAGGACGATGACGAGCCCACCGACGGCCGTCGTGAACGTCGGTGGGCTCGTCGTCTGCGCCCCGTCCGGTCCTACCTGGTAGTAGACGGCCGTCGTGCTCGAAGCACCCTCGCCGTCCGTCCCGTCCTGGCCCGGCTGCTCGCCGGCACCGCCGGTACCGCCTTCGGTCCCGTCGACCCTGGCGTCCCCACCGCCGCCGCCCCCG
>WHTX01000483.1 GCA_009377505.1 Acidimicrobiia bacterium
CTCGGGCCATTCGCTTCGCTCGGGTCGCCTGTCCGCTCCCGGCCGCTCGGGCCATTCGCTTCGCTCGGGTCGCCTGTCCGCTCCCGGCCGCTCGGGCCATTCGCTTCGCTCGGGTCGCCTGTCCGCTCCCGGCCGCTCGGGCCATTCGCTTCGCTCATCGCGCCCGAGCCTATGGGGAGGGGCGATGTCCAGTGGGGGGTGCGGCGGCGACTAACGTGCGCCCATCGTGGATCAGCCGGAACCCAACGGGGAGCCGACAGCCACAGCTGCGGTCGTGCCGTCTGTGGTGGCCGTGGTGGTCACCCACAACCCCGGGCCTTGGTTCGAGGGTGCGCTGGGCTCGCTGGTCTCTCAGGACTACCCGAATCTCTCCGTCCTCGTCATCGACGCGGCCAGTGACACCGACCCGACGCGGCGCGTGGCGCGGGTGTCACCGGACGTGTACGTGCGCCGCCTGGGGGCGAACCCTGGCTACGGCGCCGCCGCCAACCAGGCCCTGCACATGGTGGAGGGCGCGTCCTTCTACCTGCTGTGCCATGACGATGTCGCCCTCGACCCCGGCGCCGTGCGCCAGCTCGTCGAGGAGGCTTACCGGGCCAACGCCGGCATCGTCGGGCCCAAGGTCGTGCGCTGGGACGAGCCTGCCCGGCTGCTGCAGGTCGGCCTCGGCTCGGACAAGTTCGGCGCGCCGTCGCCCATCGCCGAGCGGGACGAGCTCGACCAGGCCCAGCACGACGGCGGGCGCGACGTGTTCGCCGTCCCCGGCGGCTGCGTCCTCGTGCGCGCCGACCTGTTCCGCGAGCTGAGCGGCTTCGACGAGGAGATGACCTTCCACGGCGAGGACCTCGACCTGTGCTGGCGGGCCCAGGTCGCCGGGGCGCGGGTCGCCGTCGCCCCCCTCGCCCGCGTGCGCCACCTCGAGGCGCTCGGCGAACGGCGCCCCGACGACCGTCGCCGCCTCCAGAGCCGCCACCGGCTGCGCACGGTCCTCGGCAATTACGGCCTTTTCTACCTGCTGGCGATCCTGCCCCAGCAGGTGGTCCTCAGCCTGGTGGAGATCCTCGTCGCCACCGTGACCGGCCGCTGGCGCAACGTCGCCGACGTCGTCGGGGCCTACCTGTGGAACCTGCGCCGCCTCCGCTCCCTGCTGCGCAAGCGACGCCGGAACGCCCGCGTCCGCCAGGTCACCGACCTTCAGCTCCGGCGGATGCAGGTGCGGGGCAGCGCCCGGGCCACGACGTTCATCCGCCACCAGTGGAGTGGCGACCGGGGCGAGGGCCCGGCCCTGGCCCGGTCGAGCCGCCAGTTCGTGCTGGCCATGCGCTCGAGCAAGGCCCAGCAGAACGCTGTGGTGGTCGGCGTGCTCGTCGCCATTGTGGCCTTCGGCTCGCGCCACCTGCTGACCCAGCGCCTGCCCGTGGTGGGCGAGCTGGCCGCCCTGCCCGGCAGCGGGCGCGACCTGCTCGGCGAGTGGTTGAGCGGGTGGCGGCCCGTCGGCCTGGGCGCCCAGGCCAGCCCGCCCACGGGCCTCGCCCTCTTCGGCCTGGTCGAGACGGTGCTGCTCGGGCGGGCCAACCTCGTCCGTTCGCTCCTGTTCGTCGGGCTGCTGCCCCTCGGCGGCCTGGGGATGTGGCGACTGCTCTCGCCGGCCTCGGCCCGCTCGCGGGCGGCCGTCGCCGGGCTCGTCGCCTACCTGGCCAACCCACTGCCCTACAGCGCCATCGCCGCGGCGAGCTGGCGCGGGCTCGCCGTCTACGCCGCCTGTCCCTGGGTCCTGCGGCGGCTGGCCCTCAGTGCCGGTGTCGAGC
The DNA here is from genome assembly GCA_009377505.1 of Acidimicrobiia bacterium. Taxonomy (GTDB): domain Bacteria; phylum Actinomycetota; class Acidimicrobiia; order Acidimicrobiales; family CAIXPF01; genus WHTX01. The sequence goes on from WHTX01000483.1 coordinate 1,809, forward strand.
CGTTCGTCACCCCGGCATCGGTGCCCCGGCGGCCGGCCTGGTCGGCCACCATCGGGCTCGGCGTCGTGGTCGGCGTCCTCGCCATGGCGTACCCCGCCGCGCCCGTCCTGGTCCTCGGCATCGCCGTGGCCCTGGCTCTCGGCTCGCTCCTCGCCGGCCGGCGCGAGGGGTCGCTCCGCCTGGTCGCCGTCGGCCTCGGGGCCGCGGCCATCGGGGCGGTGCTGCACTTCCCCTGGTTGCTCGGTGGGCTCGACAACAACGACCCAGATCTCTCCTTCGGCGGCCGGTTGGCGGCGGAGGGTGGCTACTCGCTGGGCGACGCGCTTCGTTTCACCGCCGGGGACGCCATCCGCTCGCCGCTCAGCTGGGGGGTGTTCCTGGCCGCCCTGCTGCCCCTCGCCATCGGTCGGGGCTGGCGCCTGGCGTGGGCGGTGCGGGCGTGGACGGTTGCCGCCGCGCCCTGGTTGCTCCTGGCCCTGGTGCGGGCCGAGATCTTCGAGCTGCGCCTGCCCCCGGCCCAGGTGCTGCTCGCCCCGGCCGCGGTCGGCCTGGCCCTGGCCACGGGGATGGGCGTGCTGGCCTTCGAGCGGGACCTCCCCGGCTACGGCTTCGGGTGGCGGCAGCTCGTGAGCATGCTCTCCGGCGTGGCCCTCGCCCTGGCCACGTTGCCAGTGTTGGCCGCCTCCTTCGACGGGCGCTGGGAGTTGCCCCGGGGCGGCTACGACCGGGCGCTGCGCTTCCAGGTCGACGAAGCCGCCGACCTGGGCGAGTTCCGCGTGCTGTGGATCGGCGACCCGGCCGTGCT
>WHTX01000484.1 GCA_009377505.1 Acidimicrobiia bacterium
CCCGACGCCGCGTCGACCACGTAGAGCCACGAGGACGCACGATCAGGTGGCCTCCCGGTGTCGTCGACCGGCGCTGAGACGTCAGGGGCAGGCTCCCGATCGCTGGGACGGGGACCCAACGCCCGCGTCGGCGCCACCACAGGCGCCCAGCGCCACCGAGGACCCCGGCGTACCGGCTCAGCGGCAGACGCTGGAGGCGGCGTCCCAGGCGCAGAGGGGCGTCTCCCCGGAGAGCTCGATGACGTCGCCCTGCTGTAGCCACATCTGCTCCTCGGCGCTCCACTGGGACACGTCCGAGCCCTCGATCCAGTAGGGATCGGCGTTGCCGTCCATGCTCCAGCGGATCCCCGGCAGGTAGTTGGGGTTGGTCATCTCCGTCGCCCGGGCGGCGGTGATCAGGTTCGCCCGGGTGAGCCCGCCTTCGAGCTCACCGGCGATCTGCAGCAGCTGGGCCATGTTCCAGGCCATCGTCACGCCGGTGGAGAAGCTCACCGAGCTCTGCCAGTCGAGGCCTCGCTCCTCGAGCTCGGCCCTTGCCCACTCGACCCAGGGTTCGCCGTCGAAGGACGGGGAGTTGAAATCGATCGTCCCTCCGCCCATGACCCACCAGCCGTCGGAGGCGTCGCCCACCACTTCTTCGCTGACGGCGTTCTGGATCTTGCCGCACACGGAGACCTCGAACAGGTACGGCGTCTGCTCGCGCATGCCGTTCTCGGCCGCCTCGGTCACCGACTGGGCGCAGAGCGACCCGTTGACCATGTTGAAGAAGAAGTCCGGGTCGGCGGCGGCGAGGTTGGTCATGGGCACGTTGATGGTCGGGTCCTGCTGGCCAACGCGCTCGGTGACGTACTCGACCCGGTCCCGGAGCAGGTCCGACTGCTCGATGTAGGCCTGGAAGTTGCTGTCCCAGAACTCGCCGGCGTCGTTGTCGAGCACGAGCGCCGCCACCGTGATCGTCCCGTCCTCGAACTCGTCGAGGCGCTCCTCGATGAAGCTGCCCCACAGGATCGTCTCGGTGCTGTACGGGAGGAACATGCCCGTCGTCCACGGGTGGTTGACCGGGTCGCCCCAGGCAGCATGGCCCGTCGGGTTGAACAGGTGCGGCACGCAGCGGTCGTTCAACTTGTCGTACGTCTTGAGCGTCTGGGGCGAACCCGAGGTGGTGATGGCGAAGGCGTGCTCGCTGTCGAGGAGCTCGTCCACGAGGGGGATCGCCCGAGCCGGGTCGTACATGTCGTCCTTCAGCAGGAAGTTCACCGACCGCGTCGCGCCGAGCGAATCCGTGAACGCGCCGTCCTCGGCGAAGGCTTCGAGGATGGCGCCGAGCCCACGCCCGATGTTGCCGGTCTCCGCCGACGCTCCGGACAGCGCGATCGGCAGGCCATAGGTGATCGCCGTGTCGGTCAAGCCCTCCGTCGCGCTCCAGTTGGCCGGGCACGTGCTGAGGTCGACGGTGAAGCCCTCGGGCCCGAGGATGGTCTGCCCGTCGGCCTGCAGGCCCCAGCCGTTCTCCTCGATCCGCTGGACGACGGCAGCCCGCTCGGCTGCCCACAGCTCTCGCCACTCCTCGATCGTCCCCGGCCGCTCGGCGGCGGCGCCGGTCGTGGTGGAGGAGTCGCCCAGCCCTGCCTGGACGCCGGCGAGCACGTCCTCGTCGACGCTCGCCTGCTCGCCGGGTTCATCGCTGTCACCGCAGGCCGCCGCGAAGAGCGCGGCGGTGACGCCGAGCGCGACGAAGCTGACGATGCGCCTCTTCCCCATGATCTCCCCCGAAAGGTCGGTGCCCGGGCAGGGAACGTAGCACCCAGTGTGACCGCCGACGGCATCCCGTTGTCGTTGTGCCAATTGGCCGGCGACGACGCGCCTGGCGACCTGTTGCCGACGCACGACAGCGCCTTTGTCGGTACGAGCGCTCACACAGGGCTCGACTTCAGATGCCGTAGTTGCACGTGTAGGTGACGCCTCCGACGATGATGGGCGCCACCGTGCGAGTACTTCTTCCCGGCGTCGTAGCAGTACGTGGCCGACGAACCGCTGCCGCCTCTGCCAGCACCGGGGCCCGGTCAGCTCGCACGTGCTCCAGCAGTCGAGGTCCCGGAGGGCGGGGCCTGGCGGGCCGACGTGAGCTGGGCCATCGCCGTGCCGCTGAGGACGATGCCGATGCCGAGGGCGTCGACCAGGCCGGGGCGTTCACCGAGGAACAGCCATCCGAGGAGGGCGATCTCCGCAAGCATGAGGTTGTTGATGACCGAGGCCTCCACGGCGGCGAGGTGGCGGAGCACCCACGACCACAAGGTGAAGGCGACGGCCGTGTTGACGAGGGCCATCCAGGCGATGACCCTGGCCACCCCCCACGTGAGCCTCGGCCAAGGCCGCTCGGTGCCGAGCGCGACGCCGGCCAGGGTTGCCGCGCCGACGGCCATCGACATGGCGGTGACGACGACCGAGGGGTGCTCGTGGCCCCGGTTCACGGCTCGGCCCAGCAGCGTCGCCGCGCTGTTGCCGGCCAGGGCGACCATCGCTGCGGCCGTGCCGACAGCGGTGAAGCCCAGGTCGCCATTCAGGTACACGGCGGCGCCGATGACGAGGACGATGCCGCCCAGTACGAC
>WHTX01000485.1 GCA_009377505.1 Acidimicrobiia bacterium
GGCCCCGCCGATGGGCCCGGGCAGGCGGGCCAGCACGGCCCCGGGGTCGAGCACGCCCACCACCCATCCCCCGCCCGCCTGGGACCAGCGGGCGAGCAGCCAGAGCTCCCGGGGGAGCCCGCCGCCGGGAGCGCCGTGCTCCTCGCCGGCTCCGCCGCTCGCCGGCCCTTCGAGGCCGAAGGTCGAGGCCGGGACGACCCCCGCCACCATCAGCTCCTCGTCCCCCCGCGCCCGGGCCAGCGCCTCCCGGGCGCCGCCCGAGGCGTGGAGGTCCCACACCCGGGCCTCGAGGGCGACCACGACCGAGGCGGCGCTCGACGGCGAGCGGGCCGTCGCCTGGCGCAGCGCCAGCCACCGCTCTGCCCCCTCGCCGGCGGCGGGCGTGATCCGCTCGAACCCGTAGAGCCCCGCCGCCCTTTCGACCTCCACGAGGGCGGCCAGGTCCGCGGCGGGCACCGGCCGGACGAAGAACACTGCGCCGAGGCCGGGGACGGCACCGCTGTCGACCAGGGGCCCGAGTCGGGCGGCGAAGTCCTCCTGGGCGAGGAGCGGCTCGTCCCGGGTCGCCCGTTCCGCCTCGTCGAGCTCGCGGCGCAGCACGCTCAGCACGGCCCCGACCCAGCCCGCCGCCTGGTCGAGCTCGTCCTCGACGCGCGCCTGGGACCGGGTTGACGCCGACGTCGCCACCCACTGCCACATCCCCGCCGTCATCATGAGTCCGACGAGCACGACGACCAGCGGGGCCCGCCACAGCCTCCGGTCCAAACCCGTTTCCTCCCGGGCGCAAGTCTCGCACTCGGGGTGGTCGATACGGCACTAGTCGGGTTAGGACATGGGCCGGCCCGGCGCTCGCGTCACGAGCGCGGAGGAGGGCGGCGAGCCCTCCCGCACGCCGCGTCAGCCGACTGCTCAGCGGCCGCCGACGTCGAGGATCTCCACGGTGTGGGCCAGGTCGCGCAACGCCTGCACGACCCGCTCGAGGTGGGCCCGGTCGAGCGTCTCGACCAGCAGGTCGATGTCCACGCGCCGGGCGGGGACGCCGCCTAGCAGCCGCTCGTGGACCACCTCGACGAGGTTCCCACCGGCGTCGCCGACGGCGGTGGCGATGCGCCCGAGGCTGCCGGGCAGGTCGTCCGTCTCGACGCGCATGCGGGTCAGCCGGCCCTGGCGCACGAGGCTGCGCAGCACCACGGAGGCCAACAGGCGCGGGTCGATGTTGCCGCCCGACAGCACCAGGCCGACCCGCAGGCCCCCGAAGCGGCCCGGGTACTCGAGCAGGGCGGCCAGGGGGACCGCCCCCGCCCCCTCGGCCACGGTCTTCTCCACCTCGAGGAGCAGCCCCACGGCCTCCTCGATGCGGGACTCGGGCACGGTCACGAGGTCGACGCCGAGGCGGGGCAGCTGGTGCAGGGCGATGGCCCCCGGCGCCTTGACGGCGATCCCGTCGGCCAACGAGGTACCAGGCGCCTGCGGCGGCACCGGCCGGCCCTCCAGCTCGCACACCAGGTGGGGATAGCGCTCGGTCTGCACGCCGAGCACCCTGCAACGGGGGGCGATGCCAGCGGCGGCGAGGGCGACCCCGGTGCAGAGCCCGCCACCGCCGACGGGCACGACCACCACGTCGAGGTCCGGGTGGTCGGCCAGCAGCTCGAGGCCGACCGTGCCCTGGCCCGCCACCACGAGCGGGTCGTCGTAGGGGTGCACGAGGGTCAGGCCCTCGGCCAGCAGCCCCTCCACCACGGACGCAGCCTCGGAGACGGTGGCGCCGTGCTGCACGACCGTTGCCCCGAGCTGGGCCGTGTTGGCCACCTTGGTGAGCGGCGCCGTCACCGGCATGACGATGGTGGCGGGGATCCCCAGGCGCTGCGCGTGGTAGGCGACGCCCTGTGCGTGGTTGCCGGCCGAGGCGGCCACCACGCCCCGTCGCCGCTGGCCCTTGTCCAGCGCGAGCAGGCGATTCGCCGCCCCCCGGTCCTTGAACGAGCCGGTGAACTGGAGGTTCTCGAACTTCACCACCACCTCGGCCCCTGTGATGGCCGAGAGCGTGCGTGATCGGGCGCTCGGGGTCCGCTCGACGAGATCGGCGATGCGACGCGCCGCCAACACGTCCTCGATGTCGACGTCCGGCCCGTGGCTCTCGTGCACGGACCGATCATGGCGCAATGCCGCCAGCGAGGACGTTTCACCAGGTAGGGTGACCGAGCGATCGGAGAGGAGCCTGTGTCCGGACGACGAGCGAAGGGCGTTGTGGGGGGCGTCGTGACCGTGGCATCGGCGGGCGTGCTCGTCGCCGGGCTGTCGGCCGCGTCCCTGGGGTCGGGCTCGGTCGGCCAGGCCATCCGGGCGGAGACGCCCGACCTCGCCGCCCCCACGAGCACGGCGCCGCTCAACCGCGGGATCAGCTCGTCCGCCGACGACGCCGACGACGGGCCCACCACCACCCGCCGCCGCACGAAGGCGACGGTCCCCACCACAACCGCCCCCACGACCACGACGGCGCCAACGACAACCCTCGATCCAGTCGCGACCGAAGAAGCGTTGGTCGCCCAGCGCGTGGTGGAGATCCACGCCGTCAGGTGGAACGCTTAC
>WHTX01000486.1 GCA_009377505.1 Acidimicrobiia bacterium
AGGGCACGGCGGCCGCCTCGCCCACGGCGCGGCGGAGGTGCTCGCCCAACTCGAAGCAGGCCGCGGCCCGGGCGTGCTCGGGCGGCCGGGGCCGGGAACGGGCGACGACCTCCTCGGCGGTGAGGGCGTAGCGGCTGTCGGCGCCGTGCCGGGCCCAGTCGACGACCGCGGCCCGGTAGGCGTCGCCGATGTCGGCGATGGCGTTCACCTGCTCGAGCATGGCGGCGAGCCGTTCGGGCGTCCCCGGCGGCACCTCGCGGACGGTGCGGGGCTCGAGCGCGGCGTGCTCCGCCGGGCGCACGATCGTTCCCTCCTCGTCGATCCAGACCGCCATGGGGACGTTGACGAAGCCGAACAGCTCGTCGGTCACGTGGGCTCGGTCGACCAGGCTGGGATGGGTCGGCTGCGCGGCGTCGATCCAGCGATGGGCCTTCGCCGGCTCGACATCGAGGGCCACGGTCACGACCGTGAGCCCGACGGGCTCGAGCTCAGCGTGCAGGGCCTGCCACACGGGCAGGCTGAGGCGGCACCCTCACCAGCTGGCCCAGGCCGTCATCACCACCCGTCGTCCCCGCAACGAGGACAGGCGGAAGGGACGGCCGTCGCGGTCCTCGAGCTGGGGGTCGGAGGCCTCGGCCACGGCCAGGGCCTGGCCCCCGCTCGACGGCCCGAGCGCCCACAGGCCATGGGCGGGGTCCTCGACCAGGGGCATCTGCAGCCGGTCGGCAGCGACGGCCACGTCGAGCGAGCCCTCAGGGAGCAGGGCGCCTGGTGCCGGGACGCAGACGTCGCCCCGGCACAGCCCCTCGGGCTTGGGGTCCCAGCCCGTCCGGGCGGCGAAGGCGGCGGGGGCGACCCTCAGCGAGGTCAGCAGCATGGGCCGAGGTTATCCCTGCAGACGTGCCCACACAGGGAGCAGTGGCCACGCCGTCGCTGTGCGCTCGCTCGTCAGGCGCCCGGGCGGCTCCTGGCGCCGCTCGCCTCCGCTACCAGGTATCGACGGGGTGCTTCTTCGCCGAGCGCGGCGCGGGGCGTGCAGGTCGCGGGAGGTGGGCGAGCATGCGCACGATCCGGTCCCTGGTCTCGGCGGGGTCGATCACGTCGTCGTGGGCGTTGACGTTGCGGGTCGCCGAGAAGCCGTCGACGTGGCCGAGCTCGACCGTGGGCCACGAGACCGACAGGACCGGCACGCTACGGGCGTTCGGCGAGCCCGCGAGCACGTGCGGGCCCATGCCCCGGGCCCGCCGCAGCTGCACGGCGAGCAGCGGCACGGACCGGTGCTGGTGGGCGACGATGGGCCGGGCGTGCCAGCGGCTGACGCCGGGCTCGACGACCGTGCCCCCGTCGCCGTCGGCCCAGGTGGTCACGCAGCCGTCGGTGTCCACCAACACCACGATGGGCAGGTCGTAGACGTCGCAGAGCTCGACGAACCTCCCCACTTTGACGGCGGCGAGCTCGTCGATCACCCCGCCGGCCACGGCCGGCTGGCTGGCGAGCACGCCGACGCTCCGCCCGCCCATCCGGGCGAAGCCGGTCACCACCGAGCGGGCGAAGGCGGGGCGCAGCTCGAAGAAGCTGGCGTCGTCGACGAGGGCTTCGACCACCGCGGCGACGTCGTAGGGGCCCGCCTCGGGCACGAGCGCGCCGATGGCGCGGGCGGTCGGCGAGGCGGCACCGTCCGGCTCGTCCCCCTGGAAAGCGAGGTAGCGCTTCGCCGCGGCGATGGCGGTGGGCTCGTCGGCCACCAGCAGGTCGATGCCCCCCGTCACCTCGTGCATCTCGACGCCGGCGAGCTCGTTGGCGCTGAGCTTCATCCCCAGCGCCGCCTCCACCATCGGCGGGCCGCCCATGCCGACCGAGGAGCCGAAGGTGCCGATCACGAAATCCGAGAACCCGGCAAGGCTGGCGTGCCCGGCGAACGAGGGGCCCGACACGATGGCGACCGTCGGCACCAGCCCGGAGAGCTCGGCCATGCCGTCGAACAGGCCGAAGGGCCCGAAGGGGCCGTTGAGCTCGAGGTCGCCGCGCCCGACGCGGGGATGGCGGGCCCGGCTGCCGCCCCCGTCGACGAAGAACACGACGGGCCAGCGGTGCTCGCGGGCCAGGGCGAACAGGCGCTCGAGCCGGCCGGCGCCGTAGCCGCCGCCGTGGTCGGTGTAGTCCGTCGACGAGGCGACGACGGTCTGCCCCCCGATGGTGCCCACGAAGTCGACGCCGCCGGCCTCGGCCACCCAGCCGCCCTGGTCGTCCACGGCGGCGATGGAGCCGTACTCGACCTCGGTGCCCGGGTCGAGCAGGGCGGCGATGCGCTCCCGGGCCGTCAGCTTCCCGGTGTGGTGCACGCGGGCGACCGCCTCGGGGCGAGACGCGTCCCGCTGGGCGGCCTTGGCGGCGGTGAGGGATTCGATGCGCTCGCGGTCCACGATGCTGTCCGTTCTCCCGGGGCCGCTACCGCGGGTCGATGGGGTGCTTCTTCGCTGCCGGCAGGGCCCGCGGCACCCGGGCCAGCATGGCGATGATCCGGGGCCGGGTCTCCTCGGGGAGCACGACGTCGTCGAAGGAGTAGGTCCGCCCCGCACGCACCCC
>WHTX01000487.1 GCA_009377505.1 Acidimicrobiia bacterium
TCTGACCGGGGTTCGTGGGCACCCCGCTCGCTGCCGGCAAGCCGATCTCCTACAGCGGGCGGGAGGCAGCCGAGGCCCGGGTCGAGAAGATGCGCCAATGGGGCGACGACGCCCAGCCCATCCCCCGCTGGGGACGGCCGGACGACATCGCCAACGCCGCCCTCTTCCTGGCCAGCGACGAGTCGACCTGGGTGACGGGCCAGGCCATCGTCGTCGACGGCGGGTTCACGACTGGCCGGCCCTGGCGGCGCTCGCCCTCGTGGATGACCGAGCCCCACCCGATCAAGCTGTACCGCCCCACCGACCGGTGAGGCCCGCGGCGCTGCGTGCCCGGGCGACGCCGCGGGGGCCGGCACGGCGAGCGGCCGGGAGCAGACGAGCACCGTGAGCCCCTTGGAGGCGTGCCTGGCGCTCGAGCCTGACGGCCCCCTGCGGTGGCGGGGCGGGACGGGCGCGAGCTCCGGGCACGTGTATGGCGGGCAGGTGGTGGCCCAGGCCCTGCGGGCCGCGCACCTCACCGTCGAAGCCCCCTGTTGGCCGCACTCCCTGCACGCCTCGTTCCTTCAGGCCGGCACGGCCGGCGAGCCGCTCCTGCACGCCGTGGAGAGGACCCGCGACGGCTCGTCCTTCGCCACCCGACGGGTGGTCGTCAGCCAGCCCGGGACCGCCGAGCCGATCCTGGTCCTCGTGGCGTCCTTCCACGTCCCCGAAGCGGGTGTGAATTACGCCCTCGTCGCGCCGAGCGGGCTGCCCGCGCCCGAGTCGCTCCCCCCGGGCCGCTACGACGGTGAGGTCTTCGACTGCCGCGACGTGCCCCCCGGGCCGGCCAGGGCCGCGGGCACCGCGGGTGTCGCGGCCCACGCCCGCCGCATGTGGTTCCGCGCCCGGGGCGAGCTGGCTGACGACCCGGCGCTGCACCTCCAGGGGCTGGCGTTCGCCTCCGACCACGGCCCCACCCGCTCGGTCCGCCAGCCGCACGCCGACCATCTCGGCGTCGAGCGGCGCATGTCGGTCTCCCTCGACCACGCCGTCTGGTTCCACCGGCCCGTCCGCGTGGACACGTGGCTGCTCTCCGAGCTGGTCCCCCAGTCCACGGGGGCGGCCCGGGGCCTCACGGTCGGCCAGGTCTGGTCGGCAGAGGGCGCCCATGTGGCCACGGTGGCCCAGGAGGCGCTGCTGCGCCTGCCCCTCCCGCCCGGGTGACGAGGCGCGGGCCGACGTTCGCCCGAGGCGCGAGGGCCCTTCGGGCCGCGAGCCCGGCGCGTCTCGTCGGCGGCGGTCCCGGGAAGCGGTGCGTAGGCCGGCGAGATGACCGTGCCGCGACGTCTGGGCCTGGAGCCGGGCACGCCACCGCCTGCCCGACGGCGAGGCCTGCGCCACTGCCGGGCGCGCCGAGCTCGCGGCGTCGGCTCACGCCGTGGCGAACGCGCCCGGCCCGCTGAGCACCCCCCGGTGCCAGCGGCGCGGCGTGCCGACCAGGGCACGGGGGTAGTCCTCGAACATCCACCGGGCGAAGTTCCGCCGTGACCAGGCCGTGGCCCCCACGGCCCGGATGCCGGCCCGGGTCACCCGCGCCGAGCTGAGCACGCCGGAGAGCCGGTGGCCGAACGTGTGGTCGAGGCCCAGCTCACGTCGCACGCTGGCGGCGTAGGTGGCTGCCGCGTCCCCGGCTCGGCCCCCAGCGGTGGCGACGACGGCCTCGGCGGCGAGCACGCCGGTGAGGAGGGCCTGGCCGATGCCCTCCCCGGTGAGAGGGTCGGTCACTGCGGCCGCGTCGCCCACGAACAGGACGGGGCCGGCGGTGAGGGGCACGGCGCCGAGGTGGGCGGGGATGGGCCAGGCGCGCAGCGGGCCGTCGGCCTCGGCTGTCGGCCCCAGCAGGTCGCGCAGGGGGGCCCGGCTCGACAGCGCCCGCCACAGCGGGCCCGTGTCGCCGGTGGCCACCCGGCCGCCCCGTAGGATCCCGAGGCCCACGTTCGCCCCGCCCTCGGGCAGGGGGAACGCCCAGGCGTAGCCGGGCAGCAGTCCGGCGTCGAAGAGCACGTGGAGCCGGGAGCCGACCTCGGTGCCGGACACGTACTGGCGCAGCGCGTGCCAGTCGCCCCGGTAGCCGGCGCCGCCGAGGCCGAACGCCCGCCGCAGGGGCGACCAGGCCCCGTCCGCGCCGACGACGTGGCGGGCGCGCACCTCGCCGATGCCCTCGAGATGCACCGTCGCGCCCTTCTCGTCCCGGTCGGCGCCCAGGAGTGCCGAGCCCTCGAGCACCTCGGCCCCGGCGCCCCGGGCGAGGTCGACGAGGGCGGCGTCGAGGTCCCGCCGGCGGGCCACGACGGCGTGGGTGCCGGGCCCCGCGGGCAGGGCCAGCTCCACCGTCCGGCCCGAGGGGGAGTGCAGCACCACCTGGCGCACCTCCGTCCACGACGGCACCGCCTCGGGCCGCAGCCCCAGGACCTCGAGCTGGCGCAGGGCGAGGGCCGTGAGGCCATCGCGGGCGCGGCCAACGGGCTGATCGGCGTGGTGCCTGACGAGGTGGTGGAGGTCCGCAAGGTGACCGAGGGCTCGAACGGCACGGTCGTCG
>WHTX01000488.1:0-881 GCA_009377505.1 Acidimicrobiia bacterium
GTCCAGACCTGACTTGGGGCGCCATGGCCGACAAGGTGATCTGCACCATGGGTGTCGGCGAAGGCAAGCTGCTCGAGTCGATCATGACGTTGTGCGCCAAGGGCGGCCGGGTGGTCTACACCAACGTCGCCGGCATCAACGACACCGAGGTGAACCTCAACCTGTTCAACTTCACCCTCCAGGAGAAGTCGTTGATCGGCTCGATCTTCGGCTCGGCGAACCCGCGCCGGGACATCCCCCGCCTCCTGCGCCTCTACCAGGAGGGCAAGCTGAAGCTCGATGAGCTCATCACCCGCACGTACAAGCTCGAAGACATCAACCAGGGCTACCAGGACATGCGCGACGGGAAGAACATCCGCGGCATGGTCATGTACTGAGATAATGGCGCCTCCCTGTCGGTCGGCGCGTGCCGCCTGCTCGCTGGCGCTCGCGATGGCGGCCTGCTCTCAGCTGGTGTGGTCGCGGCCGTGCGCGGGGCCGTGCACGGGCGGCCCGCCGCGGGCTCGAGGGTGGTTGTCGGCGCCTCCCTGTCGGTCGGCGCGGGCTCGAGGGTGAGGGTGCGCGTCGACCGGTCGGCTGTCGACGGGCTCGCTAGGCTCGTCGTCGGCCGTCGTCGCGAGGTCGAGCTGGTGCTGGCGGCGCTCGCCGCCGGGCGCCATCTCGTGCTCGAGGGGCCGCCGGGCACGGGCAAGTCGACCCTGCTGCGGGCCGTTGCCGCCCAGTACGGCGTCGACCTGGTCTTCGTCGAAGGCAACGCCGAGCTGACGCCGGCCCGTCTCGTCGGCCACTTCGACCCCGCCCAGGTTCTCGCCGAGGGTTACTCCGCTGACGTGTTCGTGGACGGGCCGCTCGTGGCCGCGCTGCGCCAGGGCGGCCTGCTG
>WHTX01000488.1:891-2576 GCA_009377505.1 Acidimicrobiia bacterium
GTCCCCGAGGAGACGCTCAACCTGTTGATCACGGTGATGTCCGAGGGCGAGCTCCACGTGCCCCGGCTCGGCAGGGTGGCGGCCGACCCGGCGTTCCGCCTGGTGGCGGCCATGAACCCCTTCGACGCCGTGGGCACCGCCCGCATCTCGGGGGCGATCTACGACCGCGTCTGCCGCTTGTCGATGGGCTACCAACCCGCGGTCGAAGAGGTGGAGATCGCCGTGCGCGAGGCCGGCGGCGAGGTCGACCGGGCCTGGGTGGCCCGGGTGGTCTCGGTGGTGCGGGCCACGCGCCGGCACCCCGAGGTGCGGGTGGGGTCCTCGGTGCGCGGCGCCGTCGACCTGGTCAAGCTCACGGGCTCGTTGGCCGCCCTGCGGGGCGGCCGGCCGACGGACTGGTGGGTCGGGCCCGACGCCGCGCTGATGGCGCTGTCGGGACGGATCCGGCTGCACGAGGGCGCGGCGGTCGCCCCCGAGGACGTCGTCCGCCAGCTCTGGGAGGCCGAGTTCGGCCCCGACCCGGACGCGGGCCCGTCCGGGGGTGACGACGGCGCCGGGGGGGACGAGGCGGGAAAAGCCTGAGGCCGCCGCCCGGTGACGGGGCCGAGCGGCGCAAGGTCCAGGAAGGCAAGGCCCAGGAGGGCGCCCCAGCCCGGGAGGAGTTGCAGCGGGAGCGGTCGAAGACGACGTCGAGGCGCGACCTCGCCCGCCACGACCACTTCGACGACGTCTCGCCCGAGCTGGGGGTGCTCGACGAGGCCGGGTTCGACCGGGCGCTCTCCGAGGACGCCGACGAGGCCCTCACGCTCCTGGCCGACCTGACCGGGGCGACCGACGCCGCCCTGCGGGAGCGGGCGCGTCGCCTGGCCGGACGGCTCGTGCTCGACCTGGCGAGGCCGGCTGCCCCCCGGCGCCGGGGGATCGGCCGCCTGCGCCGGGCACCTGCGGACCGGGAGGAGGGCGACCTCGACATCGACGCCTCCCTCGAGCCGCTCCTGCTGGCCCGGGCGGGAGGGCCGCCTCCAGCCCTCGACGAGCTGTCTGTTCGGGCCTGGGGCCGCCACGACCTCGCCGTGTGCCTGCTGGTGGACCGCTCGGGCTCGATGGGCGGGGACCGGCTTGCCACTGCGGCGCTGGCCGCTGCCGCCTGCGCCTGGCGGGCCGGGGCCGACTGGTCCCTGTGCGCGTTCTCGGACCGTGTGCTGGTGCTCAAGAGCCAGGACGAGGGCCGGGGAGCCTCCGCCGTGGTCGACGACGTGTTGGCCCTGCGGGGCTTCGGGCCGACGGACCTGTCCCTGGCGCTGCGCACGGCGTCGGCCCAGCTCGGGCGCTCACGAGCGGGGCGGCGCCTGACCGTCCTGCTCTCGGACTGCCGTCCGACGGCCGGGGAGGACCCACAGGTCGGCGCCCGCCTGCTCGACGACCTCGTCATCGTGGCCCCCGAGGACGACTGCGAGGACGCCGCCGAGCTGGCCAGGGCCGTGGGCGCCCGGTGGGTGGGCGTTGGCGGGCCGGCCTCGATCCCGACGGCCTTCAGCCGGCTGCTCGACCGATGAGCTCCCGTGAGCCGCTGGCCGTGGGCTTCCGGGTGGCGCTCGACCCTGGGGTGCGGCGCCTCGATGGGGGGCGCGTGCTCGTGGGGGGCTCCCCGCTGCGGGTGCTGCGGCTGAGCGAGGCGGGCGCCC
>WHTX01000489.1 GCA_009377505.1 Acidimicrobiia bacterium
CCGCCGCGGGCTACACGTTCACGGCCAGCCCGATCACGCCCGAGCTCGCCGCCCGCATGACGCCCACCTCGTGGCGGGAGGGCTGCCCCGTCGGCCTCGAGGACCTGCGCTACCTCAACGTGGCCCATTGGGGCTTCGACGGTGGCGCCCACCTGGGCGAGCTCGTCGTGCACGCCGACGTCGTCGCCGACCTCGAGGGCATCTTCCGCCAGCTCTACGTGGCCGGCTTCCCCATCTGGCAGATGCGCCTCGTCGACGACTACGGCGGGGACGACCACACGTCCATCGAGGCCGACAACACCTCCGCCTTCAACTGCAGAGCCGTCGAGGGGACCTCGAGCTGGTCGAACCACGCGTACGGGCAGGCCATTGACATCAACCCCATCGAGAACCCCTACGTGGCCGGCGACGGCACCACCTCGCACGCCGCCTCGGTCACCTTCCTCGACCGGGCGGACGTGCGCCCGGGCATGATCGTGGAGGGCGACGCCGTCGTGGCCGCCTTCGACGCCTACGGCTGGGACTGGGGCGGTCGCTGGTACTCGCCGCTCGACTACCAGCACTTCTCCAGCAGCGGAGGGTGAGGCACCCCGTTGGTGCAGGCAGCGCCCAGCGGGCCATCCTGTCGCCGGAGAAGGGGGAGCGCCATGCCGAGGTTGCGCCAGGTCGGCCGGGGAGACACGAACGACCCGACCGTGCTGAAGATGTACGAGCAGCTGTTCGGGAGCCGGGACCCCGTCACCGAGCCCGGGACCGCGACCGGCACCCGCGGCGACTGGTGGACGGTGTTCGCCCTCGTGCCCGCAGTGTTCGACCACGCCGTACGGGGATTCGGCCTCTACCGGAACCCCGACCTGGTGCTCGACCCGAAGCTGCGCGAGCTCGGCCAGACCCGCGCCGGCTGGGCCCGGGGGAGCCAGTTCGTCTTCTCTCAGCACTGCAAGGCACTGCGTGGCGCCGGGGGCAGCGAGGAGCAGGTCGCCGCCATCCCGGCCTGGGCCGTCGCCGATTGCTTCTCGCCCGTGGAGCGGGCCGTGCTGGCCTACACCGACGCCCTCGTGCTCGACGGCGGCCGGGTCCCCGACGCCACCTTCGGGGCGCTCCGCGCCCACCTGAGCGACGAGGCGATCCTGGAGCTGACCTACGTGACCGCGTTGTACGAGATGCACGCCACCATGGCCAAGGCGCTGCGCCTCGAATACGACGACCGCGACGACCCGATCGTGGAGGTGGCGGCGCCGACGGGCAGCGAGGCCCGCGACCTCGGGGCCGACATCAGCGCTCGCTGAGCGCCTGAGCCACTGAGCCGCTGAGCCGCTGAGCCGCCCGCCGGGCCGGGCCAGGGGGGACACGGGCGAGCGTGACGTCCGAAGACGGCTCGCCCCTACGGCCAGGCCCGCCGTAGGGTCGCCCGATGAGATGGCGGGTCGTGCTGGTCGCCATGGCCTGCGCCGGCGTGTCCCAGGCCTTCGGCCGCTTCAGCTACTCGCTGCTCCTCACCGACGTCCGGGACGACCTCGGCATCTCCAACACCGTGGCCGGCACGCTGGGCTCGGCGAACCTGGCCGCCTACCTCGTCGGCACGCTGGTGGTGAGCGTGGTCGTGGGCCGGGCGGGCCTCAGCCGCACCACCCGCATCGGCGTCACCGGGGTGGCCGCCGGCCTGCTGCTGCTGTCGTGGGGGCCGTCGGTGCCCTGGGCGTTCGTCGGGCTCGTCACCACCGGCCTCTTCGGCGCCGCCGTCTGGATCACCGCGCCGGGCCTGGCCACCGCGGGGCTCGACCCGTCCCGGAGGGGGACGGCGATCGGCATCGTGGGCACGGGCATCGGCCTGGGCATCGTGGCGACCTCGGTGCTCGAGGCCACGGTAGGAGAGGGCAACTGGCGCAGCGTCTACCGCATCGAGGCCGCCGTCGCCGTGGTGGTGGCCGTCCTCGCCCTCGTCACCATGCGCGGCGGCGCGCCGGTGTCCTCGGGTTTGGCCGGTCTCGCCGCCGTCCGCCAGGTGCCCCGCTGGCGCCCGCTGCTGTGGACCTACGGCCTCTTCGCCATGAGCATGTCCCTCTTCATGACCTTCCTCGTCGCCGTGCTCGAGGAGGACGCCGGGTGGAGCTCGTCCTCGGCGGCTCTGGCCTTCACCGCCCTCGGGGTGGGCACCGTCGTCGGCGGGGCCCTCTTCGGGCCGATGTCGGACCGGTGGGGCCGCCCGAGGGTGTTGGCGCTGGCGCTGACGGTGGTGGCCGTGACCGCGGTGGTGGTGCCGACCGGAAGCCGGCCCTGGGCGATCCTGGCGTCCTTCGCCTTCGGCGCCGCCTTCACCGGCGTCCCCACCACCGTCGCCGCCCGCATCAGCGACCACGTCCGGGCGGAGAGCTTTGGCGCGGCGTTCGGGGTGGCCACGCTCGCCTTCGGCGCCGGGCTCACGGTCGGCCCCCAGCTCGGCGGGGTGCTCGGCGACGTCACGGGCTCGTTCCGCCCCGGCTTCGCCGTGGCCGCCGTGTGCGCCGCGGCGGGCGCCGTGCTCAGCGTGGAGCGTGGCGCGCCCCAGCGCGAGACGGC
>WHTX01000490.1 GCA_009377505.1 Acidimicrobiia bacterium
GGGCGGGGGCGGCGGCGTGTGGGCGGCGGCTGAGGGTGGGTCGGGCCGCGTCTGGCAGCGCAGAGCGCGGTTCGGCGCGGTGCTGGCTGCGAGTTCGCCCGCTCGGACCTCCTCACGGTTGGGCCGTGACGGGTCAACAGCGGGCCGCGAAGGATCTTCCACCGTGGCGGTGCAGGATCCTTCGCGCCTCCCGCCGGCTGGCCCGCCCCGGACCGGCTGGCCCGCCCCGGACGGACCGGCTGGCCCGCCCCGGACGGACCGGCTGGCTCGCCCCGGCCCCGGACGGCCCAGGCTGGCTCGCCCCGGCCCGCCCGCCAGTCTTGCCCGGCGACCGGTCTTCAGCTCACTTCAGCCGGTAGGCGCGGGCGGCGGAGTCGTGGAAGAGATCGGCCTTCTCGGCTGGGCTCGCCCCAGCGGCGATCCGCTTGAAGGCGTTCCAGAGCACGACGTAACTCGTGGACTTGCGGTCGACGGGGAAGTTGCTCTCGAACATCGCCCGCTCGGGCCCGAAGAGCTCGATGCACCAGCGGATCTCGGGGCCCCAGGTGACGGCCAGCTCTTCCGAGGTGGGGGGCTTGTCGTTCTTGTGCCACTCGAAGCCGTAGAGCGGCAAGCCGATCCCGCCGACCTTCAGCACCACGTTCGGGCAGGCGGCGACGGCCTCCATGCCCGAGCGCCACGCCGCCAGCACCTCGTCTCGGTGCCCGGCGTAGGGCCCGAGGCCGAGCGGCGCGCCGAGATGGTCGAGGACGATCCGCACATCGGGGCATACCCGCGCCAGGTTCGCCAGCTCGACGAGCTGGGGGTGGTACAGCCAAGCGTCGAAGGAGAGCCCGAGTCGGCCCAACTCGGCCACCCCTTCCTGGAAGCCGGGCTCGCCCATGAGCCCCGGCGGCGGCGCGGTGTGCGCGACGCGGACGCCGGGGCCGCGGTCCCAGGCGGTGGCGTGGCGGATGCCCCGGAAGCGGCCCTGGCCGGCCTCGACGTGGGCCTCGAGCACGGGGCGAACGGCTTCGCCCAGGCTCAGGTCGGCGAAGGACACGATGCCCTTGATCTCGGCGCCCGCGCGGCGCTCGCTCTCCGCAGCGGCCGCGGCCACGAACTCGGTCTCCCCGACCGGCCGCAGCTCCTCGGGGCCGCGGCTGCGGTAGGCGGACGTGCACTCCACGAACACGGTGCTCACCACGTTGTGCCCGGCGCCCGTGTCGCCCCGCAGCTCGTCGAGCAGGTAGCGGTCGGTGGGGAAGTCCCACAGGTGGTGGTGGGGGTCGCAGATGGCCAGCTCGGGCTCGAGTGGCTCCTCGGCCGTGCGGGCCAGCCAGTTGCGCTCGGCGTCGTCCATCGGTCAGCCCTTCGTCACGTGGGTGGTGGGATCGGCTCGCCGCGGCGAGCCAGGCGCGCCGCGTAGGTCGGGAACTGCCCGGTCGTGGCGAGCGTCCCGCCGTCCACGGGCAGGGCCACGCCGGTGATGAAGGAGGCGTCGGGGGAGAGGAGGAAGGCCACCGCGGCGGCCAGTTCAGTGGCGTCGCCCCAGCGGCCCATGGGCACGGTCGTGCGCACGGTCTCGTCGCCTTCGGGGCGGGCCTGCATGCCGGCGGTCATGCCCGTCCGAGTGGGGCCGGGGCAGACGGCGTTGACCCGGATGCCCTCGTGGGCGACGTCCAGCGCGGCCGCCTTGGCCAGGTTGATGACCGCGGCCTTGGAGGCGTTGTAGGTCCAGCCGCCGGGGTCGGCCCCGATGCCCGAGGTCGACCCGGTGACGACGACTGCGCCCCGGCCAGCCCGCCGCAGCGCTGGCAGGGCCGCCCGGATGCCGAGGGCCACGGCCCGCACGTTCACGTCGACGACCCGGTCGAACTGCTCCATGGGCGCCCGGTCGATGAGGCCGTGGCCGGGGATGCCGGCATTGAGGAAGGCGCCGTGCAGCGCCCCGAAGGCCGACTCGGCGAGGGCCACCATGGCCTCGTTGGCCTCCTCGCTCGTCACGTCGCCGGCCAGGCCGATGGCCCGCTCCACGCCCTTCGTCCAGTCGAGGGCCTCGTCGCGGAGGTCGACGGCGACCACCGAGGCCCCGTCGGCCACCAGGCGCTCGGCCGTGGCCCGCCCGATGCCCGAGCCCCCGCCCGTCACCACGTAGACGCGTCCCGCGTTGCTGCTCATCGGCTCGCTCCCCCTGGCCCTGCGCCCCCCGCAGCCCACCACGGCGACGCCCCAGGGTCAAAACGCCAGGATCGGCCCTCGTCAGGTCAGGCGGGGCCGGCCTCGTCGAAGGGGTGGCGGGCCTGGCCGCGGTGCTGGCGGCGCCGGGCCGACTCCTCGCTGAGCGAATCGGCCAGGGCGCCTTCACCCCGGTGGCGGGCCTCGACGGCGAGGATCTCGAGGAGGAGCACGCAGGTGCGCTGGTCGCCGAGCTGTTCGGCGCGGCTGAGGCCTCGCGACGCCGTGTCCCGGGCGCGTGCCCGGTCGTCGCCCCGAGCGTGGCACAGCGCTTCGAGGGCGAGCGCCCACGCCGCGCCCCGCTCGTCGCCCTCAGCGGCGAAGCGGGCGG
>WHTX01000491.1 GCA_009377505.1 Acidimicrobiia bacterium
CTGGCGTCTCGTCATCAGCCCCGGCTGGAGGGTCGAGTTCCGGCGAGGGCGTCGAGGGTGGCCTCGGCGTCGAGGAGGTCGGCGAGCTTCGGGTTCCGTGCCCGCCAGCGGCCGATGCGCCGGCCGATGTCGGCGTCATCAGCGAGTTGCTGGTAGCCGTCGATGCCGAAGGACAGCTCGACGGTCGGGTACGTGAGGAGGTGCCCCGTGTGCCAGTCGACCACCTGGTACGCAGGGTGGGTGATCAGCTCCTGGTCGCACCCCCTCGTGAACGCTCCCTCGAGATCGCTCGCCATCCCGGTCAGCTAGCCGCCGCGGCCGTCGTCGTGGTGGTCGTCGGGGACGGCGGGCCGGTGAAGGACACCAGCGGCGGCGTGGGCCGGGCCGAGGGCGGCCGCGGCTGGTCGGGCAGCTGGGTCAGCACCGGCGGTGGCGTGTAGTCGCCGTCGGTGGTCGGGTCGCCGAAGTTGCAGATCTCCACGATGCTGCGCAGCGTCTCGTCGACGAGGCCCTGCTGGAGCTTGAAGAAGCCGAGCTGGGTGTTGTAGAGGCAGTCGTCCAGCAGCACCAGGCTGGTGGCGTTGTCGAGCGGGTCGCCGAACTCGTTCACCGAGGCGACCAGCAGGCGCCGGGTGCCGTCGGCGGAGTAGGCCCACACGTCGCTGTTGAAGGTGTCGGCGAAGTACACGGTGCCGTCGGGGCCGACCTCGAGCCCGTCGTTGGCGCCCAGCCCGGCGGCGAACAGGTCGGCCGGGCCGGCGGAGCCGTCCTCGTTGATCGGGATGCGCACCAGCAGGCCGCTGCCCGTCGGTCCGCCCGGCCCGCCGCCGGTGCCGGCGAAGAGCGTCTGGCCGTCGGGGGCGAGGGCGATGCCGTTCACGCCGATGTGGCCGAGCGGTGCGCCCGCGGTCGGGTTCCACGTGCCCGTCTGGTCCGTCCAGCCGAGCAGCGGGTCGTCCGCCCACACGCTGCCCCGGCCCTCGGGGTCGAACTTCCAGATGAGACCGAGGGTGAGGTCCGAGACGTAGACGTTGCCGTCGGCGTCGATGGCGGGGTCGTCGGGGAAGCACATGGGCACGCCCATGCCCCGGGTGACGAAGGGGGTCACCTCGGCGGTGGCCGGGTCGAGCCGGTAGAGGCCGGTCGTGGTGTCGCTCGTGTCGCGGCAGTCCGGATGGGCGGGGTCGAAGATGTCGACGCCCTCGGACTTCTTGAAGGCGGCGATGAGCGTCCCGTCCCGTGGGTCACGGTCGATGCCGATGAGGTCGCCGCGCACACCGCCGCCCGGCATCTCGGCGACCAGCTCCTTCTCGCCCGTCGCCGGGTCGAGGTGCCAGACCTGGTCCAAGGCGAAGAGCGTGACGTAGAGGCCTCCCGCACCGTCGGTGACGATGCCCTCGGGGACGCCGGGGACCCCTTCGACGTTGTCGAACGTGGCCACCGTGCGCACCGAGCGTTCGCCCGGCTCCTGGGCGGGGACGGCCTGGCCTCCGAGGAGTGTGATGCCGGCTACGAGCGCGAGCATCGAGATGGGCCGCTTCATGCTGCACCTCCCTGTGGTTCGGGCCGCGCTCGGGCGAGCGCCAGCCCCTTCCCCCTGGTGACGCTGCGCGCGACCGGCGTGGACGTTACCCCCGGAGCCTCAGGCAGGTGACGGATGCCATGGCCCCGGCGCCTCCACGTCGAGGGCGGGGGGGTCGGGGGAGCCGCCGGCCGAGGGCTCGGAGCGATCGGCCCGGCGGACGCTGGCGTGCAAGGCCAGGCCCAGGCCGAGCCCGAGCAGGAGGGCGGCCAGGTAGGCGGCGCGGTGGCCCCCGGGCTCGAGGTCGGCGAAGGTGCGCAGCCCGGCGGCGAGCGCCCCGAAGGGGAAGGCGACGAGGGCCAGCGCGGCCAGGCGGCCCTCGCGCCTCCGGCCACTGACGGCGATCGAGCCGGCCAGCACGGCGACGAGGAAGGTCCACGACCCGAGCACCCGTCCCCCGAGGAGCGAGGGGGCGAAGGGCAAGAGGTCGCCTCCCGCGCCGGCCGGGTCGGCCCACAACGCCACCGACACGACGGCAAGGGCGACGGCCAGCAGCGCCGCGCCGGCCCGCTCGGCGGGGTGGGTACGCGCCGCGGCGTGCCGTGCACCCGGCAGCCCGCCAGGCCCGCGGCTGGTGCGGGCCTCACCGACGAGGGCGACGGCCGCGCCGATGGGGAAGGCGGTGAAGAGGACGACCCACAGCCAGGCCTGGAGCCGGCCGAAGTCGAAGGTGTCGAGGTGGGCGAGGGTGGCGGCGAAGACGGGGATGGTGAGGGCGAGGATGCCGAGGGTGGTGACGCGGGCCTCGGCCCAGGGGGCCACCGCGGCGCAGGCGTAGAGGACCGCCGAGGCGAGGTAGGCGCCGCCGATGAGGCTGGCGAGGGGCGGCGGCCCCAGTCCCCAGGAGAAGAAGTCGGCCGTACCGGCGGGGAAGGCGAGGAGCGCGGCCCCCGAGACGCCGGCGGCGACGGCCACCGTCCCCGAGAGCACCCGGGACGTGGTCACCCACGGTGAGTCGTCCCG
>WHTX01000093.1 GCA_009377505.1 Acidimicrobiia bacterium
TCGGCCCACGCCACCGCCAGCTGGGCGCGCCGCTCGACGGCCACGTTCAGGTCACGCGCCCGCTGGGTCACGTTGCGCGCCCAGCGGGCCGGCGGCGAATCGTCCTCCGGCGGGCGCCCCGCGGCATCGGCGCTCAGGCGTTCGAACTCCTCGTCGGGCAGCGCATGGCTGATCGCCGCGGTGGTGAGCCGCTGGGCGAGGTCGTGGCCCTCGGCCAGGGACGGCGGGCGGGCAGCGGTGTCGACCCGGGCACCGGCCGCCTCCAGCGCGGCGACGGCCGACTCGAGGAGCCGGCGCACCTCGGCGTCGACAGAGCAGTAGGGGTCGTCGAGCCGGGCGGCCAGCCGGTAGCCACCGAGGGAGGTGGCCCGCGGTGGCGGCAGGGCGAGCGTCCAGGCCACGGCCCGGCTGGCGTCGGGCCCGCCGAGGACCGGGAGGGCCAGCGCGAGGTCACAGGCGTTGCGGGCCAGCGGCCCCACGGTGGCGACGTCCAGCTCGGCGAGCACCCCCGGCGGCGGCGGCAGGTGGCCGCGCCCGGGCACGATCCCCCAGGTCGGCTTCAGGCCGTACACGCCGCAGAAGTGGGCGGGGTGACGAATGGAGCCGCCGAGGTCGCTGCCCAGCTCGAGTCCCGTCAGCCCCGCGGCCACCGCCGCCGCCGCCCCGCCCGAGGACCCGCCCAGGGTGCGCGAAGGGTCCCACGGGTTGGCCGTCGTGCCGAACAGCTCGTTGTAGGTCTGGCAGTCGCCCGCCCAGGCCGGGGTGTTCGTCTTGCCGAAGAGGACGGCGCCGGCGGCCCGCAGGCGGGCAACCGCCACGGCGTCGGCCACCGGCACGTGCTCGGCCAGCTCGGGCGCGCCAGCCGTCGTCCGCAGGCCGGCGGTCTCGATGCAGTCCTTGACGGTCACGGGCAGCCCGTGGAGGGGCCCGAGGGGTTGGCCGCGGCGGCGTGCCGCGTCGGCGGCGTCCGCCGCAGCCCGGGCCGCGGCGGCGTCGACGGTCACCACCGCGTTGAGCTTGCCGTCGAGCCGCTCGATCCGCTCGAGGTACAGCTCGAGCAGGTCGCGGCTCGAGAGCTGCCCCTCACGGAGCTCCCTCGTGAGCTGGCTGGCCGACCGAAAGGCGATCTCGTCCACGCCTCACCCCCGCGGGCGCCGCGGACCTGCGCCGCATCCGCCCCGAGTCTGCTCCACTCGCGGGCCGGGCGCCCGGCCGGAGGTAGGGACAACCCCACCGGCACGACGCCCGCCACCGGGATGGTCCCCGCCCACCTGGGTGCTTAGCGTTGGCCCCGTGCTGGAGAGCCTCTTCCACCCGTGGACCACGAACCGCACCTGGCGGTCGCTGACCCACGTACTGCTCGACTCGCCGATCTCGGCCCTCGGCGGCACGACCGTGCTGGTGCTGCTCGTCGCCGCGGCAGCCCTCGTCGTCACCTTCCCCCTGGCCCTGCCCTTCGCCTGGCTGATGTTCGTGGCCGCCCGAGGAATGGGGCGCCTCGAGCGCTCGCGCTTCGCCGCCCTGCTCGACGTCGAGCTCGCCGAGCCCTACCTGCCCCTCCCCCCGGGCAGCTGGTGGGCCCACCTCAAGGCCAGGACCGCGTCGAAGGCACGGTGGCGCGAGGTCGCCTACTGCCTCCTCCACCTGCCCGTCAGCGTGCTCACCGCGGCCGTCGCCCTGGTCCTGTGGTGCGGCTCGGTCGCCTTCGCCTTCCTCCCCCTCTACATCGGCGCCCTCCCCCGGGACCGGGCCGACCTCGGGCTCTTCGAGGTCGGCTTCGGGCCCGGGGCGTACGCCCTCGCCGTCGCCGGGCTCGCCGGGCTGGTCCTCGTCGCCCCGTGGGCGACCCTCGCCCTGGCCGCCCTCGACACCGCCCTCGGGCGGGCGCTCCTCGGGCCGGCCCGCCAGGATCAGCTCGAGGCCGAGGTGGAGCGCCTCGAGGCCAGCCGCTCGGCGGCCGTGGGCAGCGCCGACTCCGAGCGGCGCCGCATCGAGCGCGACCTGCACGACGGGGCCCAGCAGCGCCTCGTCGCCCTCGCCATGGACCTCGGCATGGCCAAACAGCACTTCGACGACGACCCCGACAAGGCGCGCTCGCTCGTCGGCGAGGCCCACGACGAGGCCAAGGCCGCCCTCACCGAGCTGCGGGACCTGGTGCGGGGCTTCCAGCCCTCCATCCTCGAGGCCCGCGGCCTCGACGCCGCCCTCTCCCCCGTGATCGCCCGCTCGCCGGTGCCCGTCCGCCTCCATGTCGACGTGGCGGAACGGCCCCCGCCCGCCGTCGAGCACGCGGCCTACTTCATCGTCGCCGAGGCCCTGGCCAACGTGGCCAAGCACGCCCGGGCGACCAAGGCCACGGTCGCCATCGCCCGCCGGGGCGCCCGGCTGGCCATCGACATCACCGACGACGGCATCGGCGGGGCGGTGCCCGCCCTGGGCTCGGGCCTCGCCGGGCTCGAGGAGCGGGTACGGGGCCTCGGCGGGTGGGCGACGGTGCTGAGCCCGGCCGGCGGGCCGACCACGGTGATGGCGGAGCTCCCGTGCGGGTCGTGATCGCCGAGGACTCGGTGCTGCTGCGGGCCGGCATCACCCGGCTGTTGGCCGACGCCGGCGAAGAGGTCGTGGCCGCGGTGGGCGACGCCGAGCTCCTGGCCGACGCCGTCGCCCGCCACGTGCCCGACCTCGCCGTCATCGACGTGCGCATGCCGCCGTCCTTCACCGACGAGGGCATCCGGGCCGCGGTCGCCATCCGGGCGAGCCACCCGGGAGTCGGCATCCTCGTGCTCTCCCAGTACGTGGAGGAGCGCTACGCCGCCGACCTGCTGGCCGGGGAGACAGGCGGCGTGGGCTACCTGCTGAAGGACCGGGTGGCCGACGTGGTCGACTTCATCGAGGCGGCCCGCCGGGTGGCCGCGGGCGGCACCGCCCTCGACCCCGAGGTGGTCGGCCAGCTCCTCGCCCGCAGCCGCCGCCGCGACCCCCTCGAGCGCCTCTCGGCCCGCGAGCGGGAGGTCCTCGGGCTGATGGCCGAGGGCCGCTCGAACATCGCCATCTCCCGCGCCCTCGTCGTCAGCGACGGCGCCGTCGAGAAGCACGTTCGCAACATCTTCACCAAGTTGGACCTCTCCCAGGCCGAGGCGGACCATCGCCGCGTCCTGGCCGTGCTGCGCTGGATCGGGAGCTGAGCCATGAGCACGCCCACCACCACGACGGGTGGCGCCCCGCCCACGCCGCCCAGCGCGACGCCGGGGCCCGGGGCGCCTCAGCCTGCTGCCCGGGCGCCACGGCCCGCCGGCCACCGCAAGGCCTGGGTCGTGGTGGGGACCGTGTTCGCCCTCGTCAGCCTGGCCTGGGGGACGCTCATGGTGGTCGGCTCCGTCGCCTATGACCGCTGGGACCTGCACTCCACCCACGACGAGCGCATCCGCGCCGTCGACGTCGAGGCCGAGGGCGCCGTGCGCATCGAGCCGGCGACGGGGAGCGAGCTCGTCGTCGACACCAGGGTGACGAGGGGGCTCTTCGAGACGACGACCTCCGAGAGGGTGGAGGGCGACCGCCTCGTGCTGCGCTCTGACTGCCCGGCCTTGTTCGACGTGCACTGCGGGGCCGACTACACGATCCAGGTGCCCGCCGGCGTGGCCGTGTTGGCCCACGCGTCGGGCGGCGGCATCCAGGTGTCGGGCGTCGAGGGCGACCTCGAGCTCTCGGCCTCGGGCGGCGGGATCAGGGTCGAGGACGCCTCGGGCCGCCTCGACCTCGACGCCAGCGGCGGGGGCATCACGGCGACGGGTCTCACCTCGGCCGTGGTCGCGGCCGACTCGAGCGGGGGCGGGGTGAGCCTCGCGTTCGCCCGGCCGCCCGAGGCCGTCGACGTCGGCGCGAGCGGGGGCGGGGTGACCGTGGAGCTGCCCGACACGCCCCACACGTACCGCGTGGAGGCATCTTCGAGCGGGGGCTTGACCCGCAACCAGGTCCGCACCGACCCGACCAGCGAGCGGGCGATCGAGGCCAGCTCGTCGGGCGGCGGGGTGACCGTGCGCTACCCGCGAGGCTGAGCTCGGGTTCGGGCAGGGCCGCCCCGCGGCCGAGGAAGCCGGCTCCCCCCGCCGCCAGTCGGCCCGCCCCTCGGGCCCGCTGGCAGCCCAGACCGCACAGAACCGCGGCTTTCCCGCCAGGCTCATCGAGCTTCATGGTTAGCGTTCCCCCCATGACCAACACGGTGGCGCCCAGCTCGCTGCACCCCCTCGATCCGCTGACGGGCGAGGAGATCGCCACGGTGGCGGCGGCCGTGCTCGCCTGCGGCCGGGTCGGCGAGCGGCCCCAGTTCGCCTGGGTGGCGCTCCGGGAGCCACCCAAAGCCCAGGTGCTGGGGATCGCGGGCGGCGCAGAGACCGCCCTGCCCCGCCAGGCCGACGCGGTCGTCGTGGACCGGGCCACGGGCACGAGCTACGAGGTGGCCGTCGAGCTCGGCTCGGGGGAGATCGTCTCCGCCCGAGCGCTCGAGGGCGAGCACGGTGCCATGGTCTTCGACGAGTTCATCGAGGCCCAGAAGGCGGTCAAGGACCCGAAGGTGTGGGCGGCCCTGCAGCGCCGCGGGGTCACCGACCCCGCCACGGTGTACCTCGAGCCCTGGCCAGCGGGCTGGTTCGACCGGCCCTACGACCCCGATGGCCGCCGCCTGGGCCACTGCGTCTTCTACGTGCGCGAGGGCGCGGGCGACTCGCCCTGGGCGCGGCCGGTCCAGGGCCTCGTCGCCGTGTGGGACCGCACCCGCCACGAGGTCGTCGAGCTCGTCGACGACGGCTCGGACATCCCCGTGCCTTCCGACCAGGGCCGCTTCGGGGCCGAGCACGTCGGCCCGCTGCGCGAGGACCTGCGCCCCCTCGACGTCAGCCAGCCCGACGGGCCGAGCTTCACCCTCGACGGGCACCACCTGCGCTGGCAGCGCTGGCAGATGCGCGTCTCGCTGCACCCCATCGAGGGCCTCGTGCTGCACCAGGTCGCCTACGAGGACCCCGCCGCCGGGCGCGTGCGGCCCATCTTGTACCGGGCGGCCATGGCCGAGATGTGCGTGCCCTACGGCGACCCGCAGGTCCAGCACTACTGGCGCCACGTGTTCGACGAGGGCGAGGTGGGCATGGGGCGCTCGGCGAACCCGCTGCGCCTGGGTTGTGACTGCTTGGGCGAGATCCGCTACCTGGACGCGCCGATGGTGCTGCCGGACGGGTCGGTGAGCACGATCGAGAACGCCATCTGCGTCCACGAGGAGGACTTCGGGGTGCTGTGGCGGCACCGCGACCGCTTCACCGAGACGGCCGAGGTGCGCCGTGCCCGCCGCCTGGTCGTCAGCTACTGGGCCACGCTCGGGAACTACGACTACGGCTACTTCTGGTACTTCTACCAGGACGGCTCCATCGAGCTCGAGGTCAAGCTGACGGGCATCCCGCTCGCCTCGGCGGTGCGGCCCGGCCAGGCCGTGACCGCCTACGAGACCCGGGTCGGGCCCGAGGTCTCGGCCCCCCACCACCAGCACTTCTTCAGCTGGCGCCTCGACCTCGACGTGGACGGGACGGCGAACGTGCTCGAGGAGGTGGACCTGGTGCCCGCGGGCCCCGGGCCGGCCAACCCGCACGGCAACGCCTTTCGCACCGAGGTGACGCGCCTCGAGCGCGAGTCGGTCGCGGTGCGCGACGCCGAACCGAGCGCCGGGCGGGTGTGGCGGGTCAGCAACCCTGCCGTGCGCAATGCCTACGGGGGCCCCGTGGCCTACCAGCTCGTGCCCACGGCCACGCCGCTGCTGCTCTCCTCGCCCACCTCGGCGGCCGGTCGACGGGCCGGGTTCGCCCAGCACCACCTCTGGGCCACCCCCTACGCTCCCGACGAGATGCGCGCCGCCGGCGCCAACCCGACCCAGCACCCGGGAGGCGCCGGGCTGCCGGCGTACGTCGCCGCGGACCGGTCGCTCGTGGAGGAGGACCTGGTGCTGTGGGTGACGCTCGGCTCCAACCACGTGTCCCGGCCCGAGGAGTGGCCGGTCATGCCCGTGGAGCGGGTCGGCTTCGCCCTGAGGCCCGCCGGCTTCTTCGACCGCAACCCCGCCCTCGACGTCCCACCGCAGGAGCTCGTCAACCCCGGCGGCCACTGCCACTGAGCCGCGCTCGCCAGGGGCCGCCGGCACCGCGGTCTCTGCGGCAGCTCGGCGTGGTCGGAGGCGGGGGAGAGCGGCTCGAAGGCCAGCTCGTGGCCCCCGAGGTAGAACCCGAGGCATGGCACCCGTCCCGATCGGTACCGTGCCCCATGGGCCCGATGGACTACCGGGAGCTGCTGCGGCCGCTGGTCGAAGGGCGCCGGGTCGTCCTGGCGGGCGGGCCCGCCGCTGCTCACACCGCCACCGCCGGCGTCCTCCGCCAACTCGGCGCCGAGGCCACACTCGTCCTAGGAACCGAGGGCCGGGGCACCGGGCCCCTGCCCGAGCCCGAGGTTGCCGCCTGGGTGGCGACCTCCCCGGGGCCGACCGGTTCGGTGAGCGCGACGATCCATGCCAGCAACCGGCTGCTGGAGCACCCGCCACCGGACATCCTCGACGCCCTCGCCCGCTTCGACCCCGGGCGCGAGGCCCTCGTCATCGGCTCCTTCCTCAACGAGGCCAGCGAGCTCGACGGTCGGCCCTTCCTGGCCTGGCGCCGGCCGAAGTGGGTGGCCTTCGAGGACAAGCTGATCGTCGACGCCCTCTGGGACCGGGCCGGCGTGCGGCGGGCGCCCTCGGCCGTGGTCCACCTCGACCCCGCGGCGCTGCGCAGGGCCACCCGGTCACTCGACGGCGGGGCAGGCACCGTGTGGGCCGCGGACACGAGCGAGGGCTTCCACGGCGGTGCGGAGAAGACCCGCTGGGTGCGCTCCGCCGGCGAGCTGGACGAGGCCGTCGCCGCCTTCGCCGGGCGCACCCGACGCGTACGGGTGATGCCCTTCGTGGCTGGGGTGCCGTGCAGCATCCATGGCATCGTCTTCCCCGACCACCTCGCCGCCCTCCGCCCCGTCGAGCAGGTCACGCTCCGCCGGGCCGCAGGCGGCGGCTTCCTCTACGCCGGCTGCGCCACCTTCTACGACCCGCCGAAGGCGGTTCGCGAGCTGCAGCGCGACATCGCCCGGCGGGTTGGCGCCGTCCTGCGCCACGAGGTCGCCTACCGCGGCGCGTTCAGCATCGACGGTGTCGTCACCGGCAACAGCTTCCTGCCGACCGAGCTGAACCCGCGGATGAGCGCGGGCCTCTCCGTGATGCTCGGGGCCGTGCCCGACCTGCCCCTGCAGCTCCTGCTCGACGCGCTCGTCGGCGGCATCGACCTGGGCTACCGGCCCGCCGGGCTCGAGCGCCTGCTGCTGGAGAGGGCCGACGGCCGGCGAGCCGGGGGGACCTGGCGCATCGCGCCCGACGGCATCGCCGGCCGCGACCAGGCGCCCCTGGTGGAGAGCCGGGGCGACTGGCGGTGGGCCCGCGAGGGTGAGGTGGCCACGGGGTGGCTGACCTGTGGATTGGGCGCCCACGGCTCGTTCGTCCGCCTCAACGTCGACCCCGGCCAAGTGTCGAGGGGGCCGTCGTTCGCGCCCCGGGCGGCTCGGTTCTGGTCCTTCGCCGACCGGGAGCTGGGCACGGGCCTGGGCGAACTGGTCCCCGTCGGCGCGCCGGTCAGCGCGGGCTGAGCTCGGCCTCGATGCGGTCGAGCACGCCCGTCCAGTGGCCGCGCCTGGCCTCCCGCTCCGCGGCATCGGCGAGTGCCGTGTCCAGGTGGCAGCTCAGATGGTGGCGGGGCGGGTGCGGACGGCACCGCCGAGGTCGGCCGGGCTGAAGGGCCCCACCGGCGCGCCAGTTCCGGCGTAGCGGTAGAGGGCCACGCCGAACACGGCCCGCAGGGCGCTGAGCACGATCATGCCCACCATGAACACGAGCACGCCGACGAGGAACAGCAGCCCACCGCCGATGGCGGCGGCGTCGTCCCCGATGCTCGTGAGGAAGACGCCGCCCACCACGAGGGCGATGGCCGGCAGGATGGCGAGCAGGGCCACGAGGCCGCCGATGCGGATGTTCCCGGCGACCTGGGTTCCCCATCGCTCGCGCAGGAGCGAGGCCGAGCGCTTGATGGCGTCGATGGGCCCGGCGCCCTCCAGGACGATGACCGGCACCACGAAGAAGGTCAGCACGCTCCACGCCGCGGCGAGCAGCCCGGCGCCGAGCACCCGCACGATGCCGACCAGCCCCCCTCCCGAATCGCCTCGCACGGCGCTGAGCAGCCAGCCCACGGCGACCGTGATGACCGCCCACCCGAACAGCGCGCCACGGTGGCCCTTGGTGGCGGCGAGCGCGTCACGGGCCGCAGGGCTCGTGCCCGTGCGCAGCGCCTCGTCGGCGGCATGGGCCAGCGCGCCGGCGTGGATCATCCACACCGTCGCCGACAGCACGCCGCCCACGACGAGCAGCACCACGCCGAGGGCCTTGAGGGCGGTGCCTTCCGTGGCCAGGAGGGCGATGCCGGCCACGGCGGGGACGAGCCCGACCACGGCGGCGGCCACCGCCCCCCGGATGACGAGGGACCACAGGGGCCGCTGCGTCTTGACGACGCCCCAGGTCGTCGCCGTCAGGTGCTTGCTCTCGGCCCATCCCATGCGCGGTGCCTCCCCTTGGCCTGACACGTCGAGCGCACGTGGCGCCACCGACGGCGATGATGGACGCTAGCCGGCCGGCGGGGCTCGGGAAGGCTTCCGGCTCCAAGCTGGCCAGCACCCGGCCGACCTGGGACGCCGAGATCCCGACGTCCGCCAACGCCTCCGCCAGCAGCCGGTGCGACCACTGCGAGTCCAACTTCGGGCGTTGCGAGGTCGCCGTGGCTACCTGACGCCGACCCAAGTGGGTGCGTACGATCCAGTCGGCTCGGGCAGCGCTGTGTCGGAGGGACGGGGTCGTGGAGCAGGACGAGCGGTTGGGGGCTGGCCTCGAGGACGTCGACATCACCTCCATGCCGCGCTACGTCCAGCACGGCTATCCATGGGCTGACTGGGACCTGCTCCGAGCCGAAGCACCCGTGTACTGGTACGAGGGGAGGCCCCGGTTCTCGCCGTTCTGGGCCGTGACCCGCTACGACGACGTGCGGTACGTGTCGAGCCACCCGGAGCTGTTCTCCAACGCCGGCGTCATCCGCCTCGACACCGACAACGGGATCGCACGCCAGGCCGCCTACAAGGCCAAGCGCGCCGAGCGCCACGGGTGGGGCCCCGACGTGCCGCTCGACATGCTCTACACCGACCCGCCTGAGCACTTGGACCTCCGTTCGATCGCGGTACGCCGCTTCACACCAGGGGCGATGAGGCGCCTGGCCGGCCATCTCGACGAGCTGGCACGGGGCTTCGTCGACGATTTCGTGGTTGCCGCCCGTGCGGCGGCGCCGGAGCCGGTCGAGGTGGTGGAGAACCTGTCAGTAGGCGTGCCGATCTCCACCATCTGCGGCTTGCTCGGCGTCCCGACCGACGACTGGCCGACGATCCGGCGCTGGTCCGATCAGACGCTGCTGACCCCCGACCTCGCCCACCCGGACGTGCGGCCCGGTGAAACCGAGGCAGACGTGCGGCGCCGGGCAGGTCGGGAGTACCACGCCTACCGCCAAGGGCTCATCGACGGTGCCCGGGCCCGCCCGGTCAGCGACGACAGCTTCGACATCGTCTCGCTCCTCGCCCACGCCACCGTGGGCGGACGACCGCTCGACGACCAGCGCCTCCACGGCTACATCGAGCTCCTGGTCGGCGGGGGCAACGAGACCACGCGCAACACGATCACCGGCGGCGTGCAGGCGCTGCTCGAACACCCAGACCAGGCAGCGGTCCTCGCCGCCGACCCAGCCGTGGTGGCAGAGACCGCGACCGAGGAGGTCCTTCGCTGGGTCTCCCCCGTCGTCCAGTTCGCCCGGACCGCGACCATGGATGTCTTGCTCCAAGGCCAGCGCATCCGCGCCGGCGACACCCTGGTCCTCTGGTACCCGTCAGCGAACCGGGACGAGCGCCAGTTCCCCGACCCTTACCGCTTCGACGTGCGCCGCAACCCCAACCCGCACGTGACCTTCGGCCACGGCGAGCACTTCTGCCTGGGCGCCAACCTCGCCCGCTGGGAGCTCCGCGCCGTCTTCCGTGCCCTCGCCCCGCACCTCGCCCGCCTCCGCCTCGCCGGCACCCCGCAACGGATGCCCGGCCTCCACGTCGGCGCCGTCTCCCAGCTCCTCGTCCGCTGGGAGGACTACTGAACCTCATCGCGATCGAGAAGCACGCCGCCGGTCGCCCGGGCTGGGGGCGCCGCCCGTGGCGCAGGATCGCCTGGATCGATTCCTCGAGGCGATCACGCCGACTCGGCCCCCATTCGGCGACGAGCGCTCCGTAGCGGAGCTCGCTGACCGTGACGGCGGCGAGGAAGACCTGGTTGCCGGCCATCTGCTGCAGCTGGATTTCGAACCGGGGACGGCGGCGCCGGCTCAGGGATGCGCTGAAGACGCCGGTATCGACGACGATCCTCACGAATCGAGCGCAGCCCGAGCCAGGCGGGCTGGTGCTTGCCGGGTTCTTTCGTGCCGCTCCGCTTGATGTCCAGGTCGGTCAGCCCGACGGCGACGCGGGTGCCGCGAATCGTCGGGAGCCCGCCCATCCGGGCCGGGTCGACTCCGATCCGCTCGAACCCCATGGAGGAAGCCTGGGACCCAGGAGTTCCGCGAGTTCGACGAAGCGGCGTCGACAGCCGGGCTGTAGTCGAGCGCTCTACGATCCCGGCCGACCTGGCGGAGGACAGTTACGTTCATGTCCATCTGAGGTGCGGGACAAGGGTCTCCAGCCAGCGCGAAGGACCAGCCATGAGCAACGCGATCATCAAGCAGGAAGGCGCGGGGTCGCTCGTCGCCGACAACATCTGGGTGCTCCGGATGGGGGCCGGGACCTTCGCCCTGGGCCTGCTCGCCGGCGGGGCGGGCGCCCTTCTCGTCTCGCGCTCGGCGCGCCGGACGGCCGGGACGAGAGCGCCGACGCCGACGGGCTGGCCGGTCAACTTCGCGCACCGCGGCGGGAGGACGATCGTCCCCGAGAACACGATCGAGGGGCTCAGGGAGGCCACCAGGCTGGGGCCTGTGGTGCTGGAGGTCGACGTGCGGACATCCGCCGACGGCGAGGTCGTGGTCATCCACGACGAGACGGTGGATCGGACCACTGACGGGGCCGGCGCCGTTGCCCGGATGACACTCGCCGAGCTCCAGACGCTCGACGCCGGCTACCGGTTCACCCCCGACGACGGGCAGACGTTCCCCTGGCGCGGCCGGGGCGTCAGGATCCCCACGCTCGCAGCGGTCTACCGCGAGTTCCCGGACATGCCCGTCAACATCGAGCTGAAGGCCGAACTGCCGGGAGCCGAGGAAGCCGTCTGGCGCACGATCGAGGCGATCGCGGGCCAGGCCCGCACGCTGGTGGTCAGCGACAGCTCGGGCGCGATCAACCGGTTCCGCGCTGCGTCCGCCGGCACGGTGGCGACGGGAGCCTCCATCGGCGAGCTCGCGATCTTCCGGCTGCTGAGCCTCTTCCGCCTCAGTGGGATGTACGACGCGCCGTTCCAGGCGCTGCAGCCACCCGAAACCTACAAGGGCATCCGGATCGTCACC
Organism: Acidimicrobiia bacterium; assembly: GCA_009377505.1. Lineage (GTDB taxonomy): Bacteria > Actinomycetota > Acidimicrobiia > Acidimicrobiales > CAIXPF01 > WHTX01. The sequence continues at coordinate 11,676 of WHTX01000093.1, forward strand.
CCCGGACTGGTGCGCGCCGCCCACAGGTGCGGGCTCCGGGTCGACGTGTGGACAATCGACGACGAGGCGGACATGCGCCGCCTGCTGGGCTGGGGCGTCGACGGGATCATGACCGACCGGCCGGACACCCTCGCCCGGGTGCTCGCCCGGAGTTGATCGGAGATCGCTCGAGGAGGAGCTGGCCGCCAAGGTCTTCCCCGTGCTGGCTTGACCTGGGACAGCCCGGATATTCAGGTCGAGTGCCGAGCGGGCCTCTCCCTCGTCAGGGGGCGCTGACCGGTGCGGGCGGCTCTGCCGTGAGGAGCGCGGGCCGGCCCGCTGGCTTGGCGTCAGTCCACAGGCTGCGCTGGGCGAGCACCGCCAGCGAGGCGAAGCCGAGCGCAGCCACGATCGTCACGGTGTAACCGGCCGCGTCGATGAGCGAGCCGGCCAGCACCGGGCTGAGCAGGCCCCCGACACCGGCCGCTGTCCAGAGCGCCCCGAGCACGGTCCCGAGGTTGGCCACGCCGAACAGCTCGGCTGCGACCTCGGGGCTGAGGGCCACGTACCCCCCATGGCTCACACCGAGCACCGCAGCGAAGACCGCCAAGATCGCGTACGAGTCACCGGCGGCGAGCCACAGGCCCAACCCGACGGGCAGCAAGGCGAAGCACATGAGGTACAGGCGCACGGCGCCGACCCTGCCCGCCAAGCTGGTGAGCACCAGGCGGCTGGCGACGTTCGACGCACCGAGGACGCTCAGCAGCAACGCTGCGGCACCCGCGTCGATCCCGTGATCGGTGGCGTAGCGGACCAGGAAGACGAAGGGCACGAACAGCGACGCCGTCATCAGCAGCGCACCGATGTACACCGGGGCGAACGGCCCCGCCGCGGCGGCCTCGCGGGCCCGGCGAAGCGAAGGCCGGCCGACGGGGACGCGTTGGGGAGGGCGAGCGGCGACAGCGGCGGCGAGCACGAGCGCGCCAGCGCACAACAGGGCGAGCACCTGGTAGGCGTGGCGCCAGCCGAACTCGTCGATGAGCCAACGAGCCAACGGCACGATCAGGAACGTGCCGAGACCTGCGCCCGAAGCGCTCAAGCCTTGTGCCAGCGCCCGGCGGCGGACGAACCAACCTCCGATGCAGGCGGCCATGGGCACGAGGAAGCACGCCATGCCGAGACCGACTCCGAGCCCGTAGGCGATCACCGCCACGGCGAGGTTCGAGGCAGTCGACGTGACGAACAAGCCGCTGGCGATCAGCGCAACGCCGCCGAGCATCATCGGGCGCGGCCCGTACTGGTCGGCGAGCGGCCCGGTGACCATGCCGAGCACGAACAACACGAACGACGGCAACGCATAGATCAGCGCGGTCGCACCGAGGCCAGCACCGAACTCGTCGGACATGGAATCGAGGAAGGCCCCGAAGCTGTTGATCGTCCCCCAACACGCAGCGTTGGCGATGAGCCCTGCGACGGCGATCAGCCAGGCGCGGCCCGGGTCGACGGGCAAGGTCACATCCGCGCCGCGGCGATGACCACTTGGCCTGCGGGAGAGAAGCGAGGTGACCATCGCTGGACACGGTTCACCACATCGAGCTCCTTCCTCGGACCGGAGCTCCCCTCCACCCGCGCTCGAAGACAGGGTGAGCTCACGGTCTGCCACATCATCGCGCTCGCCGACCTGGTGCGCTCGCAGTACGGAACTGCTGACGAGATGCGCGAGTGCGACTCGGTCGTCGTCGGAGCCGTGCCACCGCGCACCGACAGCAAGGGGAGCTCGCTGCCTCCGAGGGGGCCGCCCGCCACGGGGTAGCGTGCCGCCATGTTCGCAGCCCTGGGCAGTCGTGGGCCGGAGGCCATCGAGGTGGCCCGGTCGTTTCGGGGGACGGCGTTCGTCGCCAAGGACCAACAGCGCGATCCAGCGTTCTCCGCCATGGTGATCGGCGAGGATCGCGCCGCGCTCGAGGCGGTCGCCGACATCGGCCTGTACCGGGTGCACGTGCGGCCGATGCGCCACCAGCGCCGGTCCTGGCCCGAGGGCGACCCGAGCCCGGGGGTGACGGCCGTGTTCGGGATGTTGCGGCGGCCCGATCTCCCCCACGAGGCAGCCGACGCCCACTGGCGCGACACCCACGCGCCGCTCGCCCTGCGGCACCACCCGGGCATGTGGCACTACCACCAGGTCAGCATCGACGAGGTGCTCGCCGGACGTCGCTACGACGGCGTCGCCCTGTGCGCCTTCGCCTCGGAGCAGGAACTGGCCGAGCGGTTCTTCGGAGGGGCCGAGGACCAGGAGGTCATCCGCGCCGACGTGGCGACGTTCGCCGACATGGCGAACTCGCCGCGCCGTGTGCGCATGACGGAGTGGCGCTTCGGCGAGGGGTAGCCGGCCGGCCTGGTACACCACAACCTGGCGGAGGCTGCCCTTCGGGCTCGTTCGAGCTGGTCAGCCAGTCGGCCGCATCACTCGACCGACGGCTACACCTGTCCGGCCCAGCTCAGCGGTCGGCCAGACTGCGGCGATGGACGAGCGCAGACTCCCTGCCCCTGCCCCTGCCCCTGCCCCTGCGCCTGCCCCGGCCCCTGGGGCCTCGGCCGCCGAGGCCGACGCCCTGGGCCTTCGGGCCAACGCCGAGCGCTTCTCGGGCTTCGCCGAGCTGTACGACTCGGCCCGGCCCGAGCCTCCCGGGGAGCTGGCCGACCTGTTGTGCCGCTACCTCGGGCATCGGCCCGCCACCGTCGTCGACCTCGGCAGCGGCACCGGCCTGTCCACCCGCTGGGCGGCGCGCTGGGCGGACGAGGTCATCGGGGTGGAGCCGAGCGAGGACATGCGGGCCGCAGCCCAGCTCCGCGCCCTCGCCGCCACGAGCTGCGTCGAGGGCTGGGCCCACGCCACGGGACTGCCGAGCGCCTGTGCCGATGTCGTGCTCGCCGTCCAGGCGCTGCACTGGATGGAGCCCGCGCCCACCTTCGCCGAGGTGGCCCGCCTGCTGCGGCCCGGGGGAGTCTTCGCCGCCGTGGACTGCGACTGGCCGCCGAGCCTGGGCTCGGCCCCGGCCGAGCAGGCCTGGGCCCAGTGCCGCGCCACGGTGCGCGCCTACGAGCGACGTGTCGTCGCCGGGCTCGCCGGCGAGGCGCTGACGGGGGCGCTCAGCGAGGCGGAACGAGCCGGTGCCGCCCACCCCGGGCGCGACTCGCGCCGCGCCAGCGCGGGGACGGCGCCCCGGGGGCCCCGGAGCTGGTCGAAGGACGGCCACCTGGCCACCATGTCTGCCTCGGGGCGGTTCTCGTGGTGCACCGAAGTGGCGGTCAGCCGGGTGGAGTGGGGTGACGCCGGCCGGTTCGTGGCGCTGCTGCGGAGCCAAGGCGACTACCAGGCGGCGCGCCGGGCCGGCCTCGGGGACGACGTCCTCGGCGTGACCGCGCTCGCCGCCCGCTGCCAGGCGGTCCTGGGAGCCTCGCCCCGGCCCTGGCTGTTCACCTACCGGGCCAGGATCGGCGTCGTCGCCCCGGCCGAGGCGCGCCGAGGGGCGGCCGGCTGCTCCTTGTGAGGCCCCGGCCCTCAGACCCGGTCGAGTGGCTGCAGGCGCACGGGCACCTCGCTCCAGGACTCGGCGGCGATCAGGTCCTTCCACCGCCGCAGGAACGTGCGGGCGTTCGACTCGCTGATGAGGCGCCCCTTGAGGCCGGGCATCTGCTCGTCCCGCTCCTCGTGGCCGAGCCCCATGCCGACGCTCAACCAGCCCTGGCGCGTGGCGAACCCCCGGTTCACCGCCGTGGCGTGCTGCCAGGTCTCGGCGTCGTCCTGCTCGAACATGCCCCCGGGGCCGAAGTTGCGCTGGTAGGACAGCCGCATCCAGTCCTTCACCTCGGCCGGCGCCGAGCGGGGCACGATGCACCACGACCAGATCTCGATCTCCTCGGGGCCCCTGGGCTGCCAGACCCGCAGGCTCGGGAAGATGACCTGCATCAGGAACGAGAAGTTCGGGAAGACCGTGCCGGAGACGACGTCGAGCACGCCGGAGCCCCGCAGCTCGCCGAGCCGTCGCTTGGACGCCTCCCGGGCCGAGCGCAGCCAGTCGAGCACCACCGGGTCGACCACCGGCGAGGGCAGGGGGGCCTGGATCTGGTCGCGGCGGATGATGAAGAGCCCATGCCCGCCACCCGTGCTCATCTGCACGCCGTCGGTGGCGGGCTGCACCGCATAGAAGCCCTGGGCCTTCATGGCCGAGACGTGGGTCATCGTCTGGGCGTGCTGGAAGTCGGAGATGAAGTTCTCCGCCGGGAACTTCCAGTTGGCGCGCACGGGCCACTTCTGGACCGACCCGATCAGCTCCGTGCCGCCCTCGTAGCGGTCGAGGAGGATGTCGAGGTACCAGGCCATGTCGCCCAGGTACTCGGCCAGGCCCGGTGCCCCGGCGTCGAGGGTGGCGAAGACGAGGCCGTGGTAGGTGTCGAGCTGGGCGACTGGGGTCAGCCCGAGCTGGGAGC
>WHTX01000492.1 GCA_009377505.1 Acidimicrobiia bacterium
GGCCCCGGCCCCGGCAGCGGCAGCGCCGACGGCGGCGCCGGCGGCGGCGGCGGCGGCCACCACCACCTCGGCCGCCGAGAGGCGAACCCGCAGGTCGACAAGGGTGAGCTGGCCCTCCGGGCACAGCACCGTGGAGGAGGAGCCCGGCGTGCGCTCCAGCCGACAGCGCAGCGAACCGTCCACACGCTCATGGGCCAGCTGTCGAACACCGAGTTCGGCCAGGACCCCGCCGACCAGCAGCTGCAGCCGGGCCAACGCCGCGGTCGACAGCTCGGCGCCGTCGAGCTCGCCCACGGCCAGCAGCTCGGCGTCGACCCGGCGGGCCGCTTCCACCTCCCGCTCACGCCGCAGGCGCAGCGCCCGGTGGGCCTGGGACCGGTCGGCCATGGGCGTGGCCTTGCCCCGGTTCGTCGTGTCCCCCCGCTCGCGCAACGAGACCGGGACCATGGCCCGGGGCGCCTCCGCCCAGGAGGTGGCCGTGCTCACCGGGTCCTCCGCGTCCTCGGCCAGCACGCCGAGGTGCTGTGAGGGGTAGAGCCCGAATGCCGCCGCGGCCAGGCAGGCGGCGGCGGGCGCTCCCGGGGCCGAGTCGAACAGCCGGGCCAGGCGCAGGAAGTCTGCCCGCCGTGACGACGCCCCGATGCCCACCCGGGACAGGCGGGTCAGGTTGAGGGTCAGCGTGCGGATGGCCGAGACGGCGTCGGCGCCGAGCTGGGTGATGCGCGACGGCCGCCCCGGTTCGCCCACGAACCAGCCGGCCAGCAGCGCCCAGTCCCCGGCCGTCGAGCCCGGCGCCCGGGCCACGGTCACCGACGCCCCGAGGCCCGCTTCCTCCACCCGGGCGGCCAGCCCCCGGTTGGCCCGCTCCACGATCGTCGGCACCCGGGGCCCGAGCTCGACGAGCGAGCGGCCGATGGGCCGGGAGGTCCGCTCGATCTCGTCGAGGCGCTCGGCCACGTAGCCCACCAGCACCTCGGCGAAGAAGGTGAACTCCTCCGGGGTGAGGTCGTAGCGGCTCTGCCACTGGTTGATGGCGGCGAAGAACTGGGTGATCTCGCTGGTGAAAGCCTCGTGAGGGTCGAAGACGGCTCGTACCAGGTCGGCCAGGTGGCCGGCGTCGGCCCGGGCCACGTCGACCGCGGCCAAGCCCGCCAGGGCGTCCCGCAAGGCGCGGAGCCGACCGGTGGACACGTCGCGCACCTCGTCGACCCGGCTGAGCACGCCCTCGACGGCGTCGTGGACCTCCCGGCCGGCCCGGGTGATCAGGTAGCGGTTCCGGCGCTTGTAGTAGTCGGCCAGGCTGGTCGGGCTGCCCACCGAGGACGAGACGGTGAGGTTGCCCCAGCCCCGCAGGCTCTCGAGCCGGTCGGCCACGACGGCCCCGTCCAGCTCGACGCCCGCCCCCCACAGCCGGGCCGTCACCTCCTCGGGCGAGAACTCCGAGAAGAACGTCCCCGCGAAGGTGGCCATGATGGCCCGGTAGTCGCGCCACTCCTCGAAGGCGACGTACCGGAACAGCCGGCGCGCCGTGTCTTCGGTCGCGGCAGCGTCGCCGGCCCCGTCTCCCACCGGGCCGCTCACGGTGTTCCCTGTTCTCCGCCGCTCGGGCGGTTCGTGGTCACATGCGCTGCGGGCCCCCGCTGCGCTTCGGTCCTCGCTGTGCTCACGGCCGCCACCTTCGACCGGCCGTCCCAGCGGAAGTGCTCGAGCACGATCACCCCGAGGCTGGCGTCCCGTAGCACCTCGGTGATGGCCAGCTCGGGAACGGTGGCATGCGTGCCCCAGAGCCGCTCGCTGGTGGCGATGAAGTCCAAGTCGAGCTCGACGAGCAGGCCGAACAGCTTGGCGTGGTTGTCCTCGGACACCTTGGCGAAGGCGTCGTCGAGCAGGACGAAGCGGGGGGCGGCCGGCTCCCGGGCCGCCAGCGCGTCGCACGACGCGGCCACGGCGGCGAAGAGCGGGAGGTAGGAGATCATCTTCTTCTCGCCCTCGGACAGGGCGGTGCGGCGGCCGAGCTGCTCGTCGGGCCGGCCGGGGCGGTGCAGCACCAGGCTCATGCGGTGCCAGCTCCGGTAGTCGAGCACCGAGGCCACGAGGTCGCGGTAGGGGGCGTCTGGGTCGAGGCGGCGGGCGTCGGCGATGCGCTCGGCCAGGGCGCTGGTCAGCTGGCGGTCCTGCTCGGCGCTGCGCAGGTCGGGCGGCTTGGCCAGCAGGTCCATGGTGGCCAGCAGGTCGGCGTCGATGTCGTCCCGGCGGCGCCAGCGCAGCGACACCCCGATCCCCTGGGAGGTGCGCACGGTGGCCAGCCTCCGGTTCATGAGCCGCACCAGCTCGCCGGCGGCGTGGAGCTTCTCGGCCACCTCCCGGGCGATGAGGCCTTGCAGCAGGTTGCGCAGGGCCTGGTCCTGCTTGGCCGTGAGCAGGCTGGCCCGCTGCCGGAGCTGGGCGCTCACCTGGACGGCGGCGTCGGGCAGGGCCATGCGCCCGAGCGGCCCGGTCACCTCGAGGTGCAGCGGGAGTGCCTCGTCGGGCTGGCGGTCCTCG
>WHTX01000094.1:0-15000 GCA_009377505.1 Acidimicrobiia bacterium
CGATGCGCCCCACGAAGCCGCCGTCGGCGGGACCGAGCACGGCCACCAGCTCGGGGACGATCGAGCGCACGTACTCCATGGCGTAGTTCCGCTCGACCTTGGCCAACCGGTCCGCCGACCAGTCCACGGTGGACAGCTCGCCGGCCACCGCCGGTGCCAGCTCGCCGGGGGAGAAGCGGAGCCGCTCGTCCTCGCTTAGCTCCTGGTCCTCTTCGACGTAGTAGCCGACGAGGCCGGCGCCGCCGTCCGTGGTCTGGGAGGTGCACACGAAGCCGAGGCAGGGGTTGCCGAGGCTCACCCCGTTGTGGGCGTGCCAGCCTCGCAGCATGGCCCGGCTCACCTCGGTGGGGACGCCGCAGACGGCGGTCCCGTCGAAGACCCAGCGGGGCGGCCGGTACGACACCCAGGACTTGCGGTCGGTCTCGGGCAGCCACTCGACGGACACGCCCCCGAGGGCGTTGGACAGGTAGTGGTACTGGGCGCAGGCGACCGCGTGGGGCAGGTGACGCAGGCCGAGCTTGTCGAGGCCGGGGAGGAACTTCTCGAGGTGCTGGCGGCGGAACGTGCGGAACACGACCTCGGCCGCCCGGGCCGTGCCCGCCCGCTGCACGAGGGAGAGCAGGACCCCGGTCAGGTAGCGGTGGTAGAGCTCGGCCACGGCGGCGAGCGCCCGACTGTCCTGGGCCGGGTCTGCGCCGGGGCCGGCAGCGACGGGTGACGGCGTGGAACCCCCGGGCACGGACACGGCGGCCGAGCCTACGCTCCCCACAATGGACGAGGCCCCCCCGACGAGCGTGCGCCCGGCCCGGGAGGCCGAGATCCCGGCGCTCCGCTCCGTCGAGGTGGACGCCGGCCGCCGCTTCGTCGACGTGGGCATGGCCTACGTGGCCGGGGACGAGGCGCCCCCCCTCGAGTGGTTCCGCGAGCGCCTCGCCGCCGGCCGGCTCTGGGTCGCGCCGGGCCCCACGGGCGAGGTGGTGGGTTATGCCGCAGCCAGCGAGGTCGACGGCGAAGGGCACCTCGACCAGGTCAGCGTGCTCGCGTCGTACTCGGGGCGGGGGATCGGCCGGGCGTTGGTGAGCGCGGTGGCGGACTGGGCGCGCGCGTGCGGGCACGACGCCGTCACGCTCACCACCTACCGGGACGTGCGGTGGAACGGCCCCTGGTACCGCACGCTGGGCTTCGTCGACCTGGACGAGGAGGAGCTGGGCCCCGAGCTGGCCGCCATCCGGCTCGCCGAGGCGGCTCGGGGGCTCGACCGCCACCCCCGTACGGCCATGCGCCAGGTGCTTGCATAGCTATGCGCTCGATCGCATAGACTCTCGGGGTGCGTGACATCGGGATCATCGGCGCCTCTGGCTACACCGGCGCGGAGCTGTTGCGCCTGTGCGCGCAGCACCCCGAGCTCAACGTGGTCTACGCCACGGGGGACTCCCAGGCTGGCACCATGGTGGCCGAGCTCTACCCGAGCCTGGCCGCCGCCTACCCCCAGCTGCGCTTCGAGCGTTACGAGCCTGAGCGCGCCGCGGGCCTCGACCTCGTCTTCCTCGGCCTGCCCCACGGCGCCTCCCAGTCGATCGTGCCCGAGCTGCGGGGCCAGGTGAAGCGGATCGTCGACCTCGCCGCCGACTTCCGCTTGAAGGACCCCTCGCTGTACCCCCGCTGGTACGGCGAGGAGCATCAGGCACCGGCGCTGCTGGGCGAGTTCGCCTACGGGCTGCCCGAGCTGTTCCGTGACGAGGTGGCCGGCGCCCACCTCGTCGCCTCGCCCGGGTGCTACGTCACCACGGCGGCGCTGGCCCTGGCCCCCCTCGTGCGCAAGGGGCTCGTCGAGCGCAGAGGGATCGTGGTCGACGCCGCCTCGGGGGTCTCCGGCGCGGGCAAGGGCCTCAAGGCCACGACCGCCTTCTGCGCCGTCGACGAGGACTTCACCGCCTACGGCCTGCTCGACCATCGGCACACGCCCGAGATCGAGCAGGCCCTCGGGGGAGCGCAGGTGCTGTTCACCCCCCACCTGGCCCCCATGAACCGGGGCATCCTCGCCACCTGCTACGCCCGGCCGGCGGGGGCCGCCACCCCGTCCACGGCCGACTTGCTCGACGCCTACCGCGACACCTACGCGGACGAGCCGTTCGTGGTGGTCTCGGGCCGCCCGCCCTCCACCAAGGCCACTCTGGGCTCGAACACCTGCCACGTGACCGTGCGAGCCGACCCCCGCACCGGCTGGGTCGTGGCCATCGGCGCCCTCGACAACCTGGTGAAAGGGGCGTCGGGCCAGGCCGTCCAGGCGGCCAACCTCATCTGCGGGCTGCCCGAGGCGACGGGCCTGCCCATGGTGGGGATGTACCCGTGAGCGACCGCCTGCCCGGCCCGGCCGAGCCGGACGTCACCGCGGCCGTGCTTGCCCAGGCGCTGCCCTACATCCAGCGCTTCCGGGGCCGCGTCGTCCTCGTGAAGTACGGCGGGAACGCCATGGGGCCCGGGGGGGACCCGGGCTTCGCCGCCGACATCGCCCTCATGCACTCCGTGGGCATCAAGCCCGTGGTCGTGCACGGCGGGGGGCCCCAGATCACCGAGCTCATGCAACGGCTGGGCAAGGAAGCCGTCTTCAAGGACGGGCTGCGGGTCACCGACGCCGAGTCCCTCGAGATCACCCGCATGGTGCTCGTGGGCAAGGTCAACCGCGACCTGGTCGGGGCGATCAACCGCCACGGCCCCCTGGCCGTGGGCGTCTCGGGGGAGGACGCCGGGCTCATCCAGGCCTGTGCCCGCCACCCAGACCTGGGCTTCGTGGGCGACGTGGCCGCCGTCAACCCTGCCCTGCTGCACCGCCTGCTCGGGGAGGACCTGATCCCGGTGGTGGCCACCATCGGCGTCGGTGAGGACGGGCAGGCCTACAACATCAACGCCGACGCCGTCGCCGGGGCCATCGCCCTGGCACTCGAGGCCGAGAAACTGATCTTCCTCACCGACATCGAGGGCCTGCGCCGTGACGTCGGCGACCCGGAGTCGTTGGTGAGCCGCTGCTCTGCCGCCGAGCTGCGCCTGCTCGTGGAGTCGGGAGCCGTCTCGAGCGGCATGATCCCCAAGCTCGAGGCCTGCCTGTACTCCGTCGAGGGGACGGTGGCCTCGGCGCACCTGGTGGACGGGCGACGGCCGCACGTGCTGCTGCTGGAGCTCTTCACCGACGCCGGCATCGGCACGATGATCACGCGCTACGCCACCACCCCGCCCTCGGGCGGGGACGAAACAGGAGCCCGCCTCGGAGGCGGGGAGGGGACCGGGAGGGCTGGATGACCGAGCAGCAGAGCTGGTGGGGTTGTGACCCGGGCCTCGACCGCTCACCGATCATGGGCAACTTCGCGCCCCCGCCGGTGCAGTTCCTGCGGGGCTCGGGCACCGAGCTGTGGGACAGCGACGACAAGCGCTACCTGGACTTCCTCGGCGGCCTGGCCGTCGTGTCCCTCGGGCACTCCCACCCCGAGGTGTCCGAGGCGATCGCCCGCCAGGCCCGCACCCTGCTGCACGTCTCGTCGCTGTACGCCACCGAGCACGCCTGGCACGTGGCCGTCGGCATCGACCGTCACGTCGGCGCGACGCGGGGCCCGGGCGGCAACCCGGCGGGGCAGGTGTTCTTCTGCAACTCGGGCGCCGAGGCCGTGGAAGCCGCCATGAAGCTGGCCCGCAAGTGGGCCGGCTACGGGCGCTACGGCGTGGTGACCACCTACGGCTCCTTCCACGGCCGCACGCTGGCCACCTTGGCGGCCACGGGCCAGCCGACCAAGCACGAGCCGTTCGCGCCGATGCCCGAGGGCTTCCGCCACGTCGCCCTCGACGACGTGGACGCCCTGCACAACGCCGTCGACGAGACGACGGCGGCCATCATGCTCGAGTCCATCCAGGGCGAGGGCGGCGTCAACCCGGCGAGCGGCGAGTTCCTCGCCGCGGCGCGCCAGCTCGCCGACGAGCGGGGCCTGCTGCTCATCCTCGACGAGGTCCAGACCGGCCTGTGCCGGACGGGGCGGTGGTTCGGCTACCAGCACTACGGCGTCGAGCCCGACGTGGTCTGCCTGGCCAAGGCACTCGGCAACGGCGTGCCCATCGGCGCGCTCTGGGCGAGGGCCGACGTGGCCGGCTCCTTCGTGCCTGGCGACCACGGCTCCACCTACTCGGGCCAGCCCCTCGCCACCGCTGCGGCCCGGGCCGTGCTCCAGGTCATGGAGCGCGACCGCCTCGACGAGCGGGCCGAACGGGTGGGCGCCGTCCTGCGCGACCGCCTCTGCGGCCTCGACGAGGTGAGCTCGGTGCGGGGCGCCGGGCTGCTGCTCGCCGCCGAGCTGGTCGACCACAACGGCCCCGCCGTGGCCGCGGCCTGCCTGGAGGCGGGCCTCGTCGTCAACGGCGTGACCCCGACCTCGCTTCGCCTGGCGCCGCCCCTGACCGTGGCCGAAGGCGAGATCGACGAGGCCATGGACATCCTCGTCAGCGTGCTCGCCCAGGTGCCGGTGGCGTCGAGCACCGGGACCTGATGCGGCACTTCCTCGAGATCGACGACCTCGACGCCGTCGAGCTCGCCGAGGTGCTCGACCTGGCCACCCTCGAGGGCCCGCCCAAGGTGCTGGCCGGGCGGGGCGTGAGCCTGCTCTTCGAGAAGCCCTCCGCCCGTACCCGGCACTCGAGCGAGATGGCCGTCGTGCAGCTCGGAGGCCACCCCGTCTACTTCGCCGGCTCGGAGGTCGGCCTCGACGTGCGCGAGTCGGTCGAGGACGTGACGCGCACGCTCGCCCAGTACCACGCCGTTCTCGGCGCCCGGGTGTTCGACCACGGGGTGGTGGAGCGCATGGCCGCCGTAGGGGTGGCACCGGTGGTGAACCTGCTGTCGGACCGCGCCCACCCCTGTCAGGCCCTCGCCGACCTGCTCACCATCCGCCAGAGCCTGGGCGGGCTCGAGGGCAGGACCGTGGCCTACGTGGGCGACGCCAACAACGTCGCCCGCTCGCTCGCCATCGCCGCCGCCCGGTCGGGCATGGCGCTGCGGGTGGCGAGCCCGGAGGGCTACGGCTTCGAGCCGGCCGACCTCGCCCGCCTCGACGCGACCGGCGCCCGACCTGAGCTGTTGGAGGACCCGGATCGGGCCGTGGCCGGCGCAGATGTCGTCTACACCGACACCTGGGTGTCGATGGGCCAGGAGGAACAGACCGCCGTGCGCCGGGAGCTCTTCGAGCCCTACCGCATCGACGGGGCGCGCTTGGCCAAGGCCGCCCCTGGCGCCATCTTCCTGCATTGCCTGCCCGCGCATCGGGGCGACGAGGTCACCGACGACGTGATGGACGGCGCGGCCAGCCGCGTGTGGCCCCAGGCCCGCAACCGGATGCACGCGGCGCGGGGGTTGCTGCTGTTCCTGCTCGCCGACCACGGCGGCCGGCGTGACTGACCCGGCGGCGGCCGCCGGGGAGGGCCGGCTGGGCGCCGAGCGGCGCGGGGGCACGCTCGGCAAGGCCCAGCGCCAGCACCGCATCGCCAGGGTGCTGGCCGAACGGCCGGTCACGAGCCAGGCTCAGCTCGTCGACCTGCTGGGCGCGGACGGGGTGGTGGCCACGCAGGCTACGGTTTCGCGCGACCTCGAGGACCTGGGCGCCATCAAGGTGCGCGTCCCCGGGGGGGAAGCCGTGTATGCCATCCCCGAGCTGCCGAGCGAGCAGGTCGCGCCGCACGAGCACCTCCGCCGCGTGCTGGGCGACTGGGTGGTCGAGGTGCGCCGCTCGCACCACCTCATCGTGCTGCGGACGCCGCCCGGCTCGGCCCACGTCGTCGCCTCGGCGCTCGACCGCTCGGGCCTCGACGGCGTGCTCGGCACCGTCGCCGGCGACGACACGCTGCTCGTGATCGTAGACGAGGACAGCGACCCCGCCGCCGTGGCGACCCGCCTGGCCAGCTTGGCCGGGTTGTAACTTGTCCGACTTGACCTGGGAGGGCGAAGCGACATGAGTCGTCGTGTGGTGTTGGCGTACAGCGGCGGGCTCGACACGTCCGTGTGCGTCCGTTGGCTCATCGAGCACAGGGACGTCGAGGTCATCACCGTGTCGGCCGACGTCGGCCAGACCACGGAGTGGGCGCCCATCCGGGAGCGCGCTCTCGCCGCTGGGGCCGTCGAGGCCGAGGTCGTGGACGTGCGGGAGGAGTTCGCCCGGGACTACTGCTTCCCGGTGCTGCGGGCGAACGCCCTCTACGAGGGTCGATACCCGCTCGTCTCCGCGCTGTCCCGCCCCGTCATCACCAAGTACCTGGTCGAGGCGGCACGCCGCCACGGCGCGGACGCCGTGGCCCACGGCTGCACGGGCAAGGGCAACGACCAGGTGCGCTTCGAGGTGTCGGCCCGGGCGCTCGCACCCGACCTCGAGGTGCTCGCCCCGGTGCGAGAGTGGGGCATGTCCCGCGAGGACTCGATCGACTACGCGGCCAAGTGGGAGATCCCCGTCACCGCCTCCAAGGCCAAGCTGTACTCCGTCGACGACAACCTCTGGGGCCGGGCCATCGAGGCCGGGGTCATCGAGCACCCGTGGAACGCCCCGCCCGAGGACATCTGGGAGATGACCCGGACCGTGGTTGGTGAACCGCGGGAGGTGGTCGTCGGTTTCGAGGCAGGTGCCCCCGTGGCCGTCGACGGCGGGCGACTGGCCCCCCACGAGCTGGTCATGCGCATGAACGAGCTGGTGGGCGCATACGGCTGGGGCCGGCTCGACATGGTCGAGAACCGCCGGGTGGGCATCAAGAGCCGGGAGACGTACGAGGCGCCCGGGGCGCTGGCGCTGATGCTGGCCCACGAGGACCTCGAGGGCCTCTGCCTCGAGCGCGACCTCCAGCGCGAGAAGATCCGCCTCGCGCACCGCTACGCCGAGCTCGTCTACGACGGGCTGTGGTTCAGCCCCCTCAAGGACGCCCTCGACGCCTTCGTCGAGTCCTCGCAGCGCCACGTCACCGGCGAGGTGCGCCTGCGCCTCGAACCGGGCCGTTGCTTCGTGGTGGGCCGCCAGAGCGGCCTCTCCCTCTACGACTACGGCCTCGCCACCTACGACGCCGCCGACCGCTTCCGCCACGAGGACTCCGAGGGCTTCGTACGCATCTGGGGCCTCGGCATCCAGACCTGGGCGGCCAAGCAGGGCGGCGTCTCGAGCGGCGGACCGTCTTGAGCGGAGCGGGGCGCCCCGAGCGGCGGAGCGCGGAGAACACCGAGCGGAGAACACGGTGAGCACGTTGTGGCACGGGCGCTTCGAGGGCGATCCCGCCGAGGAGCTGCTGGCCTTCACCGTCAGCCTGCCCTTCGATCGCCGCCTGTGGCGCGACGACCTGCGCGGCTCCCGGGCGCACGCCCGCATGCTGGCCAAGGTCGGCCTGCTGACGGCGTCGGAGCTGGCCTCGGTGCTCGACGCCCTCGACGTCGTCGAAGCCGAGCTGGCCGAGGACCGCTTCACGTTCCTGGCTTCCGACGAGGACATCCACACCGCCGTCGAGCGCCGCGTCACCGAGCTGGCGGGCGCCGCCGGTGGCAAGCTGCACACGGGGCGGAGCCGAAACGACCAGGTGGCGACCGACCTGCGCCTCTTCACCCGGCGCGAGCTCGGCGACGTGGCCCGGCGCGTTGTCGCCCTCCAGCGGGTGCTACTCGACCGTGCCCGAGAGGCCGGCGAGACCTACCTGCCCGGCTACACGCACCTCCAGCGGGCCCAGCCGGTTCTCCTGGCCCACCACCTGCTGGCCCACGCCTGGACGGTGGGGCGCGACGTTGACCGGTTGCTCGACTGCCGACGGCGCTTGGACGTGAGCCCGCTCGGGGCCGGCGCGCTGGCTGGGTCGTCCCTGCCCCTCGACCCCCGGGCCACGGCCACCGAGCTGGGCTTCGCCCGGGTCTTCGAGAACTCCCTCGACGCCGTCTCGGACCGGGACTTCGTGGCCGAGGCGTTGTTCTGCCTGACGCTGCTCGGCGTGCACCTCTCCCGGGTCGCCGAGGAGGTCATCCTGTGGTCCTCGGAGGAGGTCGGCTTCCTCCGGCTCGACGACAGCTACTCGACGGGCAGCTCGATGATGCCCCAGAAGAAGAACCCCGACGTCGCCGAGCTGACCAGGGCCAAGGCCGCCCGCCTGATCGGCCACCTGACCGGCGTCCTGGCCATGCTCAAGGGCCTCCCGCTCGCCTACAACCGAGACCTCCAGGACGACAAGGAACCCCTGTTCGACGCGTTCGACCAGACCAAGTTGGCACTGTCGGCCATGGGCGGGCTCCTCGCCACGTCGCGCTTCGAGCGCCGGGCCATGCAGGCGGCGGCCGACTCGCCCTACCTGGCGGCGACCGACCTCGCCGAGTGGCTGGTGGGCCGGGGGATGCCCTTCCGCGAGGCCCACGCCCTCGTCGGCGCCTTGGTGCGCGACTCGCTCAAGCGCAACGTGGCCCTCACCGAGCTGGTGGCCGCCCACCCGAGCCTCGGGACCGAGGCGGCCGCGCTGCTCGCCCCGGGCGTGGCCGTGAACCGGCGCACCACCCCCGGTGGCGCCGGCCGCGAGGCCGTCGCCACCCAGCTCCAGCGCTTCGCCCAATTCCTCGAGGCGACCGAGCACCGCCTCCCCGTCGAGTGAGCGGAGCGAGCGGCCCGAGCGGCCGGGAGCGGGCGCGCACCGTGAGCGGAGCGAGCGGCCCGAGCGGCCGGGAGCGGGCGCGCACCGTGAGCAGAGCGAGCGGCCGCGAGCGGGCGGGCAGCCTCGGCAGCGCCGGCCTGGCGCGCGCCTTCTTCGCCCGCTCGTCGCTGGAGGTGGCGCCCGAGCTGCTGAACAAGGTGCTGCGGGCGGGGGAGCGGGCGGGCCGCATCGTCGAGGTCGAGGCGTACCTCGGGGCGGACGACCCCGCCAGCCATGCCTTCCGCGGGCGCTCCGCTCGCAACGGCGTGATGTTCGGGCCGCCCGGGCACCTCTACGTCTACTTCTCCTACGGCGTGCACTGGTGCGCCAACGTGGTCTGCGGGGAGGAGGGCACGGCCACCGCCGTGCTGTTGAGGGCGCTGGCCCCCGTCGCCGGCGTGGCGGAGATGTTCGCCTCGCGCCCCGCGGCGCGAAGACCCCGCGACCTGTGCTCGGGGCCCGGCAAGCTGACCCAGGCACTGGGGATCGGCCGGGCCCACGACGGTGCCGACCTGGTGAGCGGCGACCGTGGGCTGACCCTCGAGGATGACGGCATGGCGCCGCCCGTCGAGCCGGTGGTGGCCGAGCGCGTGGGCATCTCGGTCGCCGCCGAACGACCCTGGCGCTGGTACGTGCCCGGCGAACCCAACGTCAGCCGCCGCTGAGCCGCCCGGTGGCTCGGCCTACCATCGGCGGGCCATGGAGCTGCTCCCGCACGGTGACCCCCGCCTCGACCACTCCGAGGACCTGGCCACGGCTCGGGCCGCCGTGGGCTCGACCCCCCCGAGCGACCCCGCCGTCGAGGCCGCCCGCACCTTCATCCTCACCTGGACGAGCCAGCATGTCGACGCGCTCCACCGCTCGTGCGCCGAAGCCCACCTCACCAGCTCGGCCCTGGTGGTCGACCAGCACGCCGAGCGGGTGTTGCTGTTGCAGCACGCCAAGCTCCGCAAGTGGCTCCAACCGGGGGGCCACGCCGACGGCGAGGCCAACCTGGCCGCCTCTGCCCTGCGAGAAGCGACCGAGGAGAGCGGCATCATCGGCCTGCGGGTGGTGGTGCCGCCCATCGACCTCGACATCCACCGCGTCGAGCCCCCGGGCGAGGCGTCCCACCTCCACCTCGACGTGCGCTACCTGGTGCTGGCGCCGCCCGATGCCGAGCTGCGGGCGAACCACGAGTCCACCGGCGCGGCCTGGGCAACCTTCGACGAGCTCGGGGGCTACCAGCCCGACGCCGGGCTGCGCCGCCTGGCGGAGGAAGGCCTGGCCGCGGCGCGCCGCCTGCTCGGCCGCTGATCGTCAGGCGCCACCCGGCACCCAGACTTGGCTCTACCGCCGCGACGGGTCTTGCACCGTGGTGGCGCAATCTCCGCCGCGGTTCGCCTCGCCGGGGCCGGTGGCGTGCGCGCGGTCCGGCCCGGGCCGAGGCGCAAGGGTCGTGACGGCGCGAAGCTTCGTGCACCGTGGCGGGGCAGGATCCTTCGCGCTCCCTGCGGGACTGGGCTAGCCGACGTCCCCGGGGGTGGCGCACGAGGGCATCTCGTTCACCTGGGCCATGTTGTCCATCGCCTTGGTGATGCCCTGCTCCTGACGGGTGGTGAGCTGGAACTCGGCGGCCTCGTCGGCGCGCAGGCGCCGGGCGTAGTCCTGGCGGTCCCCGAGGTAGGTGTCCCAGTCGGCCAGCCACGCGGCCACGACCGAGCCGTCCTCACCCGTCCTCGGCGCCAGGGACCGCAGGTCGGCTACGAGGCCCCGGAGTCGTCCGGTCGCCTCGTCGATGGTCACCGAGCGCTCGGCGGCCGACCTGGCCGTCGATGCCGCGGGGAGGGCCTCGACGTCGGCCAGAGCGGCGGCGCAGACGGGCTCGGCCGCCAGCGCGAAGGCCGGGCCCTCCAGGGTGTCGAGGGGCTCGCGGACGCCGATGCGGGCCAGCGCGACGACCCACAGGCCGAAGGACCCGACGACGACGGCGGCGAGCAGCAGCCGTCCGGGGGTGGCCCAGCGCGCCCGTGCGGGGCGGGGCGGGGCCGTGGGTTGCGCCATCAGTCCTCCTCGGCGGGGTCGTCAGCGGGCCCGCCGCCCGTTCCACCACTTTCAGTGGTGGGCGTCACCTCGGATGGTGTCGTCGTGCTCGGCGCCGCCGGGCCACCGGGCTCAGGCCCCGCTGTGGTGGCCGTGGCCCCGGGGCCCGCCGCCGTGGTCGTAGTGCCGTCGCCACCGTCGTCGTCGCCGCCGCCGCCACCACCACCGTCGTCGTCGTCGTCCGAGCTGTCCCCGCCACCGCCCGAGCTGCCGCCTGGCGAGCCGCCCCCTCCAGAACGCGCGCCACGCAACGTCGAGCTGGGCGGGCTCACGAACTCGTGGACCGGGGAGCCCTCGAGGGCGGCGGCCATGTAGTCGTGCCAGATCTCGGTGGGCCACGAGCCCCCGGTGACCTGGATCTCGGTGGCGGGCGGCACCATCGGCACCTGGCCCTCGGCGAAGCCCACCCACACGGCGGTGGTCAGTTGGGGCGTGTAGCCACAGAACCAGGCGTCGCGGTAGCCCTCCGCCGTGCCCGTCTTGCCGGCCACGGGGCGGTCGTCGAGCTGGGCGTCGGTGCCCGTGCCCCGCTCCACCACCTGGCGCAGGGCGTAGGTCACCTGGTCGGCGACGCCCGTGTCCAGCACCTGGGACGGCGTGGGGGCGTTCTCGAAGACCACCCTCCCGTCGGCGGTGGTGATGCGGCTGACGAAGCTCGGGGGCACGCGGGCGCCTCGGTTGGCGAGGGTGGCGTAGGCCGAGGCCATGTCGAGGACGGTCACGTTCTCCGTGCCGAGCACGGCGGCGGGCACGGGCAGCAGCGGTGCCGTGATCCCGAGGTCGTTGGCCAGCGCTGTCGCCTCGGCCGGCCCCACGTCGAGCATCAGCTGGGCGTAGGCCGTGTTGTACGACCACACAGTCGCCTCGAGGAGGGAGACGGTGCCCCCGCCGCTGCCCCCGTAGTTCGACACCTCCCAGGGCTCGTCGCTGCCGGGTTGGTCGAGGTCGATGCGTGCCGGCGCCCGGTAGGTCTCCGACATCGGGATGCCGGCGGCGAGGGCGGCGGCGAGCACGAAGGGCTTGAAGGTCGAGCCCGCTTGGCGCCCCGCGCCCATGGCCAGGTTCACCTTGGCCACGCTGCTGGTGCCGAAGTAGTCGCGGCCCCCGGCCATGGCCCGCACCGCGCCGGACGTCGGCTCGACGGACACGATCGCCGCGCTCGGGTAGGCGCTCGGGTCGTCCACCAGCACGTTGGCGATCGCCTCTTCGGCCGCCGCCTGGAGGCGTAGGTCCACTGTCGTGGTGATGCGCAGGCCGCCCTGGAAGAGCAGGCGGCGGCGGTCCTCGTCGGTGTCGCCGAAGCGCGGGTCGCTCAGCACCCACTGCTTGACCGCCTCGACGAAGTGGGCGGCGGGGTAGGTCCCGGCCTGTGCAGGCGCGAGCTGGAGGGGCTCGGCCACGGCCGCCGCGTGGTCGGGAGCGGCCAGGTAGCCGAGGGTGAGCATGCGGTCGAGCACCACGTCGCGGCGGGCCACGGCGTCGGTGGGGGCGAGGAAGGGGTCGGTCGCGGACGGGGCCTGGATGAGCCCGGCGATGAGGGCGGCCTGGGCCGGTGTGAGCTCGTCGAGCGTGCGGCCGAAGTAGACGGCCGCCGCCGCCGCCACCCCGTAGGCGCCGTGGCCGAAATAGATGGTGTTCAGGTAGCGCTCGAGGATCGTCTCCTTGCTGTAGGTGTCCTCGAGCTGCCAGGCGAGGACCGCCTCGCGCAGCTTGCGGTTGGCCGTCTGGGACGGGTCGTTCAGCAGCGCCAGCTTCACGTACTGCTGGGTGATGGTGGACCCCCCCTGGGTGATCTCGCCGGCGGCGGCGTTGCTCCCCGCGGCCCGCAGGATGCCCTGGAGGTCGATGCCGTGGTGCTCCCAATAGCGGTCGTCCTCGATGGCGACGACGGCGTCGACGAGCACGCGGGGGAGCTGGGCGAAGGTGACGAGGTCCCGGTTCTGCTCGGCCTGCAACTCGGTGATGAGCGTGCCGTCCGCCGCATAGATCCTCGAGGTCTGGGCCACCTCGGGCGCCAGGCTGGCCACGTCGGCCGTCTCGTAGGTGCACCCCGCCGCCACGACGAGGAGCGCGAGCACGAGGCCGAGCGCGCGGCAGCGTCGGGCGCGGGGGTTCATGGCCCCATTCTCGCTCAGCACCGCCGGCTGGCAGCAGGCAGGCCGCGTCGCCTGGCGGGCGTCGAGCGCCCTCGGCCAGGGCCCAACGTGTTGGACGGAGGCCCGGGCCGGGGGCACAGTGTCGCGGTGAGCCCCAGCGACCTCAGCGCGCCCCGGCCCGGCACGGCTGCCGTCCTCGACGACCTCGAGGCACGGGGCCTGGTGCAGGACACGAGCGAGCGGGCCGAACTTGCCGCCCGCCTCGCTCGGGGGCCGATCACGCTCTACTACGGGTGCGACCCCACGGCCGACAGCCTCCACGCCGGCAACCTGATCGGGCTGCTGGTGCTCCGGCGCTTCCAGCGCTTCGGCCATCGCCCCATCGCCCTCGCCGGCGGGGCGACGGGCATGATCGGCGACCCGAGCGGCCGTTCCGACGAGCGCAACCTGCTCTCCGACGACATCCTCGCCGCCAACATCGAGCAGATCGTGCCCCAGCTGCGGCGGTTCGTGGACTTCGACGACGGCCCGGCGCAGGCCCGCCTCCACGACAACCGCTCCTGGACCCTGGCCATGAGCACGATCGACTTCCTGCGGGACGTCGGCAAGCACGTGACGGTGAACCAGATGCTGGCCAAGGAGGCGGTCCGCAGCCGGCTGTCCTCCGCCCACGGCATCTCCTACACCGAGTTCAGCTACATGCTCCTCCAGGCCAACGACTACGTGCAGTTGGCCGAGCTCGAGGGCTGCGAGCTGCAGATCGGCGGCTCGGACCAGTGGGGCAACATCGCCCTGGGCATCGACCTCGTCCGCCGCCGGACCGGGCGCACCGTGCACGGGTGGACGTGGCCGCTGCTGACCAAGGCGGATGGCACCAAGTACGGCAAGACGGCGTCAGGGGACCAGATCTGGCTCGGCGCCCACCGCATGAGCCCCTACCGCTTCTACCAGGCATGGATGCAGGCCGAGGACGGCGACGTGCGCACGCTGCTGCTCCAGCTCACCTTCCTCGAGCCCGCCGAGGTCGACGACGTGGTCGCCGAGCACGAGGCCAGGCCCGAGTCCCGCCTCGGGCAGCGCCGGCTCTCCACCGAGCTCACCGCCATCGTCCACGGCGAGGCCGAGGCCGGTGCGGCCCAAGCGGCGTCCGACGTGCTCTTCGGGGGCGACCCCACGGCAGCCGACGAGGCGACCCTGGCCATGGTGGCGGGCGAGGTCCCCCGCACCGACCTGCCGCGGCACCGCTTCAGCGCCCCGCTCGACCCGGTCGACCTCCTCGTCGAGGTCGGCCTGGCCTCTTCCCGTGGCGATGCCCGCCGGACCATCGAGCAGCGGGGCCTCGCCGCCAACAACGTCAAGCTCGAGCCCGGCTCCAAGCTGGGTGAGGAGGACCTGCTCCACGGCCGCTACCTGCTGCTTCGCAAGGGCAGGGCCAACTATCAGGTGATCGTGGCCGCCTCCGGCTGAGTCCCGGCGCCACTCCAGCCGCTCGACCCCCCGCACAGCAGCGCCGGACGCGCTAAGGTGTTCCTCCGCCGGCAGAACACGAGCCGGCAGGGTCAAGACGAAAGTTCCTGACACCGACCTTCAGGGTCACTAAAGTGTGCCTTCGCTTCGGCGGTGGCCGAAGCCTGCGCAGCTCCGTAGGTTCCTGTCGTGAACCACGTCTGCCACAACGCAAGCGCTCCTTGAAAACGGAATAGAGGACGGAACGACTGGTGCGGACCGAGCCTCGAAAGTCCTTTGGGCCTCTCGATGTTCGATTCGTGACAATCTTTGCGAAACCTGAGTTACAAACCCCGTCCCTCTTCGGAGGAATGGAATGAGAGCTTAGGATTCTTCGTGCAAGTCCGTGGCCGAGGTCCCCCGCGGGGGCCGGAGTCGCAAAGCAATCTTGACGGAGAGTTTGATCCTGGCTCAGGACGAACGCTGGCGGCGTGCCTAACACATGCAAGTCGAGCGGGGTCCAACTGGGGGCAACCCCAGGGAAGACCTAGCGGCGAACGGGTGAGTAACACGTGAGGAACCTGCCCTAGAGTGCAGGATAACTCGAGGAAACTCGGGCTAATACTGCATACCTTCAACGAGCGGCATCGTTCGATGAAGAAAGAATCTCGCTCTGGGAGGGTCTCGCGGCCTATCAGCTTGTTGG
>WHTX01000095.1:0-546 GCA_009377505.1 Acidimicrobiia bacterium
CACACCTGCGTCCACCGCACCGATCCATGGCTGGAGAGCAGGTCACGATCAGCACCCTCACGACAACGGCACCCGACGCCCTGTCCGAGGTGACGGGCACCTCGCCCCCGCCGCCGACGTGCCGGCCGCTCCTGCGGCCACACGCGCGCGGCGTCGCTCGAACAGGTGGCCGCCCGACCGACGAGGGTTGGACGACCAGGTCCCAGACTACTCGCGGGCGCGGGTTTGCTCGAACTCGGTCGCCACCGCGCCTCAGGAGGCGAGCTCCACGGCGCCTTCCCCGAGCAGCGCCCGCAGCTCGCCCACCAGCCCGTTGCCCGTGTCCACCGCCGACCGCTCGGGCAGGCGCAGCACCCGCTCGCCGCTCGGCCCCTCCACGTGGATGAACACCGCGGCCTCACCGGGGTGGGCGGCGATGATGGCCTGCAGCTCGTTGACGAGCACCTGGTCGCAGCGGCTCACGGGCAGGCGCAGGCGCAGGGGCGGCTTGGAGCCGATGGCGGCCAGGTCGGCCAGCTCCACCACCGACGCCACCAGCTTGGGCAG
>WHTX01000095.1:556-16101 GCA_009377505.1 Acidimicrobiia bacterium
TCGGCCAGCTCCACGGTCGAGGCCACCAGCTTGGGCAGGTCGTCACGCTTGTCGACCCGGCCCTCGAGCACGACGACCTGGTCGTTCGTCTCCTCGGTCAGGAGGTGGCCCCACAGCGTCATGGTCTTGGGGAACACCATGACCTCGATGGAGTCGGCAAGGTCCTCGATGGTGAAGACCGCCATGAGGTCGCCCTTCTTCGTCCACTTGCGCACCAGGTTCGTGACCACGCCGCCGACCACCACACGGCTGCCGTCCTCCTTCTCGGCCAGGTCGGGGAGCGAGCAGTCGGTGCGCCGGGCCAGCAGGGCCTCGGCCCCCATGAGGGGATGGTCCGACACGTAGAGGCCGAGCATCTCCTTCTCGAAGGCGAGTTTCGTGCGCTTGGGCATCTCGAGGTCGGGGATCGGCACCCGTTCGAAGGGTACGGTGACCTCGTCGGCTGCCGCGCTGAACAGGTCGAACTGGCCGACCGCCTCCTTGCGGCGCTTCTCCATCATCTTGTCGATGACCTGCTCATAGACGGCGAGCAGACCTTGGCGCGGATGGCCGAAGGAGTCGAACGCGCCAGCCTTGATCAGCGACTCCACCGTGCGCTTGTTCAACACCTTCTCGTCGACTCGCGCGCACAGGTCGTAGAAGTCAGCGAAGGGCCCGTTGGCCTCGCGTTCGGCGATGAGCAGCTCGACGAGGCCTTCACCGACATTGCGCACTGCGGACAAGCCGAAGTAGATGGCGGTGTCGTCGTCGCCGCCGGGCAGGAAGTCCGACTCGGAGCGGTTGACGTCGGGCACCTGCACCTGGATGGACCGCTGGCGGCACTCGTTGAGGTAGACACCGGCCTTGTCGAGGTTGGTCTTCACGCTGGTCAGCACGCACGCCAGGTACTCGACAGGGTAGTTCGCCTTGAGATAGGCGGTCTGGTAGGTGATGAGGCCGTAGCCGAACGAGTGGGACTTGTTGAACGCGTAGTCAGCGAACTTCTCGATGACGTTGAAGAGCTGGGGGCCCAGCTCGGTGCCGTAGCCACTGGCGGCGACACCCTCCTCGAACTTCTCGCGCTCCTTGGCCATCAGCTCGCGGATCTTCTTGCCGCACGCCTTGCGCAGGTTGTCGGCCTCGGCGAGCGAGTAGCCGGCGAACCGCTGGGCCACTCGCATGACCGATTCCTGGTAGATCATCAGCCCGTACGTGTCGGCCAGGACCTCTTCGGCGTCGGGGTGGAAGTACTCGACCGGCTTGCGACCATTCTTGCGATCGGCGTAGTCGTAGTGCATGTTCACCGACATCGGCCCCGGCCGGTACAGGGCGATCACCGCGGAGACGTCCTCGAAGGAGCTCGGCACCATGGCCCGCAGGAGCGCCCGCATGGGCGGGGACTCGAGCTGGAACACCCCGATGGTGTCGCCCCGAGCCAGCAGCTCGTAGGTGGGCGGGTCGTCGAGGGGGATGTGGTCCATGTCGACGCGGTGGCCCCGGGCGCGCTCGATGACGTCGAGCGTGTCGCTGATGACGTCGAGGTTCCGCAGGCCCAGGAAGTCCATCTTCAACAGGCCCAGGTTCTCGACGCCGTGCATCTCGTACTGGGTGACGACGGGGGCCTCGTCGATGGGCTTGCCCGCCTCGGGCTTGCGCTGGATGGGCAGGTAGTCGGTGAGGGGGTCGCGGGTGATGACCACGGCGGCGGCGTGTATGCCGTCCTGGCGGCGCAGGCCCTCGAGCCCCCGGGCGACGTCCACGACCCGCTTGACGTCGGGGTCGGTGTCGTACATGGCCCGCAGCTCGGCGGCCATCTTGTAGCCGTCCCTGAACTTGTCGTGCTCCTCGAGGCAGGCGTAGAGCGGCGTGTCCCGCCCCATGACCAGGGGCGGCATGGCCTTGGCCACCTTGTCGCCCACGATGTAGGGGTAACCGAGCACCCGGGCGGCGTCGCGTACGGCGGCCCGAGCCTTGATCTGGGAGAACGTGACGATCTGGGCGACCCGGTCCCGTCCGTAGCGCTCGGCGGCGTAGCGGATCATCTCGTCCCGGTAGCGGGAGTCGAAGTCCATGTCGATGTCGGGCATGGAGATGCGCGACGGGTTGAGGAAGCGCTCGAAGAGCAGGTCGTAGCGGATGGGGTCGAGGTCGGTGATGCGCAGGCAGTACGCCACCGCGCACCCGGCGGCGGAGCCACGCCCCGGGCCCACCCGGGTCCCCGCCTCGCGGGCGTGGCGGATCAGGTCCCAGACGATGAGGAAGTACGAGCTGAACCCCATGTTCCCGATGACCCCGAGCTCGAAGGTCAGCCGGTCGAGCACGTCGTCGGACAACTGCGCCCCCCACCGCTGCCGTGCCCCCTCGAGGGTGAGGTGGCGCAGGTAGTCGGCATCGTCCGTGAACCCCTCGGGCAGGGGGAACCGGGGTAGCTGGGGCTTGCCGAAGGCGATGTCGAGCTCGCAGCGCTCGGCCACCCAGAGCGTGTTGTCGCAGGCCTCGGGCAGGTCACTGAAGAGGCCGCGCATCTCCGCCGCCGTCTTCACGTAGTGCTGGTCGCCGCTGAACTTGAAGCGGTCGGGGTCCGACATGACGGCGCCGGTCTGCACGCAGAGGAGGGCGTCGTGGGCCTCGCAGTCGGACCGGTCGGTGTAGTGCGAGTCGTTCGTGGCCAAGAGCGGGGCGCCGATGCGCTTGGCGATCTCCAGCAGCATCGGGTTCGTGCGGCGCTGCTCGGGGATGCCGTGGTCCTGCAGCTCCACGAAGAGGTTGTCGCGCCCGAAGATGTCCTGGAGCCGGCCAGCCTTGGCCACCGCCCCCGCCATGTCCCCCTGCATCAGTGACTGCAGCACGTGCCCGCCCAGGCAGCCGGTGGTGGCGATGAGGCCGTTGCTGTGCTCGGAGAGCACCTCCCAGTCGAGGCGGGGCTTGTAGTAGTAGCCCTCGAGGTAGGCGCGCGAGGCCACCTGGATGAGGTTCTTGTAGCCCGTCTCGTTCTCGGCGAGGAGCGTCAGGTGATAGTAGAGCTTCTTGCCGCCGTCGACGTCGCCGCCCGAGTCGTCGACCCTGCCCCGCCGGGGCGGCCGCTCGAGGCGGGACTCGTGGGCCATGTAGGCCTCCATGCCCACGATCGGCTTGATGCCCGTGGTGCGGCAGGCGTCGTAGAAGTCGAGGACGCCGTACATGTTCCCGTGGTCGGTGATGCCCACGGCGGGCTGGCCGTCCGCGGCTGCCTTGGCCACGAGCGCCCCGATGCGGGCGGCCCCGTCGAGCATCGAGTACTCGGTGTGGACGTGGAGGTGGGCGAAGGAGTCGGCCACGAGCGCTCCGCATCGTCAGGGTGCCCGCCGGGCACGCTCGGTCAAGGGCTGTTGGGGCTTGTCACCGTGCCCGGCACCGGTGCCGACGCTCCGTCGCCGGTCGGGTCGTGCCGCGACCTGACGGGCGCCGATCACGGCGGCGGGTGCCGGGCCGCCGGCCCGGCGAGCGGGGCAGCGGGACGGCTCCAAACTACTCCGATGGAATTCGTCATGCCTCCCCGAAGGGCCAGAACCGGGAGACCGGCGGGCGGCCCCCGGGACTGATGCGACCAGGTCCCTGGTCAGGCCGTGGGGCGGGCGAGCGGGACGACGAGGACGGGGGCGGGGCTGTGCCCGACGATGCGGGCCGCTTCGCTGCCGAGCACGAATCGGGACAGCCCCGTGCGGGCGCGGGTGGACACCACCAGCAGCTGGGCGGGGTGCTCGGCGAGGTGGGTACGGATGCCGTCCGTGGCCGAGATCGGGTCGGCGACGGCGACGCCCGCCGGGGCGAGCCCACCGGCGCCGGCGCCGACGAGATCGGCCGCCCGTTCGGCGAGCCCGGCCACGTAGGCCTCGGCGTCCACCGTAGGGCCATGGCTGCGATGGTAGTGGCCCCGGTGGTCAGGCTCGGGGATCGGCTCGTAGACGGTGAGCACGTGCAGGGGCGCGCCGAGGGCCCCCGCCCACGCGGCCGCCGGGGCGAGGACCGCCTCGGAGGCGATGGAGCCGTCGACGCAGGCCAGCACCGGCGCGCCGGGGGGCCCAGGGCGGGCCTGGCGTCCGACGGCGAGGACAGGCTGGCCGAGCCCTGCCGTCACCACGGTGGCCACGGAGCCGAGCGGGCCAGCGGCCCGCCCCCAGCCATGGGTGGCCAGGCACACCAGCGCGCCGGGGCGCCCGGCGGCCGTGCGCCGGATCCCCTCGGCGGCGTCGCGGTCGAGGACCACGGTGACGGCGCCCTCCCCGAGGCCCTCCCTGGCCCCGACGGTGGCGAGGTAGCCGGCGAAGCGCGCCGCCTCCTCGTCGTCCACGGCCACCAAGAGCAGCTCGAGCGGGCCACCGAGGCCGGCCGCTGCCCAGCGGGCCACGGGCAAGGCACGCTCGGCCAGCTCGGAGCCGTCGAGGGGGACGAGCACGACACGTCGGCTCCCGGCCGGGCCGGGAGCAGGGCTCGCGGGCAGGGTCACAGGTAGGTGCCGGCGCGGCCATCGCCCGGCGGGCCCTGCGGCCCCATGCCCTGGGGCAGCTGGCGCATCGACTCGAGCTGCTGACGAGCGGCGACCTGCTGGGCGAACATCGTCGCCTGGATCCCCTGGAAGAGGCCCTCGAGCCAGCCGACGAGCTGGGCCTGGGCGATCCGCAGCTCCGAGCCGCTGGGCTGGCCGTCGGCGCTGAAGGGGTGCGTGAGGCGCATCAGCTCGTCCTCGAGGTCGGGCGACAACGTCGAGGCCAGCTCCTTCACCGACGTGTCGTAGATCACCCGCAGCTTGTCACGGCCTGCCTCGTCGAGGTCGGCGTTGCGCGCCTCCTCGAGCAGGGCGCGGATCATCGTGCCGATGCGCATGATCTTGGCCGGCTGCTCGATGACCTCGGATTTGGCCTCGCCGTCGGCGTTGCCTTCGGCGCCGGCGTCGATGATCTCGGGTCGCTCCGCGGGGGCTCCGCTATCCATGGCCACGGGGCGATGCTATCGAGGCTCGCCCCACCGGTCGCCAATCCGCCGCCGAGGCGCCCGCGTTGCCCGGCGCGCGGCGCGTGCGCCGAGCCCCGGGACGGGTCAGGCGCGCGCCGCGAGGAGGGGGACGCGCATCTCCGCCGAGGTGAGCGACCCGTGCCGGCCCACGAGGCGGAAGGGGCCGGAATCGGCGGGGTCGTGGAAGGCGATGTCGCCCTGGGCCACGAGGGCCACGTCCCCGAGGCGCGAGGCGGCGGCGTCGGTCACCCGGGGCCCGAACCAGCCTTCCTTGACCACGTCGTCCCGGGTCCGGACCCAAGCGTGGCCGCTGTGGTGCTCGATGGCCGCCTCGAGGAGCGCAGCGGCCCGTCCCGGCCGGGCGTGGAGCCAGCGGAAGCGGCCCTCGCCGGACTGGATGGCGGTGTGCGCCAGCACGCTCGGGTGGGGCTCGACCATCTCGCCCGTCTCGAGCTGGCCGTGGTCGGCGGTCACCACCAGCGCCGTGCCCGCCGGTAGCTGGTCCAGCAGGTCGGACACGATGCGGTCCGCCGCGGCCAGCTCGGCGTCGTAGAACCGCCCGAGGCCGTACTCGTGGGCGACCTTGTCGACGCCCTCGTAGTACGCGTAGACGAAGGGCTCGCCCGCCTCCACCAGCTCGACGACCTGGGTGACGAGTGACGACGTCACCCGGTACCCCTTGAAGCGCACGCCGGCGAGGTGGGCGTGGGTGAATCCGGTGTCCACGAACTCGGCCCGGGTCACGACGGGCGGCCGCTGGCCCTCGAAGGGCAGCTCGGGCTGGAGCTCGCCGGGCACCAGGCGGCGGCGGGCGTCACCGGCGGGGGTCGACCAGCGCAGCACGTTGAGCACCTCATGCTCCACCAACATGCGGTAGCCCACGATGCCGTGCTCGCCGGGGGGCAGCCCGGTGGTGACTGAAGTGAGGGCGGCGGCCGTCGTGGAGGGGGCGATCGTGAGGATCGGCCCGCCCTGCATCGAGGACATGCACGGCGCCAGCGAGCGCCGGTCGCAGAGCTGGTCCCAGCCCAGCCCGTCGAGGAGGAGCAGGACCGTCCGCTCGGCTCGAGCCTCGGCGGGGAGCCACAGCGGCTGGTCGGGCCAGTCGAGCAATGCCGGCACAACGTTGGTGATGCACCCACCGCCGTACTCGGGAAGCACGTAGCTCTCGCCCGCAGCCATCGGGCCCCACTCAAGCACCTGGCCGCCCCTACGCGCCATACACCCCCGGCCGTGCCAGCCCCGGCCGGCGGCCTACCATGGCGACGTGAAGGTGTCGACCCGTGGTGACTACGCCAGCCGGGCCCTCGTCTCCCTCGCTCTCCACGGCGACGGCGCCCGTCCCAAGTCGGTGCGCGACATTGCCGAGCGGACCGGGCTCCCCCAGCCCTACCTCGAGCAGATCCTGCTCGCCCTCAAGGGTGCCGGCCTCGTGCGCTCCAAGCGGGGCGTAGGCGGAGGCTACGTGCTGGCTCGGCCACCGTCGGAGATCGCGCTGTCGGACATCGTGGGGGCCGTGGAAGGCCCCATCACCGCTGGCGACTTCGGCGAGCCCCACACCAACGGCGCGTGTGACCACGAGGGCCAATGCGTCCTGCTCGCCATCTGGGCCCTCGTCGGCGAGCGCATGCGGCACCTGCTCGACTCCTTCACGCTCGAGGACATCGCCGCCATGGCCCGGGCCGAGTTGCCCTGGCCAGGCGCCCCCGAGGGCGTCAGCCCGACGGCGTGACAGCGGGCGTCAGCCCGACGGCGTGACAGCGGGCGTCAGCCCGACGGCGTGACAGCGGGCGTCAGCCCGACGGCGTGACCGTCGGCTGGGCCGCGACCTCGAGGGCCTCGAGCACGGTGGCGAGGTCGGCAGGCAGCGGCGACTCGAAGCTGAGCGGCGCTCCGGTGACGGGGTGCTCGAAGGCCAGCCGGCGGGCGTGTAGCCAGGGCCGGTCGAGGACGAGGCCCGATCGCCGGCCCCCGTAGCGCTGGTCGCCCACGACGGGGTGGCCGATGGCCTGGAGGTGGACGCGCACCTGGTGCGTCCGGCCCGTCTCGAGGGAGCACCCGAGCAGGGTGACGCTGACGGGCTGGTCGAAGTGCCGCTCGACCCGGTAAGCGGTGCGGGCGGGCTTGCCGTCGTGGCGGACGGCCATGCGAGTCGGCTCGCTGGCCGAGCGCCCGACGGGGGCGTCCACGAGCCCGGACGCAGCCTCGAAGGCGCCCCAGGCCAGGGCCTGGTAGCTGCGCTCGACCTCGTGGGCGGCCAGCGCCCCTACGAGGCCCTCGTAGGCGAGCGAGCTGCGGGCCACGACGAGGAGGCCCGACGTGCCCCGGTCGAGACGGTGCACGATGCCCGGGCGGCCGGGCTGCCCGATGGCGGCGAGGTCGGGGTAGCGGGCGAGCAGGCCGTTGACGAGCGTCCCGTCGGCATGGCCCGCCCCCGGGTGCACGACGAGGCCGGCGGGCTTGTCGAGCACGATCACGTCGTCGTCCCCGTACACGACCTGCAAGGGGACGGAAGGGTCCGCTGCCGGGCCGCCGGGCGCGTCGTCCCCCGACCAGAGGACCTCGACCACCTGGCCCTCCCGCACCCGGGCCGACCGGGTGGCCACGACCCGCCCGCCCAGGCGCACGGCGCCCTCGGCGACGAGCTCGGCGCTACGGGAACGGCTCACGCCGGTGAGCATGGCCACCACGCGATCGACCCGCTCGCCGTCGAGGGCGGGCCCGACCTCGGTGCTGATCACGTCTCGTCCGCCCCGGCCGAGGGCCGCGAGCCCTCCTCCTCACCGGGGTCGGGCTCGCTCGCTCGCAACGCCTTCCAGGCGAGCAGGCCCGCCCCCACGACGATGGCAGCGTCGGCCACGTTGAAGATCGGCCACCACTGCAGGTCGACGAAGTCGACCACGGCGCCGTGCAGGAAGTCCTCGCCCCGAAGGCCCGGTCGCCGAGGTTGCCCAGCGCGCCGCCCATGACCAGGGCGAGGCCCAGGGCGCCCGACCACGAGGTCAGGCCTCGGCCCGTGCGCACGAGGAAGGCGACGACCACGACGGCCAGCACGGCCACGACGGGGCCCATGCCCGGGGCCAGGGAGAATGCCACGCCCGTGTTGAAGCTCAAGCGCAGGCGCAACGTCCAGAACAGGTCGATGGGCTCGTCGAGCGCGTTGAGCGCCCACCACTTGGTGAGCTGGTCGAATAGGACGACCGCGGCGCAGACGAGGACGACGAGCGACCATCGGCGCGCCGTGCTCGAGCGCCCGACGGGGGCGGTCACGGGTTGAGGAGCGGCGGTGTCAAGGTCCATGGCGGGGTCGAGGTCGGGGCCGAGTGTACCGGCCGCCGCCCGCCCGGATCAGCGCCGCCGCCGGGCGCCGGAGTCCGCCCCCGTGCGTGGAGCGTCGCCTGCGCGTCCGCTCAGCGCTTGCGACCGAAGCGGAAACGGCCCGTGTCCTCCGAGCCTTCCTCGAGGAACCCGTCGCCCTTGTCCGAGTTCGGGCCGAAGAACTTCGCCATGGCCTCGTCCTCGGGTTCGTCGCCGTCACCGACGGCGCGTCGCAGCTCGTCGAGAAAGCTGTCCCCGCCCGTCGAGGGGGCCGGCGACGGCGACCCGGCGGGCCCTCGCCCGCCGTTCGCCCCTCCGGGGCGCCAAGGCGGCGCTGGTGACGACGGTGGCGTGGGGCCGCTGGCGTCGCCACCCTCGTTGGCCGTGGGCGGCGGTGGGGGCAGGGGGGGCTCGCTCCGGCGACCCTCGCCCGATCCGCCACCGCCGGGCGGCTGGCTGGGCGGGGGTGGCGGCGGGGGCGGCGGCCCGCCGGCGGGCCACGTCGAGGGCGGCCGGGGCGGGGGAGCGGGGACGACTCCCGGGCGCTGCTGCTCGCCCGCCGGTGCTTCTCCGGCGCCCTCCTCGGTCTCGTTCGTCCGAGCGGCCACCCGGGGCTGCTCGTCCTGGCGCTGGGGGGGGCCGGCCGGCGAGGGAGGAGTGCCAGGAGAGGGGGTGGAGGAGGCGGCGGGCGCTCGCTCGGCCGCGCCCGGCTCGTCCGTCGTGGTGGACGGGGCCTCCTCGCCGCCCCCCCTACGCTCGGCGCCCGAGGCCGGCCCCGGGCCTGTGGCCGGTGCTGCCGTCTCGCCCGTGCCCGGTGCCGGGGCACGGGGCACGATCGGTGGGGGCTCGTCGCCACGAGCGTCGACCGGCGGGGCCTCGACCCGGGGAGCGCTCGGGCCCGAGGACCCGAGTCCCGGAGCGGTGGGTGGCGGCGGGGCTGGGGCCGGCGGGGGCGCCGAGGAGGCCTCGTCGGCGGGGCCTGGCGGCTCCTCCTCGAGCTGGGGGCGGTCGTGCACCCGGAGCGAGGCCGGGTCGTCGAGGACCTGGCGGAGACCACTCACGACCCCTTCGAGCCGCTCCCGGTGGGCGCCCACGTAATGGTCGAGCGTGTCCGCGTTCTTGGCGAGCGCGCCGCGACGGGCCTCGAGGCTCCTCACCTCGGCGCGTAGCCGGGTGCGCTCCTCGTCGGCCGCCCGGTCGGCGTTGGCCCGGGCTTCGCTGACGAGCTGGTCGGACTGGCGCCTGGCCTCCACGACCAGGCGGCTGGCCTGCTCCCGGGCGGCCACGAGTGCCTGCTCGGCGCTGGATTCGGCGTGGCTGACCGCCTGGTTGGCCTTGGTGTCGGCCGCTTCGACGCGGCGCCGGCTCTCGGCCTCGGAGCTGGCGAGGGTCTGCGCCGCCCGCTCCTCGCTGCCGGCGAGCTGCTGGCGCACCTTGGCCTCGGCTTCGGCGACGATGCGAGCGGCCTGCTCCTCCGCCTCCCTGATAGCGGTGTCCGCTGTCCGCTGGGCGAGGATCAGGGTGCGGCGCAGCGTCTCGTCGGCGTCAGAGCTGTCGCGCGCCCGGGCCTCGGCCCGGGCGGCACGTGCGTTGGCCGCCTCGATCTGGTCGCTGGCTTCGCGGAGCCGCTCTTGGAGTTGCGCGTATGCGACGCCGACCCGCTCGAGGAAATCATCCACCTCGTCTGGGTCATAGCCCCGGAACTTCTCCCGGAACTCCACCTCTTTCAACAGCTGAGGGGTGACCTCCATGACGCTTCAGCGTACAGAAGGCCGGCCGTCGGAGCGCGGATACCCCGCGCCGGCACCTTCAGCAGATGACTCCCCGCAAGATCTGCAGGCCGAAGAGGACGATGAGCGGCGACAGGTCGAGCCCCATCGCTCCCATGCGCACGGGCGGTATCACCCGCCGGATGGCGCCGAGGACGGGCTCCGTGGCCGAGAAGAGGACGCCGTAGACCGAGGCCATGAGCCCGCCCGACGAGATGGGGAACCAGCTGAGGACGATGCGGACCAGGATCAGCAGCGAGTAGATGCCCAGCGCGAGGCAGATCAACGACGTCACAGGTCGCCGAGCTCTCGATCCCCGAGGCGCCGGCGATCCTCGGCGGGTACCTCGACGTCGGCAGGGGTAAGCAGGAACACCTGGTTGGCCACCTTCTTCATCGTCCCGGACAGGCCGTAACAGAGGCCGCTGGCGAAATCGATCAGCCGGCGGGAGAGGTCGCGCTCGAGGCCCTCGAGGTTCATGATCACAGGCTGGTTGGCCATGAACTTGTCGGCGATCTCCTGCGCGTCACCGAAGCCGCCGGGCGACACCGTCACCGGCCGGGCGTACACCGGCGATCGGGGGGCGCTCGCCGGGCGGGTCACGACGATGCCCGTGTCGTTCTGCTGGGTGGGCAAGGGGCGCACCGGCGCGACTCGAGGCTGGTCGTCCTCGGCCGCGGGCTGGCGGACGGGCATGGCCGTCACCGGGGACCGTGAGGTGTTCGGCGGGTGCACGACGTGCCCGGTGCGAGTCGGCGCGGGCGCTGGGGCGCGCTCGGGGTACTCGTCGTACTCCTCGTACTCCTCGTCAGGTGCCAGCCCGAGGTACTCGGCAACTTTGCGCAACATGCTCGCCACGGCTCCTCCCGACGGCCGCCCTGATGCTACCCCGCCGTCGCTTCCCGACGGGGACGCGGCCCGAACAGCGCTCGACCGACCCGTATCATCGTCGACCCCTCGCCCACGGCCACGTCGAGGTCGTCGGTCATGCCCATGGAGCAGACCTCGAGGCCGAAGCGGTCGACGAGCCCCCGCAATGCGGCGAACGCCGGGCGGGCTGGGGCGCCCGCCTGCGTGGGCCCGACGGTCATGAGGCCCTCCACGACGAGGCCCCCCGCACGGGCCCCCTCCAGCAGCGGCCCCACCGCCTCGGGCGAACAGCCCGCCTTCTGGGCCTCGCCCGTGGTGTTCACCTGGAGGAGCACCCGGGCGCCGGGGGCACGACGGACCAGTTCGTCGACGAGCTCGGGCCGGTCCACGCTCTGGAAGCGGTGCACGTGGGCCGCGAGCCGGCGCACCTTGTTGCGCTGGAGGTGGCCGATGAACTGCCACCTCGGCACGGCGACCGCGTCCGCGGCGGCCGCCTGGCCCGTCGGCGCAGCCCGCCCGGCCAGCTCCTCGGCCTTGGCCACCAGCTCCTGCGCGTAGTTCTCGCCGAGGTCGGCGAGGCCTGCCCCCAGGGCGGCGTCGACCACCTCTGTGGGGAAGCCCTTGGTCACGGCGATCACGCTGACCCCGGCCGGGTCGCTCCCCGCGGCGGCGATTTGGGCACGGACCGCCTCCAGGCGCTCGCGCACGAGGCCGGCGTCGGGCCACGTCAGCGCCCCCACGGCCGGCTCCGGTGTCGCGGCTGCTCAGCGGAGGAACGACGGGACGTCGAAGTCGTCGTCGTCGATCCCCAGCTCGTCGTCGTCCTCGTCACCGAAGATGTCGTTCGCCTGCTTGACGTTGGGCGCCGACTGCTCGTGCGCCCCGCCCCCGCCGCCCCCGCCCGATGGCGGGTCGCTGCGGTCGAAGCCGGCGGCGATGACCGTGACCCGGATCTCGTCCCCCATGGCGTCGTCGATGACCGCGCCGACGATGATGTTGGCGTCGGGGTGGGCCACGGCGTGGACGATCTCGGCGGCGTCGTTCACCTCGAGCAGGCCCAGGTCGGGCCCGCCGGAGAAGTTGAGCAGGATGCCGCGCGCCCCTTCGATCTGGGACTCGAGCAGCGGGCTCGAGATGGCGGCGCGCGCCGCGGTGAGCGCCCGGCCTTCGCCCGAGCCGTAGCCGACGCCCATGAGAGCCGCCCCGGCGTCCTTCATGATCATCTTCACGTCGGCGAAGTCCGTGTTGATGAGCCCAGGAGTGGTGATCAGGTCGGTGATGCCCTGCACGCCCTGGAGCAGCACCTCGTCCGCCATGTTGAAGGCGTTCAGCATCGACGTCTTCTCGTCGGCCACCGACAGCAGGCGGTCGTTGGGGATGACGATGTGCGTGTCGACCTTTTCCTTCAGGCGGGAAATGCCGTGCTCGGCCTGCAGGCCCCGGCGGCGGCCCTCGAAGGCGAAGGGCCGGGTGACGATGGCGATGGTGAGCGCGCCCTGGGCCTTCGCCGCCTCGGCGATCATGGGGGCGGCGCCTGTGCCCGTCCCGCCACCCTCACCAGCGGTGATGAACACCATGTCCGCGCCGGCCAGGGACTCGGCGATCTCGTCGCGGCCCTCCTCGGCGGCCTCGCGGCCGACGTCGGGGTCGCTGCCCGCGCCGAGGCCACGGGTGAGCTCGCGCCCGATGGCCAGCTTGACGTCGGCGTCGCTCATGATGAGCGCCTGGGCGTCGGTGTTGACGGCGATGAACTCGACGCCCTTCAACCCAGCGTCGATCATGCGGTTGACGGCGTTCACGCCGCCCCCGCCGACGCCGACGACCTTGATCACCGCCAAGTAGTTCTGGGGGACTCCGGCCATTGGTAGGTCAGCACCTCCACGTCCGCGTTGCGTTTCTCAAGGCTGCAACCCGTGAAGGCCACACCGACCTGGTGTTCCAGGGACTCGTTGCTCAGCAGCGGCGGATCGGTAGGTGCGCCTCTGGCCGCGAACACTACCACCGGTCCCCGCCCCAGCGGGGGACCCCGCTGCAGGCCGGGGAGCCGCGCCGGCGATCAGCCATGGTGCGCCAGCGCTCCGGGCGCCGCCAGGCGTCATTCGCACCCCTCGAGGCGGGTGACCCGCGGGTCGGCGGGCACGACCACGTCGATTGTCGCCACGCAGCGGCCGTCCACCTGCCCGAGGACGGCCTCGAGGGCGTCGAGCTTGGCCCCCACCTCGACCCCGACGGGGCCGAAGGCCACGACCACGGCCGGGGGCAGCTCGCCCTCCTCGTCACCCGCCGCCACCTCGGGCCGCAGGAGCACCTCCACGCTGCGCTCCGCCTCGTCCCCCGTGAAGCGGACGCCGAGGGCACGCGAGGCGACCCGCTCGCCGAAACGGCCGACGAGGGCAGCGGCGCCGGTGGCCCAGTCCGAGAGCTGCAGCCCCGCGGCGGCGCCGGCAGGCACGACCCCGTCGAGCACGAGCAGCCCGGGCTCCGGCTCGGGCACCTGGGCCACGAGGCGCCCGTACCCGTCGGCCAGGAACCAGCCGCCCCCAGCCACGGCCACCTGGGCGACTGGGGTGCGCTCGACGACAGAGATGCGCACCCCCCCGGGCCAGGCCCGGGCCACACGGGCACGGCGCACCCAGGGGAGGGCCTCGAGCTGGCGGGCGGCGGCACCCCCGTCGACGTCGAAGAGCTGCTGGCCGATGACGATGCCCGAGGCCGCCACCACCTCGGCGACCGGGGTGTGCTCGGCGCCCACCACCTGGATCGCGTCCACGTCGAAGAGCGGGCTGCGCAGGGCGCCGATGCAGGCCGCGGCGAGCGCGAGCACCGCAGCCCCGCCGAGCAGCTGGTTCCGCCGCCGCCGACGCGAGTCTCGCTCGACCTGCGCCCGCCGCTCGGCGAAGCGGGGGTCGACCACGACCCTGCGGTCGGCGGCCTGGGTGGTCACCCCGCCACCCTCCCCTCGGTGGGCCCGCCCACGGGCGCAACGGCGGGGAAGCCCACGAGCACCGTCTCGGGCCACAGGTCCGGCCCCCCCGCCGCGACCACCCGGCGGCGCACCTCGGCCATGAGCCGCCAGACGTCGCCCGCTCGCCCGCAGGGGTCGGCCTGGATGAAGTTGGCGTGCTTGGCCGAGACCTCGGCGCTGCCGAGGCGCAGGCCCTTGCAGCCCGCGGCCTCGACCCAGCGGCCGGCGTGGTCGCCGGGCGGGTTCGTGAAGACCGACCCGGCGTTCTGGCCCCCGGGCTGGTTGGCCCGCCGCCAGGCGACGATCTCGTCGAGGAGGGCCAGGGAGCGAGCGGGGTCGCCACGCTCGAGGGCGAGCTCGGCCCCGGTGACGACGTGGGCGTGCCCGAGTGCCGAGCGCCGGTACCCGAACGCCAGCTCCGCCGCCGACCAGGCTCGCCGCTCGGCCGTGCGCAGGTCGACCACCTCGGCGAGGACCAGGCACGCGGCGAGGTCCGAGCCGTGGCCGCCGGCGTTCATGCGCACGGCACCGCCCATCGAGCCGGGCACCCCCACGGCCCACTCGAACCCGCCGAGGCCGGCGCGGGCGAGGCGGCGGGCGACGACGGGGAGGCGCGCGCCACCCCCGACCTGCGCCCACGCCCGCCCGGCGTCCCCGACCGGTCCGGTCGGGGGCCGCCCGGAGGGCGAGGTGGCGTCGCCGTGCTCCACACCGCCGAACCCGGGCCCGAGGGCGATGGCCAGGCCGTCGAAGCCCGCGTCGGCCACGAGGAGGTTGGAACCCTGGCCGACGACGAGCGTAGGGACACCGGTGGCGGCGACCACCTCGGCCACCCGGTCGAGGGTGGCGACGTCGTCCACCTCGACGTAGAGGCGGGCCGCGCCCCCCACCCGGTACGTGGTACGGGGCCCGATCGGCTCCTCGGCCCGCGCCATGGGCCCGAGCCGGGTGGCGGCAGCCTCGAGCGCGGCCGCCACCGCGCCGGCCGCCGAGCTCATGAGCCCCGCCCGGCCTCGTCGGCGGGCACCGCAGCAGGGACAGCCGCGGGCTCCGTGAGCGGGCTCGACGCCACCCGGTCGCGCAGCACGGGGAGGACCTCGTCGGGCACGGAGGTCAGGTCACCCGCGCCGAGGGTCAGCCAAACATCGCCGGGGCGCGCCCGGGCGGCCATGTACCCGACGAGGTCGGCCCGGTGCGGCAGGTAGGCGACGACGGCGCGGGGGTGGGCGTCGAGCACCGCGTCCACCAGCAGCTTGCCGGTGACCCCGGGCCGGGGCGCCTCGCCGGCGGCGTAGACATCGGTGAGCACGACGACGTCGGCGTCCAGGAAGGCGTCGGCGAAGTCGCGCCACAGGGCGCTCACCCGGGAGTAGCGGTGCGGCTGGAACACGGCGACCACCCGGCGCCACCCGCCGGCCCGGCCGGCGGCGATGGCCGCGGCCACCTCGGTGGGCAGGTGGGCGTAGTCGTCGACGAAGGTGACGCCGGCAGCCTCGCCGCGGAACTGCAGGCGACGGGCCACGCCGGCGAAACGGGCCAGCGCGGCACGGGCTGCGTCGGCGCTCGCCCCGGCCTCGAGGGCCAGGGCCGTGGCCGCGGCGGCGTTGGCCGCGTTGTGCGCGCCGGGCACGGGCAGCTCGAAGCGCCCGAGC
>WHTX01000096.1:0-12822 GCA_009377505.1 Acidimicrobiia bacterium
TGGTCAACGAGGAGCGGCTCGCCCATCGCGCACGCGCTAACCGGAAAGCCCTGTACGACGTCGAGCCAGCGCGAATTGAGCGGAGAAGTAGCGCCGCCCACGGGCCGGGGCCGAGCCCGTCGCCGCGCCCGCCGCGGAGCCCATCGCGGGGCGCTCCGCCGGGCCCGTCCCTCCGCCCCGCCCTGAAACGGTCGAGGCTGAGCGGGCCGGTCGGCCGTGGCCCCGTCCCGTGCCGCCGCCGGGCCCAGGCGAGCCCTCCTGCCACCCAGCCGGCGAGGGTCGATGCCAGCACCCAGGGCCACAGGGCAGTGCCCGTTACCAGGCTGGCCGTCGCCGCCACCGTTGCGACCAGCCCCGTCGTCGTGCCCGAGGCGGCCACGGCCAGCGCCGGGTTGGCGGTGAGGGCGTAGGCAGGGCCGAGGCCGACCACGAGGAAGAAGGCGAGCGCCAAGGCCAGCTCGGACATCAGGAGGCCACCGTGCTCGGCGGCGCCGTCCCGAGCGTCATCCCGTCACAGCCCTGCCCCGCGGTGCTGGTGATGGTGAGCGTGACGTCGGCCTCCGCCGCCGAGGCGACCACGGTGCCCCGGCGGAAGGCGTGCTCGCCGAGGCGCTGGGCGAGCAGGCCGAGCTCCGCGGGCACGTGCACCGTCGCCCCCGCCGGCACCACCTCGACGAGGGCGCGGCC
Source organism: Acidimicrobiia bacterium (assembly GCA_009377505.1). GTDB lineage: Bacteria > Actinomycetota > Acidimicrobiia > Acidimicrobiales > CAIXPF01 > WHTX01. The sequence continues at coordinate 688 of WHTX01000096.1, forward strand.
CAGGCACTCGGCCTGTCGCCAGGCGAGGTCGGCCAGGCCGCCCTGCTCGCCGGAGAACCAGCCACGCGTGGTCCGCGCCCCGGCGAGGGCGTGCACGCCGAGCACGACGGCGCACAGCACCAGCAGCGCGGCGGCCAGCACCGCCCGGGGCCCCCGGCGAGCCCGGCCGTCCTCGGGGCGCACAGCGGCTACTCCAGCAGGCCGCGCAGCTCGGCCTCGGCCTCCGGGCTGACCAGGGCCAGGACCTCGTCGCCCACCTCGAGCACGGTGTCGCCCCGGGGGACCACGACGTGCTGCTCGCGGATGACGGCGACGATCGTGGCGTCGTGGGGCGTGTCCAGCTCGCGCAGGGCTCGGCCGATGACGGGCGCGTCGTCGTCGAGGGTCACCTCGACGAGGGTCACCTTGCCCTGCTCCAGGCGGAGCAGGCGCACGAGGCTCCCCACGCTCACCGCCTCCTCCACCACCGAGGTGAGCAGGTGGGGCGTCGAGACAGCGACGTCCACCCCCCAGGTCTCGTTGAACAACCACTGGTTGCTCGGGTGGTTGACCCGGGCCACGATGCGGGGCACGCCGAACTCCTGGCGGGCGAGCAGGGACACGACCAGGTTGTCCTCGTCGTCCCCCGTGGCGGCCACCACCACGTCGCTGGCGAACAGCTCGGCCTCCTCGAGCGAGCGGAACTCGCAGGCGTCGGCCACGACCCAGTCGATGCCGTCGCCGTCGGCGGCGTGGCGCTCGACCACGGCGGCCTGCTGGTCGAGCACCTTGACACTGTGGCCGGCCTGGCGCAGCTCGCGGGCGATGAAGCTGCCCACGTTCCCGCCCCCGGCGATCACCACCTGCACGTCAGCGCCCCGCCCCGGCGGCGCTCGGCGAGGCGGCCGTGCCGAAGCGCTCCCGCAGCCGACCGATCGCGTCGAGACGGACCGTGAGGTGCACGCGGTCGCCCTCCTGCGCCACCAGGCCGGGCGCGGCGAGCTGGGCCGTGCCCAGGCGGGTCACCAGGCTCGTCGCCCACTGGCCGGGCTCTTCGAGATCGGCGAAGCGCCGACCGGCCAGGGCCTTGGGCACCGCCAACTCGACGAGGCCGACCCCGCCCGAGGCGTCGAGCCAGTCGACGTGGCTGTCCTCGGGCAGGAGCCGGCGGAGGACCTGGTCGGTCGTCCAGGAGACGGTGGCCACGGTGGGGATGCCCAGGCGCTGGAACACCGTGGCCCGCCGCGGGTCGTAGATGCGGGCGACGACGTGCTCGATGCCGAAGGACTCCCTCGCCACGCGAGCGGTGACGATGTTGGAGTTGTCGCCGTTCGTCACCGCGGCGAGGGCGGAGGCCCGGTCGATGCCGGCGGAGAGCAACGTGTCGCGGTCGAAGCCGTAGCCGACCACGGCGACCCCCGTGAAGTCGTCGTGGAGGCGGCGGAACGCGGTGGCGTTCTTGTCGATGACCCCGACCGTGTGGCCGTCCTCGGCGAGCGTCACCGCCAACTCGCTCCCGACTCGGCCGCAGCCGACGACCACGACATGCACGTTCCCTCCAGGCGGCTCGGAGGACCCCGATGCTAACCCGGCGCCCCGCGGCGGCTGTGCACCCGGGTGGCCAGGGCGGGGCGCCAGTCACGTGCACCACCCTCGCGGGCGATGCGGGTAGCGTGCCGCTTCGCATGTTGGCGACCCTGAAGCGGGTGCTCGTGGGCAGGCCGCTCGCCTCCCACGAAGAAGAGCACCAGCGGCTCCTCAAGACGGTCGCCCTGGCAGTCTTCTCATCCGACGCCATCTCCTCCACGGCGTACGCCACGGAGGAGATCCTCCACGTCCTCATCCCCTCGACGGGCATGGACGCCTTCAAGTGGCTCGTGCCCATCTCGATCGTGGTGGCGATCCTGCTGGCGATCGTGGCGGCGAGCTATCGCCAGACGATCTTCGCCTACCCGAGCGGCGGCGGCTCCTACGTGGTGGCCAAGGAGAACCTCGGCCAGATGCCCTCGCTGGTGGCGGGGGCGTCGCTACTCGTCGACTACGTCCTCACCGTGGCCGTGTCGGTGTCCGCCGGGGTGGCGGCCATCCTCTCCGCCGTCGAGTCGCTCCGACCCTACCGGGTCGAGCTGTGCCTGGTCTTCGTCGCCGTGCTGACCCTGGCCAACCTCCGGGGGCTGAAGGAGTCCGGCACGATCTTCGCCATCCCCACCTACCTGTACATCGTCGTGATGGGCACGATGATCGGGGTCGGGCTCTGGCGGATCTTCGGCGGCGGGCTCGATGCCCAGCCGGTCGTCGGCCAGCGAGAGGAGTGGCTGGTCGAGAACACCGGAACGCCGGGGGTGCTGCCCGGTATCGCGCTGCTGCTGCTCATGCGGGCGTTCTCCTCCGGTGCGGTCGCGCTCACCGGCGTCGAGGCCATCTCCAACGGCGTCCCCGCCTTCCGGCGGCCCGAGTCCCGCAACGCGGCCACCACGCTCACGGCGATGGCCCTCATCCTCGGCACCTACTTCGTGGGCATCTCGGTGGTGGCGAACCGGCTCAAGCCCATCCCCAACGAGGACGAGACGGTCATCTCCCAGCTGGGCGAGCAGATCTTCGGCGGTCGGGGCCTCCTCTACGTGGTGTTGACCGTGGCGACGGCGGCGATCCTGCTCCTCGCGGCGAACACGGCCTACGCCGACTTCCCCCGGCTCTCCCAGCTCATCGCCCGGGACGGCTACCTGCCCCGCCAGCTGGCCACTCGGGGTGACCGGCTCGTCTTCTCCAACGGCGTGGTGGCGCTCGCCGTGGCCGCCGGGCTGCTGCTCGTCGCCTTCGGCGGCCTCACGAACGCCCTGATCCCGCTGTACGCCGTCGGGGTGTTCCTCAGCTTCACCATCTCCCAGGCGGGCATGGTGCTGCACCACCGTCGCCTGCGCGAGCGCCGCTGGCAGCTCGGGCTGGCCATCAACGTGGTGGGGGCTACCGCCACCTTCGCCGTGCTGTGGATCGTGGTGATCTCCAAGTTCACCCAGGGCGCCTGGGTGCCGGTGGTGCTCATCCCCCTCATCGTGGCCCTGCTCAAGGGCATCAGCCGCCACTACACGCGGCTGGGGGCGGCACTGGCCGTGGAGCCCGGGCAGGTGCGGCCGATCAGCGTGAACAACACGGTGATCGTGCTCGTGGGCAACGTGCACCGGGGGGTCCTGCCCGCGCTCGCCTACGCCGAGTCGCTGCGCCCCAACCACCTCCTCGCCCTCTATGTCGCCTCCGACGAGGAGGAGCAGGCCCGGATGCAACAGCAATGGGCGGCGTACGGCTTCGAAGTGCCCCTCGAGATCCTGTACTCGCCCTACCGCGACCTGAACCGCTCGGTGCTGCGCTACGTCGACGACATCACCGAGCAGCGCCCGAGGGACGTGGTCACCGTTATCATCCCCGAGTTCGTGGTGAACCACTGGTGGGAGCACCTGCTGCACAACCAGTCGGCCCTCCTGCTCAAGGGCAGGCTGCTCTTCCGGCGGAACACGGTGGTGACATCGATTCCGTACCACGTGAGCTAGGCCCAATGCCACTCAGATAAGCGTCGACCGGCTCGACGAGCGCTACGTGACCGGGTGGGACGCGAAGTCGGTCCGTCGCGAATCACGCCGATGTAGTTCTAACTGAACGGCATTGGAGCTAGGCCCTGACGAGACAGGCACCAGGAGGTGCCATACGTGACGGGCGGCGGGGCGCGGGGAACCTGGGCGCCGGCGCGGAGCGTCTGATCGGCCATGGCCCGCACCGCCCGCAGCCGCCGCCGTACCCTCCCCGTCGCCCTCCTCGGCGCTGTCGGCCTGGCCGCCGCGGCGTGCGGCGGCGGTGCCGGCGCCTCCGCCGCCTCGAGCACGTCCGGCGGGGACGAGACGACCGGTCCGCCGGTGCCAGCCCAGGCGCCGGGGCCCACCGAGAGCACCCCGCCGGCCCAGCAGGCCGTCGTCGGGGCCGATCGCCACCTCGCCACCGAGCTCTATCGCGAGCTCGCCGCCGGCGAGGACGGCAACCTGTTCTTCTCGCCCCACAGCATCGCCCTCGCCCTGTCCATGGTCGAGCCTGGCGCCGCCGGCGCAACGGCCGACCAGCTCCGGGCGCTGCTCTGCATCACCACCGACAGCTCGAGCTGGCACGACACGAGGCACCACCTCGACCAGCAGGTCAACAACCCCGAAGCCGGCCCGGCAGGCTTCGAGGCACTACGCCTCGGCATCGCCAACGGCGCCTTCGGCCAGGCCGGGTTCCCCATCGAGGCGGCCTACCTCGACCGCCTGGCCCAGAGCTACGGCGCCGCGCTCGAGCCGCTCGACTTCGTGGCCGACCCCGAGGCAGGCCGCGCCGCCGTCAACGCCTGGGTGGCCGAGCGCACCGAGGACCACATCACCGACCTGTTGCCCGAGGGCAGCGTCACCGACCTCACCCGGCTCGTGCTCGCCAACGCCGTCTTCTTCTCGGGCAACTGGCTGACCAGCTTCGACGAGGCCCGAACCGCCCCGGCGGCCTTCACCGCCCGCGACGGGAGCACGGTGCAAGCCGACACGATGCACGGCTCGGTCCGCACCGACTACGTCGCCGGCGAGGGATGGGCGGCGGTCAGGCTGCCCTACGCCGGCGGCTACTCGATGCGGGTCGTGGTCCCCGACGAGGGCCGCTTCGCCGACGTCGAGGCGAGGATCGGTGACGTGCTCGGCACCGTGCGCCATCAGCGCGGCGACCACCAGGTCGAGCTCTCCCTGCCCAAGTTCGCCTTCGCCGCCGAGGCCGACCTCGTGCCCGCCCTCCAGCGCCTCGGCCTGGTCGACGTCTTCGACCCCGAGCTCGCCGACCTGTCAGGCATCGTGGTCGGCCCCGCCGGAGAGGACCTGCACGTCAGCGGCGCCTTCCACCAGGCGACGGTCGCCGTCGACGAGGAGGGGACCGTCGCCACCGCCGCCACCGGCCTCGTCGTCGGCGCCACCTCCATGCCGCCACCGGCCACGCTCGACGTCGACCGGGCCTTCCTCGTCGCCATCGAGCAGGACAGCACCGGCGAGCTGCTGTTCCTCGGCCGGGTGCTCGACCCCACGGCCTGACGGCGCCGGCGGCGCCCACCACCTACGATCCGCGCCCATGGACCTGGCTGGACGTGTTGCGGTGGTGACGGGTGGGGGCAGCGGCATCGGTGAGGCCTGCTGCAAACGGTTCGTGGCCGCGGGGGCACGCCACGTCGTGGTCGTCGACCGCGACGGGGAGCGGGCCGAGCGCGTCGCCGCGGAGATCGGCCCCGACAAGGGGACCGCGGCCGCCCCCGACGTGTCCGACGAAGCGGCGGTCAAGGCCCTCGTCGACCGCACGCTCGCGGCGCACGGCGCCATCGACCTGTTCATGTCCAACGCCGGCTACGGGCGCCGCGGCGGGCTCGAGCTCGACAACCGCGCCTTCGAGAAGATGTGGCAGGTCCACGTCATGGCCCACGTGTACGCGGCGCGGGCCGTGCTCCCCTCCATGATCGAGCGGGGCGAGGGCTACCTGGTCAACACGGCATCGGCCGCCGGCCTGCTCACCCAGATGGACTCGGTCGTCTACGCCATCACCAAGCACGCCGACGTGGCCCTTTCCGAGTGGCTCCACGTCGCCCACCACCACCAGGGCGTCCGCGTCTCGGTGCTCTGCCCCCAGGCGGTGCGCACCAACATCCTGGCCTCCGTGGGCGACCCCGCCGGCCGTAGCGAGTTCCGCGCCGCGGCCGCCGACGGCGTGCTCGAGGCAGACCAGGTGGCCGAGGCTGTCCTCTCCGCCGTGCAGCAGGAGCGCTTCCACGTCCTGCCCCATCCCGAGGTGCACACCTACGTCGAGCGCAAGGCGGCCGACGTGGACCGTTGGCTCGCCGGCATGCGCCGCTTCGGTGAGCGCCTCTTCCCCGAGGGCGACCGCCCTGGTGACTGGCTCGTCCGCTGACGGTGGTCGGCCGCACCCCGGTAGGCCTGTCGGGCGGTTCTGGACGGTGATCCGCGCCGGAATCTAGGGTGTGCCGTCCTTCATCCGTCCCTCAGGGACGCGAAGCATCGGGAGCAGGCATTGAGAGGTCTTCTGGCAGCCGAAGGCGGCTATCAGGAGTTCACCCTGGCAGGGGGCGAGTGGTTCATCCTCATCGGATCAGCCATCGTCGCCCTCCTCGCGCTTGGGGTGGGCTTCGTGCTCGTGAAGGGGGTCCTGGCCGCTGACCAGGGAACCCCGACCATGATCGAGATCGCCACCGCGATCCAGGAAGGCGCGTGGGCGTACCTGCGGCGACAGTTCCGCACCATCGGGTACATCCTCATACCGGTCGCCATCGTCGTGTTCCTCACGTCGGTAGCGGTGAAGAAGGCCGATGGGACCGAGGCCCTGTCCTTCGCCCAGTCGGGCATCTTCCGGACGCTGGCCTTCGTCGCTGGCTGCTTCATGTCCGGGCTCACCGGCTACATCGGCATGACGCTCGCCACGCGGGGCAACGTGCGCACGGCGGCGGCGGCCAAGACGGGCTCCATGCCCGCGGCCTTGCAGGTCGCCTTCCGCACCGGCGGCGTGGCCGGCATGTTCACCGTCGGCCTCGGCCTCTTCGGGGCCACGGTCATCATGATGATCTTCCAGAACACCTCCTCGGCCATCCTCGTCGGGTTCGGCTTCGGCGGGTCGCTCCTGGCGCTCTTCCTGCGCGTCGGCGGCGGCATCTTCACCAAGGCGGCCGACGTGGGCGCCGACCTCGTGGGCAAGGTCGAGGCCGGCATCCCCGAGGACGACCCCCGCAACCCCGCCACCATCGCCGACAACGTGGGCGACAACGTCGGCGACTGCGCCGGCATGGCCTCGGACCTCTTCGAGTCCTACGAGGTCACCCTCGTCGCCTCCATCATCCTCGGCGTCCCCGCCTTCGCCTCGATCTTCCCCGAGAACCCCGAACTGTGGGCCATCGGCGCCCTCTTCCCCCTCGGGGCCCGGGCGCTCGGCGTGCTCGCCTCGATCGTCGGCGTGTTCGCCGTGCGGGCCAACGACAATGACCGCTCGGCCATGGCCCCCATCAACCGGGGCTTCCTCGTGGCCAGTGTCCTCACCGTCGTCGGCACCCTGGTCCTCGCCCTCGTGTACGTGGGCAACCCCGAGGGCGGGGTCAGCAACGTCGGCTGGCGCATGTTCGGCGCCGTCGTCGTCGGGTTGTTGTTGGCCCAGGTGGCGAGCCGCATCACCGAGTACTTCACCTCGACCGAGACGGCCCCGGTCCGCGAGATCGCCGAGGCGGCCCGCACCGGCCCGGCCACCGTGGTCCTGTCCGGTACGTCGTCCGGCCTCGAGTCCTCCGTCTGGGCCGTGGTGGCCATCGCCGTCGCCCTCGGCGGCGCCATCGGCCTCGGCGGGGGCAACATCCAGTTCACGCTCTATCTCGTCGCCCTCGTGGGCATGGGCATGCTCGCCACCACCGGGGTCGTGGTCTCCGAGGACACGTTCGGCCCGGTGGCCGACAACGCCGCGGGCATCGCCGAGATGTCGGGCGAGTTCCACGGCGAGCCCGAGCGGATCATGGTCTCCCTCGACGCCGTGGGGAACACCACCAAGGCCGTGACCAAGGGCTTCGCCATCGGCTCGGCGGTCATCGCCGCCGTGGCCCTCTTCGCCAGCTTCATCGAGACGATCGGCAACGAGACCCTCGGCGCCGAGGTGCTCGAGGACCTCGAGGCGACCGGCCGCACGGTCTTCGACGCCGTGCAGATCAACGTCGCTGACCCCGAGCAGTTCATCGGGCTGCTGATCGGGGGCTCCATCGCCTTCCTGTTCTCGGCGCTCGCCATCAGGGCCGTGGGCCGCACCGCCGCCGTGGTGGTCCAGGAGGTCCGCCGCCAGTTCGCCGACGGCAAGATCATGGCCGGCACGAAGCGGCCCGACTACGGCCCCGTCATCGACATCTGCACGACTGCCTCCCTTCGGGAGCTGGCCACGCCGGCGCTCCTCGCCGTGCTCAGCCCGGTCATCATCGGCTTCGGCATCGGCTACCTGGCCCTCGGCGCCTTCCTCGCCGCCGTCATCCTGACCGGTCAGCTCATGGCCAACTACCTGTCCAACGCCGGTGGCGCCTGGGACAACGCCAAGAAGTACATCGAGGACGGCCACGAGGGCGGCAAGGGATCAGAGGCCCACAAGGCCGCGGTCATCGGCGACACGGTCGGCGACCCGTTCAAGGACACGGCCGGCCCGGCGCTGAACCCGCTCATCAAGGTCATGAACCTGGTGTCCCTGCTCATCCTGCCGGCGATCATCAACCTCGAGGACAACGACGCGGCCCGCCTCGTGGTGGCCGGGGCGGCCCTGGTGATCCTGCTCGGGGCCATCGCGTTCTCCAAGCGCAAGACCGAGTCGATGGCCGGCGAGCTGCCGAGCACCGAGGCGGCGCCGGTCACGTCCTGACGACCGTCTCACCGAGTCGACGGGTACCTGGGCTGGTCCCCCCGCCTTCCGGGGCGGGGGGATCAGCGCGCCGGGACGTAGCTGAGGGCGACGACGGGCCGCCGCAGCTCGGCGCCCGTACCGAGGTCGAGGACCGTGACGACCCGCCCGTCGACGTGGTGGAGGGTGACCACGTCGGTGCGCTGCACAGCCACCGCCTCCGCCGTACCGAGGGCGCGGACCTGTTGGGTGGCGGCGCCCTGGAGCAGAGTCTCGCCCTCGGCGCCGAGCAGCCACCAGCCGGCGCGGGACTGGACCAGGAGTGCGGCGCCGTCGGCGGCCAGCTCCGCCGCGAAGGTGTCGGGCGGCAGCGTGGCCAGGGCGACCGTCGTTCGGTCGATGTCGCCCCACGGGCCCCAGACAAGCTGGCAGCTGAGGAGGGCCGGGCAGTCCACTCGCACCAGCCCCCAGTCGTTGGCGGCGAGGACGTGCCCGGTGGCTACGACCTCGGCCGAGCCGCTGAAGGGGTCGACGAGGCCGATGCGGCCGCTGGCCTGCAGGACTGCCCGCCCACCGGCGACGCCCTCGACGAAGGCCCTGGCGCCGACGTCCGAGCCGAACGCGGTCAGCTCCCGGCCGTGGCCGTCCACGACGGTGAAGGAGGCGAGGTCCCGATCGGCGAGGACGGCGAACGCCGGCGACGCCGCGGCCAGCGACGAGCTGCCGAGCTCGACGGGGGCCGAGCCGTCGAAGGCGAGGGCCGTGGACCCGCCGTCCCAGTCCCCGAACACGGCGCCGGCCTCGAGCACGGCCAGCGTCGTCAGCCCCAGGCCGCTGAGCGCGCCGCCGGCCAGCACCTGGCGCGCCCGGCCGGTGGCGAGGTCGACGCTGCTGATCTGGCCGTCAGCGCGCAGGACGTACAAGCTCCCCTCGAGGCCGAGCGCGGCGACCTCGGCCGGCGGCGCAGTGCTGGTCGTCACGGCTGACGTCGAGGTGGTGCCCCGCCGGCCGAGGCTCGGCCCAGGCGCCGACCTCCTCGAGGACGGTTGGGTCGTGGTCGTGGTCGTGGTTGTCGGCGGCTCGGCCGAGTCGTCACCCGAGCAGTCGCCGAGCACCAGGGCGGCGACGAGGACAGCCACGACCACAACGGCGATGACCACGCCGGAGGGCCCGCGGCGCCCGGGCGAGGCCACCTGTTCGGGCGACGCCGGCGGCTGCCCGGGCGCCCCCGCCGGTTGCAGCCCGGGGCCGGTGCGGAGGTCGACGTCGGCGTCGAGGGGCGACCCACAGCTCGGGCAGAAGCTGGCCGAGTCGGGCACCAGGGCACCGCACCCCGAGCACGGCCCGCTCGTCACGCCTGCACGCTACCGCTGCCCCGGGCGCCCACCCGGTGGCGTGGGGCCCCGACGTGGCGGGGCGCGACCGCACGCGCCGCTGTGCTGTACTGCGGGACGATGTTCGAGGCACACATGCGCACCCCCGACGGCCGGATCGGCGAGGCCTACTGGTTCTACGTCCGCCGAGGCGAGATCCTCGTCGTCGTCGGCGACGAGGGGCCCCGCATCCCCTCGTCGGTCGAGTCGATGCTCGAGAACCCGGTCACCCACGTCATGGGCCACCTCGACGACAAGTGGGTGTTCGGGGTGGACGTGCCCCTCGACCTCGAGGGCGCGCCCGAGGGCCACGAGTGGACGCCGCTGCGCCAGCTCTACGGGAAGGTGCCCGAGCTGCACTGGACGCTCGCCGGACGGGCCGAGCAGCTCGTCAACTGGGGCCGGACGCACCAGTTCTGCGGTCGTTGCGCCGCCGCCACCGAGCCCTCGCCCGGCGAACGGGCCCGGCTCTGCCCCGCCTGCGGGCTGTTGTCCTACCCGCGCCTGTCCCCGGCCACGATCACCATCGTGACCCGCGGCGGCGCCGAGGAGGAGGTGCTGCTCGCCCACGGGCGCCAGTTCCCGGGCCGCTTCTACTCGGCGCTCGCCGGCTTCGTGGAGCCGGGCGAGTCCCTCGAGGAGTGCGTCGTGCGCGAGATAAAGGAGGAGGTGGGCATCGACGTCGTCGACGTCCAGTACTTCGGCTCGCAGCCCTGGCCTTTCCCCCACTCGCTGATGATCGGGTTCCGGGCCCGCTACGCCGGTGGTGACCTGGTCCTCCAGGAGGAGGAGATCGTCGACGCCGGCTGGTACCGGGCCGACGACCTGCCGCCGTGCCCCCGGGGCGGCATGTCCATCGCCGGGTGGCTCATCGAGGCCTGGCTGAAGGAGCAAGCGGCGAAGGCGTGATCGGGGCGGCCATGATGTGCGGCGATGCGCATCACCCGTGTGTTCACCGGCGAGGACGGCCAGTCGCACTTCGAGGACCTCGAGGTGCCGATGATCGAGAACCCCTACGGGTTCATCTCGAGGTTCGTCCCCGCGACCGGCATCGCCTTCCGGGAGAACCTTCCCGACCAGTTCATCGACTTCCACGTCGCCCCCCGCCGCCAGTTCGTGGTGAACCTCACCGGCTCGGTCTCACTCGAGTCGGGCACGGGCGAGAAGCGGGTCCTCGGCCCGGGCGAGGTACTGCTGGCCGACGACACCACCGGGCAGGGCCACATCTCCCGGGACGTCGAGGGCCCGAGGCGCTCGCTGTTCGTGCCGGTGCCCGCCGACGTGGACTTCTCCGCCTGGCGGGTGTGACTGCCCCGGCGACGCCGGCGGCCGGCACCCCCCGGCCGAGGACGCCAGGACGTGGGGCGGCCCGCCCCTCACGTCGTGTAGTCGGCGTTGATGCGGACGTAGCCGTCCGAGAGGTCGCAGCCGTAGACGGTGGCCTCGCCCGCGGCGATGCCGAGGGACACGTGGACGAGGACCTCGGCGGCGGCCATGGTGGCCGCGAGCGCCTCGAGCCCCCGCTCGTCGAGCGGCCGGGGGTAGACCTCGTGGGAGCCGAAGCGGATGACCACGCGGTCCTCTTCGATGTCGAGGTCGTCGCTGCACTTGCCCACGGCCATGGCCACCCGCCCCCAGTTGGGGTCGGCGCCGTGCACCGCCGTCTTCACCAGCGGCGAGTTCACGATGGCCTTCGCCACCCTCTTGGCCTGGCCCTCGTCGCGGGCCTGGTCGACGTGGACCACGAGCAGCTTCGTCGCCCCTTCGCCGTCGCTCGCCATCTGCCGGGTGAGGTCGAGGCACACCGCGCCGAGCGCCGCCTCGAAGGCGCCCGGGTCGACCGGGCCGGCGAGCCCGTTGGCGAGCACGGCAGCCGTGTCCGAGGTCGACGTGTCGGTGTCCACGCTGAGGGCGTTGAAGGTGCGGTCCACCACCCGGCGGAACCCGGCGTCGAGCAACCCGGGCGGCACGGCGGCGTCCGTGACGACGAGCGCGATCATCGTGGCCATGTCGGGCTCGATCATGCCCACCCCCTTGGCGATGCCCACGAGGCGGGCTTCGGCCACGGTGGCCACGGCCACCTTGGGCCGGGTGTCGGTGGTCATCATCCCCCGGGCGGCGCTGAGGGCGTCGGTGTCCTCGAAGGGCCAGCGCAGGGCGGCGAGCCCGGCGCGCACCCGGTCGATGGGGTAGAGGCGGCCGATCACCCCGGTCGAGGCCACGAGCACGTCGCCGGCTTCGATGCCCAGCGCCGCAGCCACCCCCGCGGCCAGCTCGCGGGCGTGCGCCTCGCCGGTCGGCCCCGTGGCCACGTTGGCGTTCTTCGAGACGACCACCGCGGCCCGTAGCGTCCCGCCCCCCGCGTGCT
>WHTX01000096.1:12832-16017 GCA_009377505.1 Acidimicrobiia bacterium
CGCCGAGGCGCACGGCGCCTCGGAGGCGACGACGACGAAGTCGTCCGTGTCGTCCTTGACCCCCACGTTGGCGACGTGAGCCGAGAAGCCCCGCGGCAGGGGCACCGTGCTGTCCACGATCGGGGAGTCTCGCGGCCGCGGCCCAGGCCGGCCAGGCGATTCGACGGCGATGCCGCGCTGCAGGCATAGCGTGTCCGGGTGCTCGCACCTCGCCAGGCCGGGCCGCCGGGGCTCGGGCGGCGGGCCCTCAGCCTGCTGTGGCGCTTCGCCCGCATGCACCCCGGCCCCCTGCTCCTCTCGCTCGCCGCGGCGACGTTGTACGCGCTGGCCATCGTCGCCGGCGCCGCCGTTGTCGGGCGGCTCACCGACCGGGCCGTCGTCCCCGCCCTGCGGGACGGGAACGTGCGGGCTGCCGTCGTGCTCGGGGCTGCCGGCCTGGTCGTCGCCGTGGCCGTCGCCCGGGGCGCGGGCATCGTCGGGCGGCGCGTCTTCGGCACCATGTTCGCCCGCCGCGTGCAGGTCACCCTGCGAGAGCGCCTGGCCGCCCACTACCTGGCCGTCGAGCTGGCCCACCTCCGCAGCCACCCGACCGGCGAGGCGCTGTCCACCCTCGACAACGACGTCGACCGGGCCGTCGACTCCCTCTACCCGTTGCCGCTCTCGGTCAGCGTCGCCGTCCTCGGCGTCGGGGCCGCCGTGTCCTTGACCCTCGTCGACCCGGTCGTCGCCGTCATCGGGGTCGGCCTCATCCCCCTCCTCGTCGTGCTCAACCAGCGTTACGCCCGCAGCATCGAACGGCCTGCCGCGCTCGGCCAGGCCCGGCTGGGCGACCTCTCCACCCTCGCCCACGAGAGCTTCGACGGCGCGCTGGTGGTCAAGACCCTGGGCCGCGAGGCCGCCGAGGTGGCCCGCTTCGACGTTGCCTCCCAAAGGCTGCTGGTGACGCGCCTCGACCTGGTTCGGCGCCGGGCCACGTACGAGCCCCTCCTCGACCAGCTCCCCAACGCCGCTGCCGTCCTCACCGTCGCCGTTGGCGCCTGGCGCATCTCGGGAGGGGCGTTGACCACGGGCGAGCTGGTCCAGGCCGTCACCCTCCTCGGCCTGTTGGGGTTCCCGCTCCGGATGCTCGGCTACCTGCTGGGCATGCTGCCCCTGGCCGTCGTCTCACTCGACCGCATCGACGCCGCCCTCCACAGCGGCACCGCCCTGCCACCGCCGCCCTCGTCCCCCACCCCCGTCCCCCCCGGCCCCCTCGGCCTCGCCCTCGAGGGGGTGGTGGTGCGCCGCGACGGCGTGGCCGTGCTCGACGGGGTGGACCTCGAGATCGCCCCCGGGGAGACCGTCGCCCTCGTGGGCGCCACGGGCCGCGGCAAGAGCACGTTGTGCGAGCTCGTGGTGCGCCTCGCCGACCCCGACGAAGGCCGGGTGCTGCTCGGCGGCGTGCCCCTCACCGAAGCCGACCCCGATGCCCTCGGCCTGCGGGCGGTCCTGGTGCTGCAGGAGGCCTACCTCTTCGCCGACTCCGTGGCCGCCAACGTCGCCCTCGGGGCTGGCGGTGTCGGTGACGCCGACGTGTGGCAGGCGCTGCGGGTGGCGCGTGCCGACGGCTTCGTGGCCGCCCTGGGTCGGGGCACGGCGACCGTGCTGGGCGAGCGGGGCGTCACCCTCTCGGGCGGGGAGCGCCAGCGTGTGGCCCTGGCCCGGGCGCTCGTCCGCCGGCCCGGCCTCCTGGTCCTCGACGACGCCACCTCCGCCGTCGACCCCGTGGTCGAGGCGGAGATCCTTGCCGGGCTCGCCCCCGGCGCGGCCGACGCGCCGACCCTACTGGTCGTCGCCCACCGGCTCTCCACCATCCGGCTGGCGGACAGGGTCGTCTTCCTCGACGGTGGCCGGGTGGCGGCCACGGGCCGGCACGAGGACCTGCTCGGCCTGCCCGCCTACGCCGCCCTCGCCCGCGCCTACGAGCGCGACGAGACCGCCCGGGCCACAGGTACCGGGGAGCGGGTGCCCTGACCAGCACGGACCTGCCCTCCACCGGCACGACAGGCGAGCCTGGGGAGCCACCCGCCGACCCTGGCCAGCGAGCGGAGGCCAACGCCGATGGGCTCGGCAACACCGGCGAGCACGCCAGCCAGGCGCTCGTCGTGCTCCGCCGCGCCCTGCGCGAGTCGCCCGCCCTGCGCCGCGGGCTCGCCGTCACCGTCGTCGCCGCCCTGGCCATGGCCGTCGGCAAGGTGTCGGTGCCCATCCTCGTGCAGCAGGTCATCGACCGGGGCGTGGCTGGTCCCTTCCGCCCCGGCTTCGTGGCCGGGGCCAGCGCCCTGGCCGGCGCCACCATCCTGGCCGTCTACGTCGTGAGCCGCTTCACACTGCGCCGCTTGAGCACGGCGGCCGAGGTGACGCTCTACGAACTGCGCACCCGGGCCTTCGAGCACATCGGCCGCCTCAGCCTGGCCGTCCACAGCGAGGGGCGGCGCGGCGTCTGGCTCGCCCGGGTGACGAGCGACATCGAGACCATCTCCCGCTTCTTGTCCTGGGGGGCCGTGGCCTGGGTGGTCGACTCGGTCCTCATCGTCGTGCTCCTCGCCGTCATGGCCGTCTTCTCCTGGCAGCTCGCCCTCGTGGCCGGGGCCATCCTCGGGGCGATGCTGCCGTTGCTGCGCTTCTTCCAGCGGCGCCAGCTCCGGGCCTACGAGCAGGTGCGCGAGGCCGTGGGTGGCACCATGGGCGAGGTCTCCGAAGCGCTGATGGGAGCGGCCACCATCCGGGCCTACGGCGTGCAGGGCCGGGCCGGGCGCCGCATCGGGACGGCGGTGAGCGCCCAGTACCGGGCGCACATGTCCGCCACCGGCTTCGCCTCGATGACGTCCACCCTCGGCGACCTCTTCGGCGCCGTGGCCCTCGCCTCCATCGGGGCGGTCGGCGCCTGGTTCGGGCCGGGCTGGGGCCTCGAGGTGGGCGAGCTCGTCGCCTGCCTGTTCCTCGTCGCCCAGCTCCAGACACCGGTGGCCGAGATCGGCGAGATCCTCGACCAGACCCAGGTGGCCGTGGCCGGCTGGCGAAAGGTGCTCGACGTGCTCGACGTGCCCCTCGAGATCGTCGAGCCGGCTCAAGGCACGGCCCTGCCCAGCGGCGCGCTGGCCGTCACCGCCCGCGACGTCGGCTAGCGCGCCGCTGGGCAGGGC
>WHTX01000493.1 GCA_009377505.1 Acidimicrobiia bacterium
CGGGGCCCGGCGCGCCGTGTGGTCGAGGACGCCGAGGTCGCGCCCGGCGGCGTCGACCACGACGGCTCCGGCCTCGAGGCAGACGAGCCAACCACCGGCGTAGTCCCAGACGCCGTGCTCGCCGGCGGTGGCGTCGGCATAGCCGTCGAGGGCACCCTCCGCCACGGCGCACAGGTCGAGGGCGGCGGCGCCGAGCGCCCGGAACTGGCCCCAGCCGTAGTGGCGTGACGGGTAGCCCGAGAGCCCGACGAGGGACCGGCCGAGCTCGGCGCAGCCCGAGGCTCGCAACGGTTCGGGGCGCCCCTCCCGCCACGCGCCGCCGCCCCGGGTCGCGGTCCAGGTCACCCCGCTGGCGAGGTTCCTCACCACGGCGGCACGCGGGCCCCGCTCGTCGAACACGCAGATGCTCGTGGCGTACCAGGGCACGCCGCGGTGGGCGTTCGTCGAGCCGTCGAGCGGGTCGAGCACGGCCACGAGGCCCCGGTCGAGATGGTGGGCGCCCGACTCCTCGCTGAGCACACCGAGCCCGGCGACGTCGAGCACCTCGACGGCGGCGGCATCTGCGGCGAGGTCGGACACGTGCTGGCTGGCGCTCCCCGGGACCAGACCACGATCGGTCACCTCGGCCAAGCGGGCCTCGACCGCGGCGACCGCTCGTCGGCACGCGGCGAGCAGGTCACGGTCGTGCACCCCGAGCACGCTACCGGGCGGCCGTCCGCCGGAGGGGGAGGCGGCCTCGGCGCTCGGCGGGCGGTACGCTGGCGGGCCGTGGACGCACCCTGCACGGTCCGATGTCGTTGAGCGGAGACGCCCGCTAAGTTGGCAGCCATCGACGTCGCCGGATTCGTCGCCGACCTCAAGGACCACGCCGTCGAGCACGGCTTCCACATCCACGAGGAGCGGCATTTCGTTGAGACCTACTCGCTGCGCCAGACCTGGGAGGTGGAGCTCCACCCCGAGGAGGCGTGCGACGGCCCGTTGCACCTGCACCTGTCCTTGGACGTGGACCCGCGGGTGCTCCTGGCCTTCGAGGACTCGGTGATGGCCCTCGCCGACGAGGAAGACCCGCCGGACAGCTTCCAGTTCCCCATCGTCTTCAACTGGTCCCTGCCGCCCCTGCACCACCTCCCCGACCTGTTGGTGCTGGCCACCGAGCTCGCCGGCATGGGCGGGCCGGACTTCCCTGTCGAGGTGTCGGCGATCGATTCCACCGCCTCGGTGATCGAGGCGCCCGAGCGGACGCTCACCGTGAACGCCCGCGCCGAGGTGTCCCTGGCCAAGATGTTCACCGGCCAGCAGCAGCTCTGTGACGAGCTCGAGCGCTGCAAGCAGGTCAGCGGTTACCTGCTCGAGCGGGCGCCGAGCTGGCTCGACGGCGCCTGAGGCCGCCGTGCCATGACCACGGCCCCAGCGACCTGCCGGGCCAGCTGCGCAGGTCCGGGACCAGGGGCCCGAGGCGGCGCGCCGCCCAGCAGCCCCGCCACACCCCAGCGCCGTAGGCGACGTCGTCGGCCAACCGGGCCGCCACGTACGCGGCGGGGGCCATCCCGTCCCCGGGTCGCCACTCGAGCAGCGGGGGCACGACAGCGGCCGCCACCACGGCACGACGCGCCCGGCGGCTCGAGAGGGCGGCGACCAGGGCGAGGGGCCACCAGGCCCGGGTGAGGGCGCTGGCCACCCACCGCCCGGCGTGGAGGTGGCCGAGGCCGCCGAGCCGGAGGGCTTCGGGCCACGGCTCGGCCAGGACCGGGGACAGCTTGCGCCCGAGCAGGGCCGTGGTACCCCCGGCGACGCCGGCCGCCAGCCCCGGGCGCCCGGCGGCGGCGAGGCCCCAGGCCAGCACGCTCCAGCCCGACACGGACAGGGGCGGGAGCTGGCCGGGGTGGCGCCGGTCGAGCGGGCCCGCCGCTCGCCCGTAGCCGAAGCGCTGGCGCGCCCAGGCCGCCCAGTCCTGTCTCGGGCCGTGCCAGGCGGTGACCGCCGGCTCGTAGCGGAGCACGGCGCCGGCCTCGACCAGCCGCCAGACGAGGTCGACGTCCTCACCCGTGCGCAAGGCCGGGTCGAAGCCACCGACGGCCTCCACGGCGGCGCGCCGAGCGAGGAGGGCGGCGGTGGGGACGTAGGCGACGCGGGCCCGGGGGGCCACGCGGGCCTCGGCGTCCCCGAGGTCGAGCGGTGAGCGCCGGCGCTCGTAGCGGTCGAGCAGCGTGCCGGTGCCGGGACGGGACCGGACGCGAGGTGCGACGGCCACCACCTCGGGGTCGGCGAAGTGGGCGAGGAGGGGCGCGAGCCAGCCGGGCTCGGGCGCGACGCCGGCGTCGACGAAGGCGACGAGGGGGGTGCGGGCGGCGGCGAGGCCGCTCTGGCGGGCCGCCCCGGGCCCCCCGTTGACCGTGCGGCGCACGAGGATGGCGCCGGGGTGGGCGGCGACGTCGGCGGCGATGGCCGGGGCGGTGGTGGGCGGCGAGGCGTCGTCCACGACGACGACTCGAGCCGAGTGCCCTGTCGAACCGATGGGGGGC
>WHTX01000494.1 GCA_009377505.1 Acidimicrobiia bacterium
GTCGACGTTCATCCTCGGCTACCGCATCCTCACGCCGACGCTGGGCGCGGTGTTGGTGGTGGTGGCCGTCGTCGCCACGGTGGTCGGCTGGCGGTCCCGACTGGCCTACCTGCGGCGCATCGTCCGCGAGTCGCTGCCCATCCTGCTGTTCGCAGGCGCCCTGAGCGCGGCGGCCGGTGTCGCCCTCGAGCGGAGCTTCGAGCACTTTGCGGCCTTTCCCGCCCTGCTCGTGCTGGCGCCGGCCCACGCCGCGTCGGCTGGCGCGCTGGGCGGCATTCTGTCGGGCCGGTTGTCCACGAAGCTGCTCCTCGGCTTGACCCAGCCCTCGGCCGCGCCGGGACGGGAGGCTCGCCGAGACATCGGTCTGCTGGTCTTGGTGGCGTTCCCGATCTACGTGGTGAACGCGCTCGGCGTCTCCGTCGCCGCCCGCGTTCTTGACCTTCGTAGCCCTGGCCTCGACCAGCTGATGGGCGTGTCGTTGCTCGCCGGCGGGGTGTCGCTGTTCTTCGTGGTGGCCATCGCCTACTACGCCACCATCGCCGCCACCCGCACCGGCCTCGACCCCGACAACTACGGCATTCCCGCCGTCACCGCCTGCATGGACTTCCTCGGCGCGCTCGCGTTGGTGACCGTGATCGCCGTGTTCGGGATTCGATGAGCCGCGTCCCCCGCCGAGGAACACGTGCCCGCTGACCGAGTCACGCTCTACTCTTGAGGACGGCACCCCCCTGATGGACGAACGACCAAGAACCCTGAGGGCCATGCTGGCGGAGGCGAAAGACACCTCCGAGCTCATGGTCGATCTCGCCTACGCCGCCCTGTACTTCGGCGACCCCGACATGGCCGAGGAGGTGGGCGAGCTCGAGGACCGGATGAACGGGCTGGTCCACGAGATGCGAGCGGTGTGCGTGCTGGCGGCCCGGCGGCCCCAGGAGGCCGAGGAGATGGCGTCGGTCCTGGCCGTAATCAGCGCCATCGAGAACATCGCCAACGACGCCGTCGACATCGCCCGCATCGTCACCCACCGGCTCGGGATCCCCCGCGAGCTCGTGGCCGACCTCGCCAACGCCGAGGAGGTCTCGCATCGGGTCCGCGTGCGCGAGGGCAGCCACATCTCTCGGCGCCCGCTGTCCGCCCTCGAGCTCCCCGTGCAGACCGGGATGCGGGTGGTGGCGTTCCGGCGAGGCCGGCACTGGATCACCGACGTCGACGGCGACATGGTGTGCCTTCCCGGCGACGTGCTGTTCCTGCGGGGCTCGCCCGCGGGCATCGAGCGGTTGCGCGAGCTCGCCGCCGCACCGCGGTGGGAACCGCCCCAGCCGCCCGAAGACGGCAGCATCAGCGACCTCGACCGCGCGGTCGACGTCCTCGTCGAGATGAAGAACATCTCGGAGGTGGCCGTCGGGCTGGCGTACTCGGCGCTGGTGCTCCGCGACCAGGGCCTGGCGGCCGAGGTCCGCCACCTCGAAGACCGCCTCGACGAGATGGAGGATCGCCTCCAGCTCTGGGTGCTGCGGGCGGCGGCCCCCGACCTCGATCCGGCCGGGCTTCGGGGCTTGCTCCAGCTGTCGCAGGCCGCCGAGGACATCGGCGACCAGGCCCAGCAGATGGTGTGGCTTGTCGAGGAGAAGGAGGAGCTCCACCCCATCCTGGCCATTGCGTTCGGCGAGACCGACGACGTGGTGGCGCGCGTACCGGTGGGGGAGGGGTCGCTGGCCGACGGCGCGACCCTCGGCGAGCTCCAGCTCGACGTCGATCCCGGGTTCCACGTGCTGGCGGTCCGCCGCGGCGGGCGCTACCTCTACCGGCCCCGCGGTCACGTGCAGCTCCACGCCGGCGATCAGCTGATCGCCAGCGGTCCCGACGAGGGACACCCCGTGCTGGCGGAACGATTCGGCTTCCGCCTGGTCGAAGACGAGGAGACCGGCGAGAAGGAGCTGGTCCCCCTCGAGGAAGCCGAGGCGGCCTGGCCAACCTGAGCCGGCCCAAAGGCCAGTAGCGTTTCCCCTCATGGATCTGCCGTTGCGCCTGCTGTCTGTGCACGCCCATCCCGACGACGAGGCGTCGAAGGGTGCCGGGACGGTCGCCCGCTACCACGACGAGGGCGTCCGCTGCGTGCTCGTGTGCTGCACCGGCGGCGAGGCGGGCGACATCCTCAACCCGGCGATGGATCGCCCCGACGTGCGCGCCCGCATGCCGGGGCTCCGGCTGCAAGAGCTGGCGCGGTCGACGGAGATCATCGGCTACGACCACGTCGAGCTGCTGGGCTACCGCGACTCGGGGATGCCCGACACGCCGGAGAACGACGATCCTCGCTGCTTTGCCAAGGCCGACTTCGACGAGGCCGTCGGGCGGCTCGTCGAGATCGTTCGTCGCGAGCGACCGCAGGTCATCATCACCTATCCCGACAACCAGGATCGCTATCCCCACCCTGATCACCTCCGCGTCCACGACATCAGCGTGGCCGCCTTCGAACGCGCGGGCGACCCCGATGCGTACCCCGATCTCGGTGAGCCG
>WHTX01000097.1 GCA_009377505.1 Acidimicrobiia bacterium
AGCGGGCCCACTTGGCGGTCGAGCCAGGCCCCGTCCTCCACCAGCTGGGCCCGGGTGGCCGACGCCCACGCCGTGTCGGCCAGCGCGGCGGCGGCCGGTGCGACCTCCAGGGCCGAGACGGGCCACGAGCCCCGGGGCCGGTCGACGCCCCGCCGCAACGCCGGGACCGGCGACCACGCCACCCCCACCCGGCAGCCGGCGAGGCCGAAGAACTTGGAGGGCGAGCGCAGCACGACGAGGTTGGCGAGGTGCGCCCCCACCAGGCTGAACGTCGCTGGGTCGGCGCAGAACTCGACGTAGGACTCGTCCACGACCAGCACACCCTGGGGGTGGGCGGCGGCCACGGCGGCCAGCTCCTGCGCCCCGAATGCCCGGCCCGAGGGGTTGTGCGGGTTGGCCACCAGGACCACAGCCCCGGACCCCAGCGCCTCGGCGATCACCCCGAGGGGGTGGTGCACGCCGGGCGCCCCCACCGCCGCGCCGGGGAAGGCCTGGCGGAATTCGGTGTAAGCCGGAACCGGGACGACGACCCGCTCCCCCAGCGGGCCGGCCGCGAGCTGCCAGACCAGCTCGCTCACGCCCCGGCCCGCCACCAGATCGCCGGCCGGGACGCCCAGGTACCGGCCGTACGCCTCGAGCAGCTGGTCGACCGCGCCGTAGGGGTGGGCGCGCAGCGCCTCGGCGCTGACCCCCCGGGCGGCGGCGAGGGCGGGAGGCGGGGGGCCGTAGCGGCACACGCAGGTCGACAGGTCGACGCGGACCGACGCTCCCCGGGCCCGCGGGTCGCCGCCCTGAGGGCCGACACGCGTCGGGGCTGTGGGTGGGGCGGGCATCGCTCGGCGAAGCTAGTGCGGGACCGGGCCGGGCTCAGCCGCTGTTGCGCAGGCCCGTGGCCAGGCCGTTGATCGACAGGTGGATGGCCGCCTTGACCTGGTCGCCCCGGTCGCCCGAGCGCCAGCGGCGCAGCAGCTCGACCTGGAGGTGGTTGAGGGGGTCGAGGTAGGGGAACCGGTTGCGCACGCTCCGGGCCAGGGAGGGGTTGTCCACGATCGGCGAGGCGGTGCCGGTGACGGCCCTGAGCGCGGCCAGGGCCCGCCCGTGCTCGGCGCTGATGGCGTCGAAGACCTGCTCGGCCAGGGCGCGGTCGGGTACGAGGTCGCGATAGCGGGCGGCGGTGACCAGGTCGCTCTTGGCCAGCACCATGCCCATGTTCGCCAGCACGGTGCGGAAGAAGGCCCAGCCGCCGTACATCTCCTGCAGCAGCGCGAGCTGGCCGGGCCCGGCGTCGATCCACCCCTGCAGCGCCGTGCCCGCCCCGTACCAGCCGGGCAGCATGATGCGGCACTGGCTCCAGCTGAACACCCAGGGGATGGCCCGCAGGTCCTCGATGCGGTCCGACGGCTTGCGGGAGGCCGGCCGGCTGCCGATGTTGAGCTCGGCGATCTCGCTGATGGGCGTGGCGGCGCGGAACCACTCGGGGAACCCCGGCGTCTCGTAGACGAGCCGGCGGTACGCCCGGCGGGCGCGCCCCGCCAGCTCGTCCATGGCCTCGTGGTAGGTGGCCGTGTGGTCGGGGGTCGCGCGCTCGCCGAGGCAGGTGGCCTCGAGCGTGGCGGCCACGAGGGCCTCGAGGTTCCGCCTGGCGACGAATGGGTCGGCGAACTTGGCGGCGATGACCTCGCCCTGCTCGGTGAGCCGCAGCGTGCCGTCGACGGCACCCGGCGGCTGGGCGAGCACGGCCTCGTAGGAGGGGCCCCCGCCCCGGCCGACCGTGCCGCCCCGTCCGTGGAAGAAGCGCAGGCCCACCCCGGCCCGGCGGGCCACGGCGACGAGGTCGGCCTGGGCGCGGTACAACGCCCAGTTGGCGGTGAGGTAGCCGCCGTCCTTGTTCGAGTCGGAGTAGCCGAGCATGACCTCCTGGCAGCCACCTCGGGAGGCCAGGAGCTGGCGGTACGGGGCCACCTCCAACAGCGCGCCGAGCACCCGGCCGGCGTTGGCCAGGTCCTCGACGCTCTCGAAGAGGGGCACGATGTCGAGGGCCGACGCGGCCGGCTCCTGGTCCTGCTCCGTGGCGCGCCGTCGCGGCCTCGCCGGGCGCACGAGGCCCACCTCGCGCAGGAGCACCGCCACCTCGAGCACGTCGGACACGGACTGGCAGTGGGAGATGACGTAGTGGGGCAGGGCGGCGGCCCCGTAGCGCCCCTGGCCGTCGGCCGCGGCCCCCAGCACGGCGAGCTCGCCCCGGACCCGTTCCGAGTACTCGAGGTACGGGCTGAGCAGCGGCCGGGGGGTGCCGAGCTCTCGCACGAGCAGCGCCACCTTGGCCGCCTCGCCGAGCTCGGGGTAGGCGGCCTCGCTCCCCGCGGCGGCGAGGAGCTCGGCGAGCACCTCCTCGTGCACGTCCGAGCTCTGCCGCAGGTCGAGCGTGCAGAGGTGGAAGCCGAAGGCCTCCACGGCGCGGCGCAGGTCGGCGAGACGGGCGTCGGCGAGGGCCCCGGCGCCGTGGCCGCGCAGCGAGGCGTCGACGACCTCGAGGTCGGCGAGCAGGTCGCCCGGCGTGGCGTAGGGCGCCGGCTCGGGGCCACCGCTGCCGGCGCCGCCCAGCCGGGCGCGTGCCGTCGCCGCCAGCCGGGCCTGGAAACCTCGCACCGCCCGGCGGTAGGGCTCGTCGAGGCGGAAGGGGGAGCTGTCTCCCGACGCCTCGGCCAGGGCCTCGAGGGCGGGGCTCGGCGTGACGAGGCGCGAGGACATCGACAGCTCGTCCCCGAGCCGGCCGAGCTCGCCGAGGTGGTGGGCGAGGGCGACCGAGCCCTGCCGCTCCAGCGCGTACTCGAGCACCTCGGCGGTGACGAAGGGGTTGCCGTCCCGGTCGCCGCCGATCCACGAGCCCATGCGCAGCACCGGGGCGAGCGCCACCTCCTCGCCCGGCCAGCGCCGCCCGAACTCGGCCACGAGGGCGGCCTGCAGGGCCGGCACCTGCTCGAACAGCGAGCGCTCGTAGTAGCCGAGGGACTCGTTGACCTCGTCCCGCACCCGCAGCTTCGTCAAGCGCACCTGGGCCGTCTGCCACAGGGTGAGCACCTGGAGGCGGAGGGCCTCCTCCCACGCCCGCCGCTCAGCGAGGTCGAACAGCTCGCGCTCGCGCGCCCCGAGCAGGCGGGCGACGGCCCGCTGGCAGTCGAGCACGGTCTTGCGGCGCACCTCGGTGGGATGCGCGGTGAGCACGGGGCTCACCCAAGCGCGCCGCAGGACTGCGGCCACCTCTTCGGCGCCGAGGCCCGCGTCCTGCACCCGGCTGAGCGCCAGCTCGAGGCTGCCCGGCCGGGCCCCGGCGCCGACGCTTCGGTGCTGCCGTCGAGCCTCGTGCACGTCCTCGGCGATGTTGGCGAGGAGGGAGAAGTAGCTGAAGGCGCGAATGACGAGGAGGGCGGCGGCGTTGTCGAGGCCTTCGAGCCGGCCAGCCAGCGCTTCGGGGCCGGCGCTGGTGCGGCGAGCCTGGTGCGCTGCCTGGCGGACCGCCTCTACCAGCTCGTACGCCTGATCACCGGCCTGGTCACGCACGACCTCGCCGAGCAGGCGGCCCAGGAGACGGATGTCCTCGCGGAGGGGCTCGTCGCCGACGTCGCCGACGTCGTCGGGGGGCTCGGGCGGTGGGGGGCGAGGCGCCCCGGTGCCGTGCGGCATCCCGCCAGTATCCGCGCTGGGGCGGGCGCCGGCCGGGTCGGGCGGGGTGAACGGCCGCCATGACCTCCGAGGTCATGGCGGCGAGCGCGCCGGTCTGCGAACCTCGTGCCCATGGCCGACGCCCTCGACCCCACCGCCGTCCTCCACACCCGCATGCCGCTGTGCGCGACCCTCGGCATCCGCGAGGTCTCCGCGGCCGCCGACGCGGTCGTGCTCGCCGTCGACTTCGACCCCGGCCTCTGCACCAGCAACGACCTGATCCACGGGGGCACGATCATGGCCCTCGCCGACTCGGCCGGGGCCTACTGCGCCATGCTCAACCTGCCCGAGGGCGCCGTGGGCACCAGCACCATCGAGTCCAAGTCGAACTTCATCGGCGCCGTCCGCGACGGCACGGTCACCGCCACCTCGAGCCCCCTGCACCGGGGCGGCACGACGATCGTCGTCGAGACCGAGGTCCGCGACTCGGCCGGCAAGCTGGTCGCCAAGACCACCCAGACCCAGACCGTGCTCCGCCCCCGCTGAGCGACGCGGGGCGCTTACAGCGCGAACAGGAAGGCCAGCGGGGCGAAGACCATGGCCAGGATCACCAGCGCGGCGACGACCTTCACCGCCGTCGGGCGATGGCGTGTCGACTCGTTGACCTGGCCCGGCGGGGTGTAGCGCGCCCCCGAGCCCGGCCGCTGCTTCGGTGCCGGTGACGTCACGGACGCGACCCTAGTGTCCGGTCAGGCTGGTCCGTTGAGGAATTCGACACTAGTGCCGTGCCGCCGCCGAACCAGCCCAGCGCGGCCGGGGTGGAGTTCCCGCCCTGTTCGCGGACCTGCCACGAGACGTGTTGTTAGTCTCACGCACCGAAGGGACGGCGGTGCCGGCCGTCCCCTCCTGGGGCCTTGTGTCGGGGGCCCCGGCTCAGCGGCACGAGGAGGCAGCATGGCGGCTGGCCAGGACCACGAGCGTCGGGCTCACCCCAGGGTCGACGCATCCTTCTCCGTTCGACTGCGGCGCCTCGGGACCGGCAGTCGGCCTCAGCCCTCCGACGTGGTGCGGGTCGTCGACCTCTCCGTCGGCGGCATCCGCGTCGTCGCCCCTCCGTGGGCGCACGTGGGCGACGTCGTGCACATCGACGTCGACGACCTCGGCCTACGGGGACTCGTGGTCGGGACGAGCGGCGCCTCCCCGCGAGGCGCGTGGCGCCACGCCCACATCGCTTTCACCAACATGTCGGACCCGACGCTCTCCGCCGTCAGCCGCATCGTCGAACTGCACACCGTTCCCCGCGGCGTCGCGCCCGACGACGCCCCCCTCCCCATCGGCTGACCCGCGGCGGCCGGCATCGGCGCCCGCACCTGCGGCTGCGGCAGCGGCGGGGGCGTCGAGGTCGACCACCACGGTGCGCCGCTGGTAACCCGAGACCGACGTGCGGCCGGCCACGATGTGGGCCATCACGGCGGCGAGCAGGCCGGGCACGACGAAGCCCGGGCGCCCCGTAGCCTCGGCCACGAACACCACGGCCGCCAGGGGCACGCGGTAGCCTGCGCCGAGGAAGGCAGCGATCCCGAGCACGACGAACAGCGACTCGTTCTCGGCGCCGATCGCCCCGCCGATGAGGTGCCCGGTCAGCGCCCCCTGCACGACGAGGGGCACGAAGAGGCCCCCGGCGCCCCCTCCCGCCACGGTCGCCGTCGTCGCCACGGCGCGCACGGTGGCGAGCAGGGCCACCGCACGGAGGCTCGGGTCACCGTCGACGACCCAGGCGATCCCGTCGTAGCCGGCGCCGAGGCTCAGGGGATCGCCGTCGAAGAACAGCCGCGTGACCACGACGGTGAGGCCGATGGCTGCCCCAGCGACGAGGACGCGGGGCACGGCCCGGGTACGGGCGGCGATGCGCTTCGCTCGACGCAGCAGGAACGCGTAAAGGCGCGCCCCCATGCCGCAACTGACGCCCACGCCGAGCGCCCCGCCTATGTCGCGCAGGTCGATCGCCGGGGTGCCGGCCACGGGGATGAGCGCCCCCGTCCCATGGACGAGGATGAACGCCGTGTACCCGGCCGCGGCGCCCACGAGCGCAGGCAGCAGGCTGTGCCGGGCGAGATCGTCCTCGTAGGGCACCTCGAGGGCGAACACCGCCCCGGTGGCCGGTGCCTGGAAGATGGCGGCCACCCCGGCCGCCGCGCCGGCAACGAGCATTGAGCGCCGGTCGACGGTGCGCAGCAGTCGCGGCAGGTGGCGGTGGAGGGCGGCGCCGGTCGCCGTGCCGAGGTAGAGGGATGGCCCCTCGTAGCCGAGGGGGCCGCCGCTGCCCAGGGTGGCGATGCAGGCCACGAGGCGGGCCGGCACCTCCTTGAGGGAGAAGGGCGCGCCGGGCTCAGGCTCGGACTTGACGTACTCGTCCGTCGTGGAGGCCACCGGGCCGCCGCGCAGGACGCGCAGGGCCAGGGCGGCGAGGACGAGCCCGAGCGTGGGCGCCACCACCTGGAGCCAGGGCGGGCCCGCGAGCACGTGCTCGAAGAGCAGCCCCTCGGTGAGGGCCTCGAAGCCGGCTACGCCGAGGCCTGCGGCGGCGCCGACCACCGCGGCGACCAGCACGACCTCTCGGCTGCGCGAAGCTAGGGCGCGCAGGTCGGCGGTCCCCGGCGCTCGCTGGCGGAGCTGCTGGGGTACTGAGAACGGCATCGGACAAAATCTATCGTCACGCGATATGCAAGACCCATGAGCCCTCCCACGTCTGCTTCCCCCCCTGGTCCCCCTGGGCCGGGTGTGCCCCGCGTCCTCGGCGAGGACGACTACCGCGAGCTCGCCGCCTTCCGCCACGGCCTGCGCCGCTACCTGCGCTGGGCGGAGGAGCGGGCGCAGGAGGCGGGCCTCACCCCCGCCCAGCACCAGCTCATGCTGGCCATCCGCGGCCGCGGGCCCGCGGCGGCGCCGACGATCAGCCAGCTCGCCGCCGAGCTGCTCCTCCGCCACCACAGCGCCGTCGGCCTCGTCGACCGGGCCGTCGCCGCCGGGCTGGTGCGCCGGACCGCCGACCCCCACGACCTGCGGGTGGTGCGGGTGGCGCTCTCCCCCGAGGGCGCCGAGCGGCTGCGCTTCCTGGCCAGCCAGCACGTGATCGAGCTCGGCCGTCTCGGCCTCACCCTGGGCCGCATGGCCGACGGCCTCGACATCGACCGCTGATCGGCGTCGGCGCGTGGCCCACCGGACTCGTCGGCGCCGAGCCTGCTCAGCGGTGCCGGGGCCGGCGAGATGCGGGCCCGGCCTGTCCCGGCGGACTGGCGCCCGCCAGGTCGGCCGCCGTTTCCGCCGGGTCGGTCACGACATGGGTGATGGGCAGGCCGAACGTCCGCTCTGCCCGGTGCGGCAGGTCCTGGTGCAGCCACCGGGAGATGCCCGCCGGGAAGGTCGACAGCACCAGGTGGTCGTAGCGCTCGACGAGGAGGGCGTCCCCGATGGCGAGGATGGGCGAGGCGTCGCCCACCTCGCCCGTCACGTCTGCACCGACCTCGGCCAGGCGGGTGAGCGTGCGCTCCAGCCGCTCGGCGGCGAGCGAGCGGGCGCCGCCCTCGGTCCAGCTCAGCTGGTGGCGGGGCGGCGTGGCCGGCACCACGACGTGGAAGCGACAGGGCCCGGCCGCCATGGCGGTCTGCACCGCCTCGAGCAAGGGCCGGCCGGCCAGGGTCTGGTTGGCCACGACGAGGTACCGCTGCACGGCGGCCTCCTTCCACGCCCCGGTCATCACGACCGACGGCTCGGCGGCGGGGGCCCCGGGCGGCACGGCCCCCCAGCCGGCAACCCCGATCAGGCGAGCATGCGCCGGTGCCACGGTGGGTGGCAAGGCCGGACTACGAGCTGGGGCGCAGGTAGCCCAGCACCGCCTCCACCAGCTCGTCCCCCTCAACCCGTCGAGCGGGGGTGGGCCATCGCCTCGGGCGAGAGGATGGCGGCGAGCTGCTCGTCGGCCAGCCAGCCCCGCTCGCGCACCAGCTCGAGCACGCCTCGCCCGGTCTCGAGCGCCTCGTGGGCGATGGCCACGGCCCGTTCGTAGCCGATGTAGGGGTTGAGCGCGGTAGCCACGCCGATCGCGCGCTCCACGTAGCCGCGGCAGATCTCCACGTTCGCCTCGATGCCCGACACGCAGCGGTTGACGAGGGAGATGGCGGCGTTCTTCAGCAGCATCAGCCCGTGGAGCAGGTCGAAGGCGATGAGCGGCTCGGCCATGTTCAGCTCGAGCTGGCTGGCCTCGGCGGCCATGCTGACGGCCATGTCGAAGCCGATGATCTGGTAGCAGACCTGGCTCACCACCTCGGGGATCACCGGGTTCACCTTGCCGGGCATGATCGACGAGCCGGGCTGGATGGCGGGCAGGCGGATCTCGTAGAGCCCGGCCCGAGGCCCGCTCGAGAGCAGGCGCAGGTCGTTGCAGATCTTGGACACCTGCACGGCGGCCCGCTTCAGCGCGGCCGACATGGCCACGAAGTCGCCCGAGTCCTGCGTGGCCTCGACCAGGTCGAGGGAGCGGGTAACGGGCAGGCCGCTTACCTCGGCGAGGACCTTGGTGGCCAGCTCGGCGTACCCGGGCGGGCAGTTGATCCCCGTCCCGACGGCCGTGGCGCCGAGGGAGACGGCCAGGAGGCCGGCCGCGGCCCGGTCCACGTGGTCGGCGGCCTCGCCCACCATCACCCCGTAGGCCCCGAACTCCTGGCCCAGGGTCATGGGCACGGCGTCCTGCATCTCGGTGCGGCCCATCTTGATCACCGCGGCGAACTCGCCCGCCTTGTCCACCAGGGCGGCGCGCAGCTCGCGCAGGGCCGTGGCCGTGTCCTCGGCGGCCAGCACGACGGCGACCTTCACCGCCGTGGGGTACACGTCGTTGGTGGACTGCGAGCGGTTCACGTCGTCGTTCGGGTGGAGGTGCCGGTAGTCGCCCCGGTCGTGGCCCAACAGCTCGAGGCCACGGTTGGCGATGACCTCGTTGGCGTTCATGTTCGTCGAGGTACCGGCGCCGCCCTGGAACATGTCCACCACGAACTGGTCGCGGAGCTGCCCGGCGAGGATCTCGTCGCAGGTGGCGACGATGGCATTCGCCTTGGCCTGCTGGAGCACGCCGAGCTCGGCGTTGGCCGTGGCCGCCGCCTTCTTCACGAAGGCCAGGGCGTCGACGAGGTGGGAGAAGTGGGACAGCGGGATGCCCGAGAGCGGGAAGTTCTCCAGCGCCCGTGAGGTCTGGGCGCCGTAGTAGGCGTTGACGGGTACCTCGCGCTGCCCGAGGGAGTCGTGCTCGAGACGGTGCCCGGTGAGCAGTCGGGGGACGAGGGCCGGGTCGCTGAGCTGGTCGATGGCGTCGCGCAGCCGGCGCTGGAGGTGGCTGGCCACGGCGGCGACCACCCGCAGGTAGACGTCGGGGTGCTCGGCGCGCACGGCCTCGACCCGCTCGCGGCGAATGGCCCACACCGTGGCGCCGTGGCGGGTGCGGGCGCTCGTCCAGTGGGGGTCGGCGGGCTCCAGCAGTAGCCCCTCCCCCACCACGGCGCCGGGGCCGATGCGCCCGACGACCCGCTCGTGGGCGTGCAGGCCACGGACGAGCTCGACCTCGCCCTCGTCGACGAGGCCGAACCACTCCCGGGGCGTCGACTCGTGGAAGAGCCAAGCACCGGCGGGCACGACCAGCTCCTCGGGCTCGCCCGCCACGGCGGCGAGGTCGCCCACGGCCAGGCCGATGCGGTCCGCGGCACCAGCCAGCAACTCCTCGAAGCCGGTCACGCCGGCATCCTGCCAGACCGCCCCGCCGCGGGCAGGCCGTCCTCCCGACGGGCGGGACGGGCGGAGGAAGGGGGGCGGGGCAGGTGCGGGATGCGGGCGAGGGCGCGCCCCTGGTCCATGATCAGGACGTGCTGAGCAGGGCCTACCAGCAGGGCCGGTTGGTGGAGGAGGACTTCGCCCTCGACCGGGCTCCCGACCTCCTCGCCCAGCAGGGCACGGTGCTGTGGCTCGACCTGTACCGGCCCAGCCACGAGGAGCTGGCCGCCTTGGGCGAACGGCTCGGCCTCCACGAGCTCGCCGTGGAGGACGCCGCCGAGCCGCACCAGCGCCCGAAGGTCGACCACTACGACACGCACCTGTTCGTGGCCTGTCCCGCCGTGGGCCTCGACGGGCGAACGGGCGACCTGGAGACGACCGAAGTCGACGTCTTCCTCGGCCGCGGCTACCTCGTCACCGTGCGCAAGGGCGACGGCTTCCCCGTCGAGGACCTGCTCAAGGCGTGGGACCGTTCGCCCGAGCTCACCGCACGGGGCCCCGCCTACCTGCTCTACGGGCTGCTCGACACGCTGGTCGACGGCTACTACGACGTGGTGCAGGTGTTCGAGGACTTCTACGACGAGGTCAGCGAGGCCATCTTCACCGAGCGGCCCATCGAGCTGTCCAAGCAGCAGCACTGGTTCCAGATGCGCCGGGCGCTCGCCCGCTTCCACCGGCTCGCCGCGCAGGTCCGCGAGGCGGTCAGCTCGTTGCTCCGCCGGGAGCACGCCACCATCGACACCACCCTCTACCCCTACTACCAGGACGTCTACGACCACGTGCTGCGGGTCACCGAGTCGACGGACGCCCTGCGGGACCTCGTCGGCACGATCGTCGACACGAACGTGGCCCTGCGGGACATCCTCCTCAACCAGGTCATGAAGAAGCTGACGGGCTGGGCGGCCATCGTGGCTGTGCCCACCCTCGTCACCGGCTTCTACGGCATGAACGTGCCCTTCCCCGGCCATGGCCAGGAGTGGGGGGTGGCCGTCGCCATCCTCCTGATCGTCGTGCTGTCGGGCGGCCTGTACGTGGCCTTCAAGAAGAAGGACTGGCTGTGACCTGGCCCTGTGCCGGCGCTGCTCAGCCGGGCTCGTCGAGGCCCTGCCAGATGGCCTGCAGCTCCGGCCCCAGGCGGGAGAGCTCTTCGAGGTGGACCGCGGCGAGGGAGGCGAGGCGCTCCTCGGCCACCGACGTCAGGGAGAGCCGCACGACCCGGGCGTCGGAGGGGTCGGGGACCCGGTGGACGAGCCCCGCCGACGCGGCCCGGTCGACGAGGCCGACCACGCTGTGGTGGCGGAGCTGCAGGTAGTCGGCGACGTCGCCGATCGTCGGGCCCCGGGCGTCGGGGTGGCCGCGGACAGCGAGGATGAGCTGGTGCTGGCTGGCCGTCAGGCCTACCTCGGCCGCCCGGAGCTGGCTCCAGTGCTCGAAGCGGCGCAGGCCGGTCCGGAACTTGAGCAGGCGCTGGTAGCCAGCGTCGTCCAGAGAGCGGGGCACGGCCGATCAGCTCCCCGGCGGACGGCTCCGCCTCGGAAGGACCCGTAGCCGCAGCACCCGCTCGCGGTGGCGCTCTTCCTCGAGGTTGCGGCTGTGGGCGGCGAGCAGGTCGAACTGGGTAACGATGCCACGGACGTGACGGGCGCCGTTGCGCTCCACGACCGGTAGGACGCCGAGCTGCTGCTCGGCCATGCGGTCGGCCACCTCGCGCAACGTCTCGTCGGGGTAGGCGGTCGTGACGTTGCGGTGCATGAGGTCCTCCACCGAGCCGACGAGCCGCGCGCCGGCGGCCTGCTCGAGGATGTCGGCCCACGGCACCACGCCGACCAGCTCGCCGCCGGCGCCGATGACGGGCAGGAGACGCTGGCGGCGCACGTCGGGGCGGTGCTCGACGTCGGCGTACACATCGGCGAGGGCGTGCTCGGGCCGCACGGTCACCACCTCGTTGGCCATCACGTCGCGCACGAAGAGAGCTTCGAGGGGCCCGACCGCGTACTCGCGCAGGACGTGGAAGCCGCGGCGGGCCACCTTCTCGGTCAGGATCGAGCGCTTGAGGATGAGCACGCTGACCAGGTGGGCCACGGTGCAGGCCAGGAGCAGCGGCAGGAGGAGCTCGATGTCGTCCGTCAATTCCAGCGAGAAGACCACCGCGGTCAACGGCGAGCGCGTCACGCCGGCGAGCACCGCCGCCATCCCGAGGGCGCTCCACGCGCCGACCGAGCCGCCGGGCAGGATCGGGGCGAACAGGCCGCCGAGCGCCGCGCCCATGATGAGGAGCGGGGCGAGGATGCCACCGCTCGTGCCCGAGCCGAGGGCGAGGGACCAGATGACGAGCTTGACCACGACGACGCTGATGAGCGTGCCGGTGGCCAGGTCTCCGGCCAGCGAGTCGGCGATGGTGGGGTAGCCGACGCCCAGGGCGCGCGGCTCGATCAGCCCGCCGATGCCGATGACCAGGCCGCCGATGGCCGGCCACCACATCCAGTGGAACGGCAGCCGCTTGAAGGCGTCCTCCGCCCCGTAGACCGCCTTGGTCAGGGCCCACGCCGCTGCCCCGCCCATCAGGCCGATGACGAGCCCGCCGAAGAGCGTGGCCGAGCCGGGGGGCACGCTGAGCGATGTCGGGAAGAGCGGCGCTGCCTCGAGGAGGTCGGCCTCGGCCAGGGCGATGCGCACCGAGGCGGCCACGGCGCTGGCCACGGCGATGAGGACCATCGAGCGGGGCTTCCACTCGAAGACGAGCAGCTCGACGCCGAGCAGCACAGCGGCGACGGGGGTGCCGAACACCGCGCTCATGCCCGCGGCGGCTCCGGCGACGAGGAGGCTGCGGCGCTCGATGGCGCTCAGGTGGAAGAACTGGCCGAAGACCGACCCGACCGCGCCGCCGGTGAGGATGATCGGGCCCTCGGCGCCGAAAGGCCCGCCGCTGCCGATGCTGACCGCGCTCGAGATCGGCTTGAGGACCATCACCCGGGGCTCGGACTTGGAGCCCCCGACGAGGATGGTCTCCATCGCCTCGGGGATGCCGTGGCCGCGGATCCGCTCGGACCCGTAGCGGGCCATGACGCCGACGATGAGGCCACCGATGACCGGGACGACCACGGCGAGCAGGCCGAGGTCGTTGCCCTCGGGGCCCCGGGGGTCGGTGCTGAAGCTCTGGTAGTAGGCGAGGTTCGTGAACAGGGCGATCAGCTTGAGCAGCGCCAGGGCGACGAAGGCGCCGAGCACGCCGATGAGCGCGGCCAGGGGCACGAGGCGCAGCGTCCTGGTGCCGGTCGTGAAGTCGGCCAGCTCGTGTTCAGGGCCGGGGTCACGCTCATCGGGGCCGATGACGTCATCGGCGGGCAGGCGCTCGCTCATCCGGTGGGCTCCTCTCGATCTATCGCGTTGCGATCATATCGAGGCACGAGATTTCTGTCGGATCGTGCGCGCTGGTCGGCCAGCGGTGTGGCGCCGCTGGCCCCCTGGCCGTTTCTCCGGTAACGGAACGCCGTGAGCCGTGACAGCCGAGCGGCATCGGCGGCGGCTTCAGGACGCGGCAGGCCTCGGGGTGCGCCCGTGCCGGTGAGCGGGCCGTCACGCACCGGGAGCAGGCGAGCCGGCAGCGACCGGCGGCTCTGGGCGGCTCGTTGCCGGTGGCCGGGCTCGGGTGCACCCGGAGCGAGCGTGTCACTCCGTGGCCCGCAGCGGCCGACGTCTGGGCGCGCTTGTCGCCGCCGGTCAGCGGCCCGGGACGGGCCCCGGAGCTTGCACGGTGGGCCCCGTGGACTCGGTCGCAGCGGTCACGCGGAGCTGACCGACCGCAGTCCGCGGAGCTCTCGCAACCGGGGCCACAGCTCGGTCGTGACCCGCTCGACGGCGCGCACGGCGTCGGCGAGGGGGCGGCCCGGCATCTTGGGCTGGAAGACCAGCCGGTCGAGGCGCATCCGGTCGAGCCAGCCCGAGACGAGCCCGGCGCAGGTCTCGGCGCTACCGATGGCCCAGCGCTCGCCCACGAACTCGGGCGACAGGTAGTAGGGGTCCTGCGACGTGAGCTGGCGCCGCTCGCCCGTGCCGGGGTCGACCCGGGTCAGGCCCGTCCGCTCCGGGGCGTACTGCACCCGGTACACGTGGTCGAGGTAGGGCTGCACGTGGGCCAGGGCCTCCTCGTCCGAGTCGCCGACCTCGATCTCCCGCATCAGGGCGTGGGGCAGCGCGTCGGCGCCGACCTCCTCCGCCACCCCGTCGAAGGCCTCGAACTGGCGGGCGGTGTGCACGGCCTCGGTCAGCGGTGCCACCACGAGGCCCGCCCCCCGCCGCACCGCCCGCGCCCGGGAACGGGGGGCGGCGGCGCCGAGCCACAGGGGCGGCGGGCCAGGCTGGACGGGCACGGGCCGCAGCAGGCCGCCCCGCACCTGGCAGAGCTGGCCGTCGTAGTCGAAGCGCTCGCCTCCCCAGGCCAGGTCGATGACGTCGAGGGCCTCGCGCAGCGCCCGGGTCCGCCGGTCGAAGTCCAGCCCGAACGCCTCGAACTCCTCCCGCCGGTAGCCCTGCCCGAAACCCAGCTCCACCCGGCCCCCGGAGAGGTTGTCCACCACGGCCAGGTCCTCGGCCATGCGCAGGGGGTGGCCCTGGAGCGGGGCGAGGGCGATGCCCCCGCACAGGCGCACCCGGCTGGTGACGGCGGCGACGGCCGCGGCGGCCACCACCGGCGAGGGGTTGTAGCCGTCCTCCTCGCCGTGGTGCTCGGGGAACCAGATCTCCTCCACGCCGAGCCGCTCCGCCTCCACGGCCAGCTCGAGGCTCTCCTTCCAGGCCTGCTCGTAGCCCTCGTCGAGGTCGGGACGGCACTGAAAGCTGAGGCTGATGCCGAGCCTGGGCAGGGACGAGGGGGCGGAGTCGGGGAGACGGCGGAAGCGGCGGGGCGGGGTCACCAATTGACCCTCTCACACCCCTCGTGGTCCTCCGGTTCCACCTGCAGCGTGGCGTGGCTCAGCTGGTGGCGTTCGGCGAGCAGGTGGCGGGCCTGGTCGAGCACCCCGTGGGCGTCGGTGCCGGCCCGCACCATGAGGTGCGCCGAGGCCACGTCCATCTCGCTCGTGAGCGTCCACACGTGCACGTCGTGGACGTCGACGACGCCGGGGATGGCGGCCAGCTCGGCGGTCACCGCCCGCACGTCCACCCCCGGCGGGGCCGACTGCACAAGCACCCGGACGGCCTCGCGGCCGAGGCGTACGGCGCGGGGCAGGATGAAGAGCCCGATGGCGGCGCCGACAATGGCGTCGACCCGGTCCCAGCCGGTGAGGGCCACCACGAGCGCAGCGACGATGACGCCCACCGAGCCCAAGAGGTCGGAAAGGACCTCGAGGTAGGCGCCCCGCACGTTCAGGCTCTCCTTCGCCCCCTCGCGCAGCAGCAGGAAGGCGACGACGTTCACGGCGAGGCCGGCCACGCCCACCACCAGCACCGCCAGGGCGGGCACCTCGGGCGGGCTCGACAGCCGGCTCGCCGCCTCGACGAGCACGTAGCCGGCGACGGCGACGAGGAGCACGGCGTTGGCCAGGGCGGCGAGGATCTCGAGGCGGTAGAGGCCGAACGTGCGCTGAGGGTCGGCGGTGTGACGCGAGGCCACGCCGATGGCGGCGAGGGCCATGCCCAGGCCGAGGGCGTCCGTGGCCATGTGGCCGGCGTCCGAGAGCAGCGCCAGGGAGCCCGTGGACAGGGCCACGACGGCCTGGACCACGAGGAAGCAGGTGATGAGGGCGAAGGCGAGGGCCAGCGGCCGACGGTGGCGGGCCCCGGCCCGGGCCAGGGAGGCGCCGTGGCTGTGGCCGTGGTCATGGCTGTGCGCGTGGTCGCCCACCGGCAGCTGGGTCTCCTGCTCGGGTGCGAGCGAGCCTACCGCTCACGCGCTCGCGTCCCGGCCGGGATCCCATCGGACAATGGGGGACGCTGCAGGTGTCCTGGGCGGGAGGCGCGTCACGTGACGCGTTCGGCGCGCTGGCGGGCCTTGGCCGCGTCCCGGGCCCCGGCGCCGGCCTGTCTGCGCGCCGCCTTCGCCTCGGCCCGGGCCTCGGACGCCACGGCTGCCGCCCGTTCCGCCTCCTCGGCGAGCCGGTCGGCCTCCTCCGCCAGCTCATCGGCCTGCTGGGCGAGGCCGGCGGCTCTCTCCTCCATCCGCTCCGCCTCAGCTCGGCGCTCGCGCTGCCGGGCCTCGGCGTCGGCCCGCTCGGCGGCTTCGGCCCGCTCAGCGGCCTCGGCCCGGTCGGCGGCCGCGCCTCCGCGGCTGGGCGTGCCCGCCCGCCGCCCGCCTCGGGCGGGTC
>WHTX01000098.1:0-6729 GCA_009377505.1 Acidimicrobiia bacterium
GGGCCCGACGCCCGCCCTGAGCATCGCCCCCACGATCGAGCCCGCCGAGGTGCCGACGACCACGTCGGCGTGCCGGGCGTCCCAGCCGGTCAGCTCGCCGAGGGCGGCGAGCGTGCCGGCGTGGTACGCGTGGCCGACGGTGCCTCCGGCGCCGAGCACCAACGCGACCCGTCCCATCCCTCCCCCTCACCCGATGGCGTGCGCCTGCGGCACCGCGGCGCGGCGCCGTAGGGTGCGAGCGCTGGCGGGGGAGGACTCGAACCTCCAACTTCCTGATCCAAAGTCAGGCGTTCTGCCAATTGAACTACCCGCCACCGGGGCACCAAGACGCTACCGCGCCGCATGCCGGACCGGGTCGGCCGGGGCAGTGCCGCGGGTGCCACGAGGGTGCGGCATCAGGAACGGCCGATGGCCCGGGCGAGGCCCGGGCCATGCGCTTGGTTCGGTGCGAGCAGCCCGCCGCCCGCGTCAGCGTGTGGTGCTGACTGCCTCCCAGGCGAGGGTGAGGGTGAGGGTGCCGCTCTCGGCCAGGACCGACCCGTCCGCGGCCACGGCGAACACCCGGTATGCGACCTTGTCGGTCGAGGGCGTCAGCTCGTCGAGGCTCACCAACAGGCTGGTGGAGCTGACGGCGCGGTCCCGGGGCCCACCGGTCGGTGCGTCGATGGGCGCAGGCGGCGCGCCCTCGCCGAGGGCGCTCACCACGATGTACTTCTCGACGCTCGCTCCGGTCGCAGGTGTCCACTCGAGCCTGACCCCGCCCGACTGAGCACTCGACTCGAGCTCGAGCTCCTCCCCCTGCGTGACCGCAGTGGAGGTCTCGGTGCTGGGTTGCTCGACGATCATGGGCCCGACCTTCGTGGCCCTCATGATGCGGCCGTCCACGATCTCGAGCTCGAGGGTGTCGTCCGTGTCGCAGTCGACGTAGCCGCCATCGGCGAGGTAGAGCCGGCCACCCTGCCTGCAGGTGGCGTTGTGGGTGCCGTTCTGGAGCGCCTCGTAGGGGGAGTCCTCGGGGGCCACCAGCCGGCCGTCCTCCACCGTGGCCGCGAAGGAGGTGTTGCCCGAGGCCATCTCGACGGGCAAGCTCGTGCCCGGCTCGGAGCCGCCGCGGGCGAGGGCGAGCATGCCGACAGCCCCGAGGAGCACGGCGGCCGCCACGCCTGCCACGGCCATCCGCACCCGCGCCCAGGACTGGCGGCGCAGGTAGATCACCGGTGCGGGCTCGCTGAGGTCGTCGGTGAGTTGGATGCGCGCCAGCAGGTTCTCGACGAACTCGGGGCGCGGAGGCGGAACCGGCCGGCGCCCCAGGCGCTCGAGCTGATCGTGGAGGTCGTGTTCGCTCACGAGCCCTCCTCCAGTGGTCCCATCTTTTCCATCGCTTTCTTGAGGGACTTCAGCGCCCGTGTCAGCGTCACCGCCATCACCGGCTTCGAAGTACCCATGGCTTCCGCCGATTCTTCGTGGGAGAGCCCCGCCAGGTAGCGCAGCGATATGGCCTGCTGGTACCGGGGGTTGAGGGTGCCGAGCGCGCTCAGCAGCATGCGGGACGGCTCGTCACCGGCCTCGATGTGGTCGACATCGTCGAAGGAGGTCTCGTTGTGCAGGGCGTGCATGGCCATCTGGCCACGCTCGCCCAGGGCACGCTGCTTGCGCCGGTAGTGGTCTGCGATCTCGTTGGAGGCGATCCGGAACAGCCAGGCGCCGAAGCCGCCGCCTCGCCACTCGAACCGCTCGAGCTGGCGGAACGCCCGCTCGAAGGTCGCCGCACAGACGTCCTCGGCGACCTCACGGGAGTGCGACCGTCGAAAGGCGAAGGCATGGATCCTCGGCAGGTACAACCGGTACAGCGCAGCGAAGGCATCCGGGTCACCCGTGCGCGCGCGCTCGACGAGCCGACGCTCGTGCTCCGGATCCCCGTCGGCACCGGCGATGTGCACCGGTTGGTACTCTAGGGCTACCCGCCTCATGGCCGAGACCATCAGGGGTCGACACGCCAGGTGCGAGCACCCGGCAGCGAGCGGGCGGTACTTCGCCCCACCACCGAGCCCGAGGGGCTCGGACGATCGGCCCCACCAGGCTCCTCGCCCCTTTCGCCAGCCCCGAGAGGTGGCGCGCCCGGAGCAGTGGCCGTGCCCGGCGGGGCCGGGGTGCGTCGGCGTTGGTTCCGCCGTGCCGACGCGCCCGGTGCCGGGACGACCCCCCGGGCGGGGGGTACGAGGAGACTGGTGATGGCCGGTCCTTTCCGTGCCCGGGCCCGCCGGCCCGGGTTGGTGGGGTGCTTCAGGTTCCCGCTCGCCGAGTACAACGGAGACGGTCCCGGCCGATTTCACACACCCCACACATTCGCCGCCGTTCCGCAACGCGCGCTCGCACTGGCCTGGCCGAGGCCGCTACGGTGGCTCCCCTCATGGGCTCTCTCATCAAGAAGCGCCGTAAGCGCATGCGCAAGAAGAAGCACAAGAAGATGTTGCGCCGCACCCGCTTCCAGCGCCGCGCCCGCGGCAAGTAGCCGCGGGCCGGTCCCGCCGGCCCGGCCGGTGGGGGTCAGCCGACAGCTCCTGACGGCCGCCCGAGGGGGCGGTCGTCGCGCGTGCGGGCCACCAGGTGGCCAGGCC
Organism: Acidimicrobiia bacterium; assembly: GCA_009377505.1. Lineage (GTDB taxonomy): Bacteria > Actinomycetota > Acidimicrobiia > Acidimicrobiales > CAIXPF01 > WHTX01. Next base: position 2,619 of record WHTX01000098.1, read on the forward strand.
CCGGGTGCGCCCCCTCCACGAACCAGGTCGACCCGCTGCCGGCGAGTACCGGCCGCCGCCCCGTGCGGGCGGCCAGCGCGTCCCGGTAGGCGGCGAGGCCCGGCGCCACCTCGAGGGCTGCGGGCTCGAGGTCGTTGCCCTCCTGTCGCGGGCCACCGAGGTGGTCCCATGCCTGGTAGACGGCGGGCGTCGAACAGCCGAGCGGCGGGATGACCAGCGTGAAGACCTGCCGGCGCGGCGCCAGCCGCTCGAGGCGCTCGCCCGCTCCCGTCACCCTGGCTCGTCCACCGGCCACGCAGAAGGGCACGTCGGCGCCGAGGCGGGAGGCGATGGCGGGGTCGTCGACCCCCGCCCAGCGCAGGATCGCCGCGGCGTCGGCCGACCCGCCGCCGAGCCCCGCCCCCGCCGGGATGCGCTTGCGCAGGCGGACGTGGGCGCGTCGGCCGACGAGGCTCAGCGCACGGCGCACCAGGTTGTCGTCGCCTTCGGGCACGGCGAGCCCGCTCGACGCTCCCGCCGGCCCCTCGAGGAGCACCTCGAGGCCGTCTCCCGCGGAGACCTCGAGCTCGTCGCACAGGTCGAGGGTCACCATCTCGGCGTCGATGAGGTGGTAACCGTCGGCCCGCACGCCCGTGACCCGCAGGGACACGGTCAGTTTCGCCGGTGCCACGAGCACGTCCACGGCTGGGCAACCTAACGGGCGGCGGCTGGCGGCGGGGCCGTGCCCGCTGGCGGCGGGGACGGGGCCGCTCCAACTGGCAGCAGGGAACGCGGATCTCCGCACCGCCCGCTGCCAGCAGATCCAGGTCCACCAGCAACTGGCAGCAGGGAACGCGGATCTCCGCGCCGCCAGCTGCCAAAGGGGGCCGACGCCGCTCGCCGCGCCCAGGCCCGCCGGCACCCTCAGCAGGGAGCGCGCCTTGCCCGGGCGGCACCGTCAGCAGGGGGCCCCGTCAGCCAGCTGGGCGGTAGCGCCGGAGAGGCGGAGCCAATCGCGGGGGCCGAGCTGTTCGGCCCTGGCGGCCGGGTCCACCGCCGCCGCCTCGAAGGCGGCAGGCGGCACCACCCCGGCGAGGGAGCGGCGCAGCATCTTGCGCCGCTGGCCGAAGGCGGCGTCGACGAGCCGGAACGTCGCCCGCCGCTCCGCCGCCCCGCCGAGGGGCTCGTGGCGGGCCACGGCGAGCAGGGCTGACTCGACGCGGGGGCGGGGCACGAACACCGAGGCCGGCACGGTGCCGACGAGGCGCGCCTCCGCCCACCAGCCAAGCTTCGCCGAGGGCAGCCCGTAGTCGCGCCCTCCGGGCGAGGCGGCGAGGCGCTCGGCCACCTCGCGCTGGACCAGCACGAGCATCCGCCCGACCCGGGGCGCCCGCTCGGCCACGTCGAGCACCAGGGTGGTGGCCACGTTGTAGGGCAGGTTGGCCACGAGCACCCAGGCCCCGGTGTCCCCGCACCCCTCCACCAGCAGCGCCGTCCAGTCGATGTCGCGGGCGTCGGCCTCCACCACCCGAATGTCCCGGCCTGCGACCACGTCGCGCAGCACGGGCAGGACGTAGCGGTCGACCTCCACCGCCGTCACGGCGGCGCCCGTGTCGGCCAGGGCGAGCGTGAGCGAACCGAGGCCGGCGCCGATCTCGACGACCCGGTCGCCGGGCCCGACAGCGGCCAAGCGGGCGATGCGCCGCACCGTGTTCGCGTCGGCGACGAAGTTCTGCCCCAGCGCCCGGCTCGGCGCCAGGTGGTGCCGGTCGAGCAGGTCGAGCAGGGCCCGGCGGGAGTGCGTCACCCGCAGGGGAGGCCGTAGAAGGCGTGGGCGCCACGCCAGGTCGCGTCGGCCACGGTCGCCTCGTCGACCGCCTTGATGGTGGCCACGGCGGCGCCCACGAAGGGCACCCACGCCGGCTGGTTGGGGCGGCCCCGGTGGGGGACGGGGGCGAGGTAGGGGGCGTCGGTCTCGACGAGGAGCCGGTCGAGCGGGCAGAGGGCCGCCGCCTCGCGCACGTCGCTGGCGCCCTTGAAGGTCACGATGCCGGAGAAGGACAGCCAGGCGCCCAGGTCCAGGCACCGGCGGGCCTCCGCGGCCCCCCCGGTGAAGCAGTGGAACACGGTGCGGGCGGGCGTGCCCACCTCGCCCAGGATGGCGAAGGTGTCCTCCCACGCCTCCCGGGTGTGGATGACGAGGGGCAGGCCCGCTCGGTTGGCTAGCTCGACCTGGGCGGCGAAGCCGGCCTGCTGGGCATCGCGGGGCGAGAAGTCGTAGTGGTAGTCGAGGCCGCACTCCCCCACGGCGAGGACCTCGGGCTGGACGAGCGCCGCCTCGACCCAGCCCCAGCCGTGGCGGGCCTCGTGAGGGTGCGCCCCTGCCGTCGCCCACACCACCCCGGGGTGGGCGCGGGCCACCGCGACGGCCTGCGCCGTGCGCTCCTCGTCCGTGCCCACGCAGACCAGCCGCTCGACCCCGGCCGCGGCAGCGGCCTCGACCGCGGCGGCCGCCTCCCCGCCGGGCTCGAGGTGGCAGTGATGATCGAACCAGCGGGGGTTGCCCGCCCCCTCTCCGCCGCTCACGCTTTGCGCCTGGGGAAGAGGGGCGCGGCCTTGGTGACCGACAGGCCACCGGGGTAGCCGCCCCACTTGGCCGCCGCCGGCAGCAGCTGGTCCTCGGGGCTGGCGTCGAGGCCGATGCGGGACCAGACCTGCCGGCAGACGCCGGGCATGGCGGGGAAGGCGAGCACGGAGACGATGCGCAGCACCTCGAGGGCGTCGCCGAGCACCGTGTCGACCTCGGGGCCGGGCTCGCGCTTCCAGGGCTCGTTCGCCTCGAGGTGGGCATTCGCCTCGCGGATGAGCCGCCAGGTGGCCTCGAGCGCCTGGGAGGGGGCCAGCGCGGCCCAGGCCTCACGGGCGGCGCTGAACGCCTCGTCCGCTACGGGCGCGAGCGGCGACCCTGGGTCAGGGGCCGGCCCGACGCCGCCGCACTTGGAGCCGACGACCGTAGCCACCCGGGACAGCAGGTTGCCCAGGTTGTTGGCCAGGTCGCTGTTGTAGCGGCTGAGGATGCCCTCGTAGGAGAAGTCGGAGTCGGGCCCGAAGGGGTTGTCCCGCAGCACGCAGTACCGGAAGCCATCCACGCCGAAGTCGGCGACGAGGTCGGCGGGGGCGATCTGGTTGGGCTTGGACTTGGACATCTTCTCGCCGCCGATGAGCAGCCAGCCGTGCACCCCGAAGCTCGGGATGTCGGAGATGCCCGCGGCTAGCAGCATGGCCGGCCAGTAGACGAGGTGGAAGCGGAGGATGTCCTTGCCGATGAGGTGGGTGCACGCCGGCCACCAGTCCTCGAAGCGGGCCTCGTCCTCGCCGTAGCCGACGGCCGTGGCGTAGTTGATGAGGGCGTCGTACCAGACGTAGAAGACGTGGTCGTCGTCCCAGGGCACGGGCACGCCCCAGTCGATGGACGTGCGGGTGATGGAGATGTCGCGCAGCCCCTGGCGGATGATCCCGATGGCCTCGTTCCGCCGGCTGGCGGGGATCACGCTGTCGGGCATGGCCTCGTAGTGGTCGAGCAGCCGCTGCTCGAAGGCCGAGAGCTTGAAGAAGTAGTTCTCCTCCCTCATCTGCAGGACGCGGCCGGACTCGAGTTCGCCGGGGGCGACGTCCGCCTCGCTCACGTAGTAGAGGCCGTCGTAGACGTCCTTGTAGATGTAGCCGTTGTCGTAGACCCGCTGGAGGAACGTCTGCACGGCCTTGGTGTGGCGGTCCTCGGTGGTGCGGATGAAGTCGTCATAGGACAGGTCGAGTTGCGCCCAGGCCTCCCGGAAGCGGGCCGAGGTGATGTCCGCGTGCTCGATGGGCGTCCGCCCGACGGCCTCCGCCGCCCGCTTGACCTTGAGGCCGTGCTCGTCCGTGCCGGTGAGGAAGAACGTGTCGTCGCCCACGAGCCGGTGCCAGCGAGCGAAGGCGTCGGCGCACAGCGCGGTGTAGGCGTGGCCGATGTGGGGGGCGTCGTTGACGTAGAAGATCGGCGTCGTCACGTAGAAGCGGGCCACGGCGGTCACGATACCGGTGGCCTCCGCTGCGCCCGGAGCAGATCCGCTTCAGCCGGTGAGGCGTCGGG
>WHTX01000098.1:6739-15756 GCA_009377505.1 Acidimicrobiia bacterium
GCACGTCGTCGGTCGCCGGCGCCGCCACAGGGCCGGGCTCGTCGCCCCCGTGGCGGGCAGCCCGTAGGTGCAGGGGCTCGGCGAGGGGCTGGTCCTGGGCCGGGCCCGGAGGCGGCACGCCGTCCGGCCCACGGTCGCGACGGAGGTCGTCCACCTTGGCGACCATCTTCTGCAGCTGCCGGCGCCGCGTCCCGGACAGCTCGTCGTAGGCCCGGACCGCCGTCTCCAACTTGCGCCCGAGCCCGTCCACGCCTTCGGAGAACTTCTCCCATTGCTGGCTGAACTGGCCCAGCGTCTGGAGGATGGCGTCGGTCGAGCGCTGCAGGGCCGACGCCTCGCTGGCCTGGCGGACGACGGCCAGCACGGCGAACAACGTGAACGGCGAGCAGAGGACGACCTTCTGGCGCAGGGCCAGGTCGGCGAGGCCGGGGTCGTGCTCGTGGACGAAGCCGTACACGGCCTCGTTGGGGATGAACAGCAGCACGAAGTCGAGCGTGACGCCAGGCTCGACGTAGCCGCGACCCGCGAGTGAGCGGACCCGCTCGCGCACGTCCCGGAGGAACTGGGTGGCGGCGGCCGCCCGGTCGGCCTCGGACGCCGCGCCGAGGTGGCGCACGTAGTTGTCGAGGGGGAACTTCACGTCCATGTGCAGGCACAGGTCGCCGGGGAGCAGGAACGTGAAGTCGGGGATGGTGCCCGCCCGCAGGGCGCGCTGGCGCACGTAGCTGACGCCCTCGACGAAGCCGGCGAGGCGCAGCACGTCGCCGGCCATGCGCTCGCCCCACTGCCCTCGGGCCTTGGAGGAGGACAGCGCCTCGCGCAGCTGCTGGGCGGTGCTGGCCACCTCGGCCGAGCGGCGCGCCGTCTCGGCCAGGCCGGAGACCAGCTGGCCGTGCTGCTCGGCGCGGTCGCGCTGGAGGGTGACCACGACGTCGTTGACGCGGCGCAGCTCGCCCACCATGCCGTCGAGCTGGCGGGCGATGAGCTCGTTGCGCTGGTCGACGTGGCGGGCGCCGGCATCGAGCTGGGTGCCGAGCTTCTCCCCGGCCAGCGCCAGGACCGTGTCGACCGTCTGGGCCAGGTCGGCCCGGCGGTCGGCGCGCAGCGCCTCGACCGCATCGGCCACCGCCCGGGCAGCGTCCGGCGCGGGAACGGGGGCCGGCAGGCCCGGGCGGCGACGGGACACGAGGCACGCCGCAACCAGGGCCGCCGCGCCGATCCCGGCCAGCGCACCGACGATCACGGCCACGAGGTCCATGGCGCCAGACCCTAGGGAGCGGGTGTGACAACTTGGGGGACCCTGGCCAGAGCGTCCTGCCGTCCCGGCCGCCTTTTATTCCTTGACAGATATATTCTCGATACTGCATATTCGGGTCCGTGTCGACGGCGCTCGAGGTGCTGGCCGAACCGAACCGGCGCCGGATCCTCGACCTGCTCCGCGACGGGGAGCTCCTGGTGGGCGACCTGGTCGCGGCCTTGGAACTCGCGCAACCGAGCGTGTCGAAGCACCTCAAGGTGCTGAAGGAGGCAGGGCTCGTCCGCGTCCGGCCGGAGGCCCAGCGCCGCTGGTACCGGTTGCGCGTCGAGCCGCTGCTGGAGCTCGACGAGTGGCTGGCGCCCTACCGGCAGATCTGGGCGGACCGGCTGGACGCGCTCGAGCGCCACTTGGAGGAGATGGAGGACTGATGCACGACGAGCACGCCACGATGAGCACGGTGTTGCGGGAGGCCGACCATGTGGGCCTGCGCTACGAGCGCCGGCTGGCCCATTCCCCCCAGAAGGTCTGGCGGGCGCTCACCGAGTCGGACCAGCTGCGCCACTGGATGCCCTGCGACCTGGTGGGCGAGCGCCGCGAGGGTGCGGCCCTGCAGCTGCCCTTCTGGCCGGCCCAGGTGGAGAGGTACGGGATCGAGGAGCCGGCGCTCCACGGCGAGATCCGCGTCTGGCGCCCGCCCGAAGTGTTCGAGTGGACGTGGGACACCGACGTGTTGCGCTGGGAGCTGCAGCCCGACGGGCGCGGCACGGTCCTCACGTTCACGACTTGGTTCGGCCAGCCCGACGCGGCGGCCGCGGCCAACGCGGCCGCGGGCTACCACGTCTGCCTCGACCAGCTCGCCGAGCTGCTCGACACGGGTTCGGTCGGTCCGCTCGAGGACGCCGACGTCAGCTCGTGGGAGGGCCGCTACACCAAGGCCGTCGCCACGGCCGCCGAGGGCGCACGCTGAGCCGGTAGGCCTGGCGTCCCCCCGCCGCTGAGGCGCCTCGCCCCCAGCGCACCGCTATCCTCCCCGGGCCGAGACGACGAGGCGAGGGGGACGGCGATGCTGCGGTGGACGATCGGCGACGTGACCATCACCAGCGTCGTGGAGATCGAGGGCCCCGCGCCGGGCAAGTTCATCTTCGCCGAGGCGACCTCCGAGCGCCTCGACGCCCTGGCCTCCGGGCCGGCCCCGTGGCTGCGGCCCCACTTCGTGGACGAGCGGGGCATGCTGCTCACGAAGATCCAGGCCCTCGTCATCGACACCGGCTCACGCCGCATCGTCGTCGACACCTGCCTCGGCAACGACAAGGAACGGGCCGTGCCCAACTGGAGCCAGCTCCAGCTGCCCTTCCTCGACGACCTCGCCGACGCCGGGTACCCGGCCGAGTCCATCGACACGGTGGTCTGCACGCACCTGCACGTCGACCACGTGGGCTGGAACACGAAGCTCGTCGACGGCCGCTGGGTGCCCACCTTCCCCAACGCCCGCTACCTCTTCGTCGAGGGCGAGTACGAGTACTGGAAGGGCACCGGCTACTCGGACGGCCCGATCCTCGAGGACTCGATCACCCCCGTCGTCGAGGCCGGCCTCGTGGACCTGGTGGCGCCTGACCACGTCGTGCTCGACGAGGCCAGCGCCCGCGTCAGCTTCGACCCCACCTTCGGCCACACGCCGGCCCATGTCTCCGTCGTCATCGAGTCGGGCGGCAGCAAGGCGGTGATCAGCGGGGACCTGATGCACCACCCGGTGCAGATGGCCCTACCCGACTGGGCCTCCCGCTTCGACTACGACGCCGACGCCGGGCGGGCCACGCGCCGGGCATTCCTCGACCGCCACGCCGACGGCGAGACCCTGGTCATCGGCACCCACTTCGCCACGCCCACGGCGGGCAGGGTGGTGGCCGTGGGCGAGGGGGCCTGGAAGCTCGAGGTCTGAGGCTGGCAGGCCGGCTCCTGGGCCCTGGCCCTGGCGCTGGGCCCAAATGCCCCGAGGACGCGCCGGCCCAGTGGTCACCCTCGGCCCGAGTCCACCAGGAGGGAGGCCACCGTGCGCCGAACCGTCGCGTCCGCGATCGCGCTCACCATGCTGATCGGTGCGCTCGGCGGCTGCTCGGACGCCGAGCCGTCCGCGCCGGCGGCACCGGACGCGGTGCCCGGCTCGACTTCACCGACCACCGCGACGCGCGGCGGCTGGCGCGGTTCACCCGTGGGTTCGACGTGCTCAGCGTCGGGAGCACCTTCGGTGGCGGCGGTGGCGTCGAGGGCCAGCCGGACGGGATCGGCGTCGAGGTCGATGGCGATGCGTTCGCCCCCGACGGCCGCCCTGGCCGGCCGAGGTCGATGCTCAACCTGCCCAGATGAGCGAGCCCCTGTGGCCGCCGTCAGCGAGCCCGGCGACCTCGAGGGCGGCCTGCTTGGCGGCGTCCGTCCTGCTATCCGCCCGAGGTCGACCGCGCCGAGCATAGACAAGAACTGACGAGCGTGTCATCGGCGCAGCCCTCGCGGCGCGGGACCGGAGCTGCCGCCGCCGCTCAGGCCGTTCACCTGGTGCGAAGCTCCCCGTGGCCACGAGGCCGCTGCGCTACATTGTCGCGGGTGCCGGTCGACCCACCCCTCACGCTCAAAGCCCAGGACACCAGGGACAAGCTGCTGAGGACGGCGCGGGAGCTGTTCGAGCGCGACGGCTATGACGCCACGAGCGTGAGCCGCATCGTCGAGGCCGCCGAGGTGTCGCGGGGGACGTTCTACCTCTACTTCGACTCCAAGCGCGACGTCTTCGGCACGCTCATGGCGGAGATCAGCACGGGCCTCGTCGAGCTGCAGACAGGCTCGTTCGCCGAAGGCCGCGGCCCCGAGCAGATGGTCCGCCACGCCATCGAGACCTTCGTCGGCTTCTACCGCGAGCACGCTCGGATGATGGCCGTGCTGGAGCAGCTCGCCGCCTACGACACCGACTGCCGGGCCCTGAGGCTCGAGATGCGCCGCACCGTGGCCGAGCGGGCGGAGCGGTTCATCGCCAGCCTCCAGCGCCACCACGTCGTCGAGGCCACGGTCGACCCTCGCTACGCGGCGCTGGCCCTCACCGGCATGGTCGACCGCTTCGCCTACGTGTGGCTCATCCTCGGCGAGGACCTCGAGGAAGCCCAGGTCGTCGACAACTTGAGCCGGCTGTGGATCCAGGCCATCGGCGCCCGCCTCGACGCGTCGGGAGCGCTCGCCCCGGGCTGCGGCCCGAGCCGCGCCCACCCCTGACGGCGAACCTCCGTCAGCGGTTGCCGGGGAAGGCCAGGTCGACGGCGGACGTGGCGGGCTCGGGCCAGCGGGCGGTGACGACCTTGGTCCTCGTGTAGAAGTGCACCCCCTCGGGGCCGTACATGTGGGTGTCGCCGAAGAGCGAGGCCTTCCAGCCCCCGAAGGAGTAGTAGGCGACGGGCACGGGGACGGGCACGTTGATGCCGACCATGCCGCAGTCGACCTCGAACTGGAAGCGCCGCGCCGCGCCGCCGTCCCGGGTGAACAGGGCGCAGCCGTTGCCGAACTCGTGCGCGTTGACGAGGGCGACGGCGTCCTCGTAGCGGTCGACGCGCACGACGCACAGCACGGGCCCGAAGATCTCCTCGCGGTAGACGCGCATGGTGGGGGCGACGTGGTCGACGAGGGAGGGGGCGAGGAAGAAGCCGGCCCCGCCGACCTCACGTCGGCGTCCGTCGACGACGAGGCTCGCCCCCTCCGACTCGGCCACGCCCAGGTAGCTGGCCACGCGCTCGAGGTGATCGGCGGTGACCAAGGGCCCCATCTCGGCCTCGGGGTCGGTGCCGGGGCCGATGCGCAGCCCCTCGAGGCGGGCGGCGATGGCGGCGACCAGGGGGTCGGCGGCCGCGCCCACGGCGACGACGACGGACACGGCCATGCACCGCTCGCCCGCCGAGCCGTAGGCGGCGGACACGGCCGCGTCCGCGGCGGCGGGGACCTCGGCGTCGGGCAGGACGACCATGTGGTTCTTGGCCCCGCCGAGGGCTTGGACCCGCTTGCCGTGACGGGTGCCGGCCTCGTAGACGGCGCGGGCGACCGGCGTCGAGCCCACGAAGCTGAACGCGGCCACGTCGGGGTGCTCGAGCAGGCGCTCGACGGCCACCCGGTCCCCCTGGACGACCTCGAAGACGCCGTCGGGCAGCCCGGCGTCGTGCCAGAGCTCGGCCAGCAGCAGGGACGCCGAGGGGTCCTTCTCGGATGGCTTAAGCACGAAGGCGTTGCCGCAAGCGATCGCCGTCGAGCACATCCACAGCGGCACCATGGCCGGGAAGTTGAACGGCGTGACCCCGGCGACGACGCCGAGCGGCTGGCGCACCGACCAGACGTCCACGCCGGCCGAGGCTTGCTCGGTGTGGTCCCCCTTGAGCAGCTGGGGGACCCCGCAGGCGAACTCGACGTTCTCGAGAGCACGGGCCACCTCACCGAGCGCGTCGGAGAGCACCTTGCCGTGCTCGGCGGTGATGGCGGCCGCCACCTCCTTGCGGTTGGCGTCGAGCAGCTCGCGGAAGCGGAACAGCACCTCGGACCGCCGGGCGAGCGAGGTGGCCCGCCAGCCGGGGGAGGCGGCGTCGGCCGCGGCCACGGCGGCGTCGACCTCGGCGGCCGAGGCGAGGTCGACCTCGGCGACCTGCTGACCGGTGGCGGGGTCGTACACCGGGCCGGTGCGACCCGATCCCCCCTCCACCAGCCGCCCCCGGGCCCAGTGGCTGATGCGCTTCATCGCTTCCCCCTCGTCAGGACCAGTGCCGTGTCCACCATCGTTGTCGATGTTCAGGCCGAGTCAGGCTCGTCGCTCGGAAGGAGGATGACGCAGCCAGGGTGGTGTCCCCTGGCGAGGAGGACGACGCCGCGAGCGGCGGGCATGGCCGGCGTGAACGCGGCGAACGTTGGTGGTCATGGCACTAGCGGTGTGGCGATGCTACGGCGCGCCGACTCGGGCGCGGCCTGCTCCCGGGTGCCCCGCAGGCCATCGTCCAGCGGGGCCACGGCGTGTCCGCTACCGTCCGGCCATGGATCGCAGGCGGACCGCGGTAGCTCTCATGGCCCTGGTCGCCCTGGCCCTCGGGTCGGCGGCATGCGGCGGGGCGGTCGACACCGCCGGAGCCCGGGAGCGCGACCACCCGGCGCCGACCACTGCCCCGACGACCACGGGCCCGACGCCCACTACCCCGGGGGGCCGGCCGACGGGGGTGCGGCCACGTGGTTCTTCTCCCTCACCGCCGCCAGCGGCACCTCGGGCGAGGGCACCCTGACGCTGGAGGGCGCCTCGCCCTCCGTGCTGGCCCTGACCGACCGGCCCGAGCGGGGCATCACGCGCCTGCCGCTGGCCGACCTCGTCGACGGCTGGGCCGACCGCTTCGGGGACGACCCGCCGAACGCCGTGCTCACCGTCGTGGTCGACGGCGAGGAGCACTCGACAGGGGTGGCGCTGTCGAGCCCCGAGTACGACGCCGAGGCCGACCGGCTGACCTTCGCCGCCGCGCCGCTCCCCGGAGAGACGCTCCCGAGCTGGTCCTTCGGCCTGGCCAGCGTCGTCATCGACTCGGCGGCGCTGGACGACTACGAGCTGAGCGCCTCGCTCGGGGACCAGACGACCGCCCCGGTCGCGGTGGACTTCGGGGACACGGCGACGATCCGCGCCGGCGACGTCCAAGGCGAGATCATCGTCGAGGTCGCACAGTCTCCGCTCAACCCCGGCTACATCAAGGTGGTCAACGACCTGGACAGCACCGTCGGGGTGACCGTCACCGAGGACGGCGTGCCTCGTTACCAGCAAGAGCTGGAGCAGAACGGCATCCTCTACATCGAGAGCTGACCGGCCAGTGCGAAGCGGACTCGACGTGCGCCTGGCCGGGTGCGCTCGGGCCCGGTGGGCGGTGGCGGTGACCAACGCACCCGGGACCTGGTAGGGCCGCGCCACTCGGTGCGCCGCCGGCGCCCGCCCGACGGCTCGCCACGTGCCAGCAGTGGTCGGCGGTGGCGGCCAGCAGTCAGCTCAGGCGTTGGTCCCGGGCCAGGCCGGCGAGGCTGGTGGCCGGGCGGGGGCCCACGTGGCTGATGACCTCACCGGCGGCCAAGGAACCGAGGCGGCCGCAGCGCTCGAGGTCGGCGCCTCGGGCGTAGCCCGACAGGAACCCGGCCGCGTACTGGTCGCCGGCGCCGGTCGTGTCGAGCACCACCCCCGTCGACCAGGCGGGGACCTCGATGCGAGCGTCCCGGGTGACGATGGTCGAGCCCCGGGCGCTCATGGTCACCGCCGCGACCTCGCACTGGCCGGCCACGGCGTCGATGGCCTTGTCGACGTCGTCCACCTCGTAGAGCGAGCAGATCTCGCTCTGGTTGGCGAAGAGCACGTCCACGTACTCCTCGAGCAGGCCGAGGAACTCGTCGCGGTGCCGGTCGACGCAGAAGCCGTCGGACAGCGTGAGGGCGCACTTCCCGCCAGCGGCCTTGGTTGCGGCCATGGCCTTGCGGATCGCCGCCTTGGCCGTCTCTGCGTCCCACACGTAGCCCTCGCAGTAGAGCACGCCCGCCTCGCGACAGAGCGCCTCGTCCACGTCGGCAGGCTCGAGCATGGTGGAGATACCGAGGTAGGTGCTCATGGTGCGCTCGGCGTCGGGGGTGACCACGATGAGGCAGCGACCGGTCTCGGGGCCCGCCGCGGCGGCGGGGACGTCGAAGGTGACCCCCGCGGCCCGCAGGTCGTGGCGGTACACCTCACCGAGCTGGTCGTCGCGGACCTTGCCGATGTAAGCGACGGAGGAGCCGAAGGACGCCACGCCGGCGATGGTGTTCGCCGCCGAGCCGCCCGACACCTCGATGGCCGGGGGGAAGGCGCCGTACAGGGCCGCTGACCGGTCGGCGTCGACGAGGGTCATGGCCCCCTTCTCGAGCCGGTTGCGGGCGAGGAACCCGTCGTCGGCCTGGACGATCACGTCGACGATGGCGTTGCCGACGCCGACGACGTCGTAGCGCTTGGTGTGGCCTGGCACGGCGCCCAACGCTACCCGACCCGAAGGCGGCCTGTTGAGGCTCAGGTCGGCAGGTCGACGCAGTTGCCCGTCCCCGGGTAGACGGTGTGCACGGCATCGGCCACCAGGGCGCAGAGCTGGGTGGCGCCGACCTGCTGGGCGTTCTGGACCGTGTAGCCGCCGATGTCTTGGCGCTGGCCGTTGCGGAACGGGCTGGGCACGTCCCAGATGATCCAGCTGCCGGGGGTGGGGCCGCCCGTGCCCGCGTTCTCCGGGTTCTCCGCCATCGGCCCCACCGGGAAGTAGAAGTGGATGTGGCGCTCGAGGCCGCCCGGTGCGACGATCTTCGGCTCGTATTCCAGGGCCTCGTAGTCGACGACCAGGTCGTCGCCTGCGGCTCGGATGTCGGAGATGCAGACGAAGAAGCCGCCGCTGGGGTTCGCACAGGGGTCGGCGGCGACCGTCGTGGGCGTGGTGGTGGTCGTGGCTGCCGTGCTCGGCGTGGTGTCGGGCGCCGTCGAGGCCGTCGTGCTCGACGCCGTCGAACCCGTCGTGCTGCTGGTGTCCCCGGTGGCGCCGCCGTCACCGTCCCCGTCTCCGGTCAGGGCATAGGCACCGCCGACGAGCAAGGCCAGCACGGCGATGCCCCCGACGACCGCGGCCACGACGCGGCCCCGTCCCCCGCCCGCGGCGCCGGTCGGCCGGCCCCCAGGGGGCGGGGCACCGCCACCCGCTCGCTCGCCGCCGTCCCC
>WHTX01000099.1:0-11919 GCA_009377505.1 Acidimicrobiia bacterium
ATGTCGACCCACGACGCGCCCGTCACGAGCCGGACCAGGATCCCCCGGAAGCACAACCGGTCCGGGACCCGGGGCCGGTGGCAGCCCAACGGGTGGCTGTCCACCTGGACAGGGAGCAGTGCCTCGACGGCCGTCCAGACCACCTCTACAAGGTCGGGCTCGAGCGCGCGCATGATGGGCAGGACCCTCCACCTGGTCGTCTTGTTGGATCGCACCCGACATCAAAATCGGGACAACCCGACGACCGGTGGATGGTCACCTATCCGCGCGACGCCTTGGCGTCGACCGCAACGGCGTACCCGCCGTCAGGCGTGCCGACGCCGATGGACTGGCGGGAGCTGCGCGGGTGCACGGCCGGCATCATGGGCAGGAACACCAGGCCCACGACAAGGCCGTGCGCGAGGCCGATCAGGGCCCCGAACCACCAGCTGGCTTCGTCGAAGGCCGTGAACAGGGCGGCGTAGACGATACCGAACACCATGGCGCCCATCACCAGGTAGTGCACCACCGCCCCGATCCTCATGGCCGTCGACCGATCCCCGCTCATCATGGAACCGCTGATGAGCGGCATGCTCGGCATGGCTGTCATCCCTGCCGACTTCGCCATCGTCATCTGCAGGGACATCATCACGGTCGCCACGAAGCCACCGGCGAGCGCGGCCACGATGTCGAAGCCCACCATCTTTCTCTTTCACCTCCCTCACATCGCGCCGGGCTGGGCGGGTCGCCATCGATGCCTCGTCAGCGGGACCTCAGCTCCGCTTCGCCCCCTTACCCGGGCCTTCGGCCGTACCCTTTCCTTGGCCCGCATGGTGGGATACTGGTGTGACCACCCGTGGTCGGTCTGATCGCTGCTGGCGCAGGGAGGACTGGGGTCGGTCATCGACCTTTGGCGGCATCCGGTGCGGTTCGACACGGAGGCTCTGAGGCGGCGGTCAGGGAGGGGCGGTCCGTTCGCCCTTCGGCACATGGCGGCCGAAGCCGCCGTACCGGCGAGCCCATGTCGGTGGCTTTTGCCGTGGGGCCCTGCGTGTCAGGCGGCCCGGCGTCGCCGGTCGGCCTGCGCCACCACCGGCAGGAAGGTTGCGAGGGCCGTCCCGTACACGACGTGGGCGACGAGGCTCAACCGGTTCCAGTCCGGGACCCGAGGTTCCATGTCGGTGACGCCACCGATCCAGGCAGGCATCACGAAGGCGGCGAAGATCAGCCACACGACGACGCCGTAGACCGCGCCGAGGACCGCTCGGGCCAGGAGGTCGTCGGTCATCGCGGCCAGCGGGCGGAGGAGTGACAGGAGCACCGCGAGAGCGAGGCCGAACACGAGGCTGTGGAGGAGGTGGAAGACCCATCCCCAGACCACGCCCTCGAGGCCGTAGAGCGCCGCCACCATCGGCATCAGCTCTTCAGGTGGGACCACCGCCGCGAACAGGACACCGGCGACACCACCAGCCAGCGCACCAGCGACCCATCGGCCCAGCCAACTCGTCCGGCCCGCCTCGCCGATCTCCTCCGCCGGATCCGTCGTCGGCGGCGCCTCCGGTGCCGTCGGCGAGTTGGACCTCTTCTGCGGTATGGTCGACATGGCCGTCTCCCCCCTGCTTTCGGTTGCCGTCGGTCAGCGGTGACGCGAAGAGGACGTGCGCCCCTTCCGAACCGCGTCGACGTCTCGCCTCGCGTGCTCGCTCGTGCTGGTGGCCCCGTGCGGGACCTGGACCGTGACGGACGGCACGCTCCGACGGACTGGGAACCCGGGGTCAGGGGTCAGGACTTCCTGGGGCCGGGAAAAGTTGCCGGTGGCCACGAGATCGTGCCAGCGGGGCAACACCTTCGCAGCGGCTCGCCTGGTCCTGCGGACTCGCATCGGCGGCGGCCGGATCGTCGTCCAGACCGCGGTGCACCGATTGCTGGCTTCGTCTCATCGCCAAGCAGGGGTTCGAGTGGCATTCGCTCTCAAACGCCGTCACGTTCGCAGCCTCAGCCCGGTGCTCGTCGGCCTGCGTGCTGGCCGAACATCGTTGCCGCGGACGGGTAGAGATCGCTGCGGCTCCCGGTGGCCGCCGGCGGCAGCTCGGCAGAACCTCGCGAGACGGCCACGTCGACCCGATCGTCGTAGAAGGCGATGAGGTCGCGCACGGGCTCGGCTTCGGAGGACAGCTCCCCCCGGTAGGTCCAGGCGACGTCAACGGCGTCGCCGTCGACGCGCATCCGGTAGTGGGTGGCGGTCCCCTTGTAGGGCACTCCGTGATCGTGGGGCTCGGTTCGAGGAGGTCGAGCCGCACATCGGCCGGCGGGAAGTAGTACCGGACCGGCAACCCCGTCTCGTGGAGGGCCTTCGTCCGGGTCGACTCGGCCACGACGACACCGGCGGCCAGGACCCGGGCCCGGCGGGACGTGCGGAACGTGTCGACCCGGTGGAACGGGTCGCGGGGGTGGACGAAGACCCGCTCATCCTCCTCGAACCAGGCATCGATGGCGTCCCAGGGCACCGTCACGAAGCCGGCCAGCGCGGGCTCCGGCTCGGCGGGGAGGTGGACGTCCCTCTCGGGGAGCGCGTACCGGGGCAGCGCCCCGGTACGCCACACTAGGTGGGCGCCCAGGGTGTCGATGAGCGTTGCCCCGGCGAGCACGCCACGGACGCGACGCCGAAGCGGGCGCGTGTAGGTGACCGCCGAGGGCATCGCCACGTCGAAGGAACCCGCCGGCTCGGGGCCGAACGGGTCATCACCAACGGTCAGTCCCATGCGGTGCCCTCCTCCCGCCCGCCGCGTCGCTCTGCGAGCGGTCGAGCCCCCTAGATCTGCTCGGTCCCCCGAACTCGTGCAATTGTGTTCTCGGACCGAGCAGATCCCGGTGGGGTTGGGGTTCCCGCCGGGATGGCGGAAGCGCCGTCGGGGCCGCAGCCCGCGGGCTCGTGCCGCGTTCCACGACCGCGTACGGGAGTCCACCGGCCGCCGGCGTGCTGCTCTCCGAGCTCACGATGAACGGCCCGGCACCGTCGAGCGCGAGGTGCCGCTCTCGGAGTGTCGAGAGCCTGGCCGGTCCTACCACTTCCTGTTCCGCGGTGCGACGGCCGACGGCACGATCTACGCTCGTTGCTGGTGGGTCGCGTCGGAATCGCCGTGAGCGGACACCTGCCGGTACGTCACCGCCCGAGGTGGGCGGCGAAGCGGCGCAGGCGCCTCGCCCCGAGCGTGTCCTGGTCGCGGGCGGCGAGGTGGCGCAGCGAGCGCTTGACCAGGCGGCCCAGCTCGGCGTCGCTGCTGCAATCCCAGCAGCGGCGCAGGTGCGCGTGCACCTCCGCCATGACGGGGGGGTCGAGCTCGCCGTCGAGGAACGCTGACACGGCCTGCTTCATGCGGCGGTGCGCCAGCCAGTGCATCACCGTGGGAAACACGATGACCGGATGGCGCCCTTCCCGGGAATGGCTCTTCACTCGACCGGGTTCCGTCCTCGATGACGGGCTCGTCGAGCACCCCAGAGGCCAGCTCCGACGAACGGTTCGCCAAGTACGTGCTGCCCGAGATCGAGGTACTCCTCCGGGTGGCACGCACCCTCACCCCCCACCACGCCGACGCCGAGGACCTCGTCCAGGACACGTTGGTACGCGCCTACCGCGGCATCGACCGCTTCGACGGCGCCCACCCACGAGCGTGGCTGCTGACCATCCTGCGCAACACGCAGATCAACCGGACCCGCCGCCGGCGCCCCGAGCTGCTCGACGACCCCGACCGGACGATGGCAACGGAAGCCGGCACCGCTGACGAGAGCCAGAGCGTGGAGTCCCTCGTCGTGGGCGCCACCTTCGACGCCGTCGTCGAGGACGCCTTCAAGGCCCTGCCCGACGCCTTCCGGCGCGCCGTCGAACTCGTCGACATCGACGGCCTCACCTACGCCGAGGCCGCACGTGCTCGGCGTTCCGACCGGCACGATCATGAGCCGGCTGCACCGCGCCCGCCGCCGGATCCGACAGCGGCTGGCCGCCGCCGGTCTCGCCCCCAGGAGCACCCGATGAGCCTCTTCCACCGGCGCAGCGAGCGGCCCATGAACTGCATCCAGGTCGGTCGCCGCCTGCAGCGGTTCCTCGACGGCGAGGTCGACGACCTGACCGCCCGCCGCATCCTCCACCACCTCGAGGACTGCCGGCGCTGCGGGCTGGAAGTCGCCGCCTACACCGCGATCAAGGCCAGCCTCGCCCGACGACGCGGCGACGCCCCCGGCGACGCGCTCGTCCGCCTGCGCCTCTTCGGCGAACAGCTCCTCCGGGAAGGGCCCCCTCCGGAGGCGGACGCGGCCGGGGGGGCCGCCGGGGATTGAGCCGTGCCCTGGCGCGGCGCCTCCCCCCTGTCCGATCCGCCGAGGCCTCGGGCCCCGACCGAGGAGGTAGGTGGGCCTGCGTTGGCGCGCCCGCTACTCGAGCGGGGGAGCGGCCTTGAGGTCCAGTTCGGTGCCGACGAGGTGGTTGAAGTAGTTGGTGTAAATGGTACGGACCACCTCGGCGTACGCCTCGAGCAGCTCGCGTTGCGACCAGCCCGCGTCGAGCGCCGACTGCCAGTCGCGGTCCTCGACCTCGCCCTTGTGCGCGGCGATCTGGCGGGTCACGGTTAGCAGGGCGGTGAGCTTGGGGTCGTCGGAGACTTCGCCTCGTCGAATGCCGAGGGCTGCTTCCTGGGAGTGGCCGGCGGCGACGGCGGCGCCGGTGTAGGCAGCCTGGCAGTAGTTGCAGTCGTTGACCTGGGCGGTCGTGAGGTGGATTGCACGGCGCGTGGCGAGGGCGAGGGACGACCGCTCGGCGAGCAGGGAGTCCATCGTGGCGTAGAGCTCCAAGACGACGGGTGCGTGGGCCATCTCGGCGAAGATGTTGAGGACCTTCCCGCCCGTCCTCTTGCCGAGCTGCTCCAATGTCGGCTTCGACTCGCCAGGAGCGGTGTCGACGGTGTGGACCGGGGTGCGGGGCATGAGCGGTACCTCCAGGGCCTGCGGACGTCGGCCCGGGAACCCGTCAGCGCGAGGCCACCATTCCCACGAGGCGCGAGCGAACACCACTCGGCTCGAGCGCGGCCGCGCGAGCGCGTGGCCTCCTCGCCGCCGTGAGGCTGCTCGAGCTGGGCCCTGGCGGCGAGCCCGACGGGGATGGCGGTCCTTAGGCCGGCGTGCCGTTGCCCCTCACCTCGGTTGGCGGAACGGCGCGAGGTAGCCGACGCTGGCCACCGTGAAGGGGACGAGGTAGTTCACGACGACGCGGATCACGGTCCCGACGCTCGCGTCGCCGGCGATGAGCACGCTGCCCTGGTTCACCACGGACAGGAGCGTGCCGACGACCAGCGCCACCCGACTCGCGGTGTGCAAGGTGACGCCTCGGAGGATGAGCCGGCAGGCCTGGCGTCGGGTGGCCCACGGCGGCACGACGCGTTCGGGCGGGCCCGGCATGGGCGGTCGCCCTGTCTCGCCGTGGACGGGCCGTTCGCCGGCCTCTCGGGGCTCGCTGCGCGCCTGCCCTGTTCGATGTCGGGCCGGGAGTGGCGAGCGGCGCATGGGGACGGCCTCGTGGGTCTCGGCTTCGGGGCCGCGCCGATGGTGCGGCCCCGAAGGAGGGCTTGGCTCGTTGATCTTCGTGCTCGGCCCTGCCGCCGGGCCGGGTGCCACCCTGGGCCGCGGTGTGCGCGGTCCTCAGATGGAGGGCGGGAACGTCTAGACGTGGCGGATGTCCCCGTCGACGACCACACCGCGAGCTGCCCCGTCGCCCCACTCTTCGTGGGACAGGTCACAGTTGAGCGACACCTGGCCGTCGGCGCGAGCGATGATCGGTGAGTGGGACTGGTAGTGGATGCGGATGTCGCCGTCGTGCTCCGGCGCCCGTTCATTCCGGTCCGGCCGCTCGACGTCGATGTTCTCGACGTTGCCGTCACGCAGGGCTTCGGCCAAGACGACCTCGACGCCTCTGTGCTCATGATCCCCATGGTCGGCTTCCTCCCCGCCGACCACCCCAGGTGCGCTCGACCGTGCGTGCCGTGGCCGAGCGCCTCACCGATGACCGCGGGCTCGTGCACCCGCCCGACGGGGTGACGGTGGGCCCACGGTCGCCAGCGCGAGGCCCCGGCAGGCGCGCTCGTCGCGGCCTGGTGAACGGCGCCCGAGCGCGATCCAGGCCGCCGCCACCACGACGCCGGCGAGGACGACGCCCACCGGGAGCGCCCACCGTTGGAGCCGGTTGACCGACCAGGCGGACGCCGACTCGACGAGGCCGACGGGGACCTCGGCCACCCGCGCCCAGAACCCCGTCGGCGATGAGCCCGGCAGCACAGCGAGCGTGTACGCCCAGTAGAAGGCCACGTAGGCGCCGGACACGACGAGCAGCAGGCCCGCGGCGCGATCGACGTGGCGTGAGGCCCGGCGGAGCCGCTGGACGAACCCGCCGCGGGTGAAGGCGACGGCGACGGTGACGGCGACGAGCACCAGGCTCATACCGGCGGCGTAGCCCAGGAACGTGGTGACACCCGACGTGAGGTCGCGGCGGGTGACGGTACTGCCGACCACGGCGAGGAAGACCGGCAGCGTGCACGACAGGGACGCCACCGCGTAGGAGACGCCGAAGAGGGCGACGGAACCAGAGCCGCGGCCGCGGGCCCTGCCAGCAGGCTGGGGCAAGGCCACCACCGGCTTCCAGCCACGCAGCATGGCGATGCCGGTGGCGGCGAGCCCCAACCCCACCAGCATGGCCAGCCACGGCACCACGTCGATGACGAGCAGCGCCCCCGCCGTGACGAGAAGGCCGACCGCGCCGAACACGCCGACGAAGGCCGTGGCCACGAGGCCGGACACGGCGAGCGCGCGACGGAGCCGGGCCGCCGGCGACAGGGACGCCGCCGAGCCCTCGACTCCCACGAACCAGGCCAGGTAGGCGGGGAGCATGGCGAAGCCGCAGGGGTTCACCGTGGCCACGAGCCCGGCGGAGAACGCCAGAGCGACGGGCGCGTCGATCATCGCCCCAACAGCCGGTCGATGCGCGCCTCGAGGCCGCCCTCGGAGAACTCGCCGCCGTGCACCTCGACGACCATGCCCTCGCCGTCGACGAAGACGGTCGTCGGCATGGCGAAGCCGCCGACCGCGCGGAACAGGTCGCCTTCGGTATCTCGGACGACGTCGTAAACGACACCGGTGCGCTCCACCAGGTCCATCGCCGCGCCCGGCGTGTCCTCGAGGCTGACGCCGACGAAGCCGACGTCGTCGCCGCGTCGTTCGTGCACGGCGGCGAAGGCCGGCATCTCCCGGGCGCAGGGCCCGCACCACGAGGCGAAGAAGTTGACCACGAGGGGCCTCCCGGCGAACCGCTCCAGCCGCACCCGGGCGCCCTCGAACGTGGTGACCTCGACGGCCAAGAGCGACGAAGCCGCCCCTGCCGTAGCAGCACCCCGGGGGGCCGGATCGTCGTCTGCTCTCCCCAGGAGGAGGACGGTCGCCACGACCACAGCCAGCGCGGCGAGCAGGGCCACGCGGCCGGCGGTCAAGGAGAGGGCCCTGGGGCGGTCACCGTCCGTCACAGCCGGGGAACCCGCCCACCTGTCGCGGCGATTCCCGCACCAGACACGTCGCCGTCTCGCGTGGCGAAGCGGGCGGAAGATGAGGCGCTTCATCCTGGGAGGGGGCGAGACGACATACCGCCGATCGGCTGGCGCTCGGCCACAGCTCCGTCTCGAACGGCGTCCTCGAGGACGCCGAGCGTCAGCCAGCGTGGCGAGACCGATGCAGCGGTTCGTGCCGATGCGACGAGACGGGCGATCAGCGCCTCCGGAGCGGCGCGCGCAGTGCCAGGCGGGCCTCGCCTCGGGGATCACCTGGGGCACCATCGCCAGGGAGGCCGGCGTCGCAGCCAGGCACCACGAGCAGAAGCGCCGGTGCCGGCTGGCCTGCTCGGCGGTCAGGGAGAGGCCGCGAGGGCGCCGGCGAGGACCTTGGCGGCCATGGCGAGCGGGAGGGAGGGCCGCTCCTCGGCACGGCGGGCATCGCCCATCGTGGCGAGGACGAGGGTGGCGGCGTAGCTCGCCATGCCGAGGGCGCCGTCGGGGGTGTGGAGGAGGCGGTTGGCCTCGCCGCTGGCGTCGACCCGGTCGGCGTCGAAGATCGGCAGAGGCGGTTCGGGGGAGATGGCGAACGAGCCCCGACTGGGAGGCGGCGACGCCCGCCATCGCGGCGGAGGCGACCAGCGACTGCGCGGCCACCCTGCGGCGCCGGGTGAGGAGGTCGCCGGCCGTCCGGAGCAAGTCGTCGCTGACCTGTTCGGCGGCCGCCGACCCTGATCGGCCGATGCCTCTGCCCGCGGCCGCCGGTGGCGGCGGCCGGGGGTCCGGCGGGACGGCTCGGAGAGTGGCGGTCGGAGCGGTCATGAGCGCGTCCTAGCCCGCTCCCCGCCGTTGCGCGTCCTCGGGGAGCGCCTGGGGCGGTGCGCCAACCGGGCGGGCCGACAGAGCCGGCCGCGCGCCACGCGCTTCACCGTCGTGATCCCGGACGAGCCGCCTCCTGACCGAAGCACGTGGAACCAGTCTCGTCCCGCGCTCGATCGCGGGGAATGACGCCGGGGCGCGGACGGGTTCCGTGACTGAGTTCACATCCCGATGTCGAGGAGCTCGACGATGTCCGATGCAGCCGGCATCCCCGCTGCCAGCGCGTGCCGGGTGGCCGAGGACGACGCCCGCGCGCCTGCGTTCGTCGAGGACCGCCGTTCGCGGCGCGGCCGCATGCCGCGTCGTCTGGTCGGGCTGGGCGTAATGATCGCGGTGGCCGCGGCGGCCTGTTCGAGCGGCCCCGGCTCCGCGTCGCCGGGAGAGGAGGGCGGCAGCAGCGACGGCGCGGCCCTCGAGGCGGCAACGTCCTCGGCGCCGTCGACGGCGTTCGAGGTCGAGCAGGTGCCGCCGCATCACCGCGGGAGCCCGTGGTGCCGGCGTTGGAGATCTCCGAGATCCCCGACATACCGACCACGATCCGCTTCGAGGACCCGAGCTTCGGCCCCCCGGCCGTCGTGTCGGGCGATCTGCGGCCCGGCGGCCCGCCCCCCGACGGCATCCCCTCCATCGACGAGCCCCGCTTCCACACCGTCGAGGACGTGGTCTTCCTCAGGGACCGCGAGCCCGTGTTCGTGCTGGAGATCGACGGCGACGCCCGTGCGTACCCGGTGCAGATCCTCACCTGGCACGAGATCGTCAACGACACGGTCGACGGCATCCCGGTTGCCGTCACCTACTGCCCGTTGTGCAACTCGGCGTTCGCCTACGATCGCCGCCACGACGGCCGGGTGCTCGACTTCGGCGTATCCGGGGCGCTGTGGAACAGCTCGTTGGTCATGTACGACCGCCAGACCCGCTCGCTGTGGGGGCACTTCACCGGGCAGGGGGTCCTCGGCGTGCTCGCTGGCGTGCAGCTCGACGCCTTCCCGGTGACGCTGGCGTCGTGGGCCGAGTTCGCCGCCGCCCACCCCGACGGCCTCGTGCTGTCGCGGGAGACGGGGTTCGCCAAGGACTATGGCCGCAACCCCTACCCCGGGTATGACGAGGTGGGGAGCCCTCCGTTCCTGTACGACGGGGAGGTCGACGGGCGTTTCGCGGCGAAGACCCGCGTGATCGGTTTCGAGCTCGAGGGGGCGGCGTTCGCC
The DNA here is from genome assembly GCA_009377505.1 of Acidimicrobiia bacterium. Taxonomy (GTDB): domain Bacteria; phylum Actinomycetota; class Acidimicrobiia; order Acidimicrobiales; family CAIXPF01; genus WHTX01. The sequence continues at coordinate 9,644 of WHTX01000099.1, forward strand.
GTGACCGCCGACCGGCTCGCCGCCGACCGGGTCGTGGCCATCGAGGGGGCCGGCCGCCCGCTGGTGGTGTGGTGGCAACCGGGCGCGAGCTCCGCGCTGGACGCCGGCACGGTGGCGGACGGTCGCGACGTGGGTACCACGGCGGTCCTCGACGCCCGTATCGACGGGCAGGTGCTGTCCTTCGAGCCGTTGGCCGGCGGCGGGTTCCGGGACCGGGAGACAGGCCCGCGCTGGGACGTGTTCGGCACCGCCACCGAGGGGCCCCTCGCCGGCCGGCGCCTGGAGGCCGTGCCCCACGTCGACACGTTCTGGTTCGCCTGGGCCGCCTTCGAGCCTGCCACAACGGTGGTCGGGTGACGGGGCCGCCGGGGGCGCGCAGCCGGCCCGCAGCTCGATGAGGTGCCCGACCGGCAGCTCGACGGAGACCGGCTCCCCGACCCGCAGGCCCTGGTCGGGGTGGACGTGCGCGACGACGGCGAACGGGCCGGCGCTGATCGTCGCCTCGACGGCGGCCCCCAGGTAGCGCAGCCCGGTGACGGCCCCGTCGACGCCGTTGCCGTGCGGGTGATCGGTGAAGCGGACGCGTTCGGGCCGGATGCCCCATCGCGACCGTCGGTGCCCGTCGAGGGAGCCGAGGGCGTTCGACCGGCGGACGTCGAAGCAGCGCCCGGGGAGGTGCAGCCGCCCGCCGTGCAGGGTCCCGCTCCAACGGTTCGCGACGCCGAGCAACTGCGCCGCCGATTCGCTCGTCGGGCGCTCGTAGAGCGATCTCGGTGCGCCCTCGTCGCAGACCTGCCCGGCGTCGAGGACGACCAAGCGGTCCCCGAGGGCCAGTGCCTCGCCGACGTCGTGGGTGACGAACACGGCAGTGACGCCGAGTTGGCGGTGCAAGTCGATGACCAGCTCGTGCAACTCTCGCCGCACGGGGCCATCGACACTGGCGAAGGGCTCGTCAGCCAGCAACACGCGGGGCCGTACGGCCAACGCCCGGGCCAGCGCGACCCGCTGGGCCTCTCCGCCGGAGAGCTGTCGCGGGTGGCGGTCCGCGAGATCGGCCAGTCCGACGAGGCGCAGGTGCTCCAACGCCGCCGCCCGCCGTTGCGGGCGCCGAACGCCCCGGGCCCGCAAGCCGAAGGCCACGTTGTCCGCCACGCTGAGGTGGTCGAACAGGTGCGGCTGCTGCATCAACAGGGTCAGGGGGCGCTGGTGCGCGGCGACGCCGTCGAGCAGCTTCCCTGCGAGGCGGACGTGGCCGGAGTCCGCCTCGAGCAGGCCGGCGATGATGTGCAGCACGGTGCTCTTGCCCGCCCCGGACCGGCCGAGCACGCAGGTCAGTGAACCCTGCGCCACGGAGAAGCTCACGCCGGCGAGGACGTCGTCATCGCGCCGGGCGAAGCGCTTGTGGATGTCGTCGAGTTCGAGGCTCACGGCGTGGACTGGCCCCGTAGGCGCGTCGCTGCCACGGTGAGCATGACGAGCGACGGGGCGGCGGTGGCCAGGGCGAGGGCGGCGATCGTGGTCGGGCTGCCTCCGGACAGGGCGGCGAAGAGCAGCATCGTCACCGTCACGACCTGCCCGGCGCCTGCGAGGAGGGTGAGCAGGTACTGGCTCCAGGACACGAGGAACACCAAGGCTGCAGCGACCGCCAGGCCGGCACCGATCGTCGGCAGCGTGACCAGACGGAGGCGCTGCAACGGCGACGCGCCCAGGACCGCCGCTTGGCGTTCCCGGTCGGCGCCGTGACGGACGAACACCGCGGTCAGCACCGCCACGGCGTAGGGCAGCGTCGGCACGAGGTGCGCGATCGCGACGGCCGTGGTGGTCCCGTTCAGATCCAGGCGGAGCAGGACGAGGTTGATGCCCATCGCCAGTCCCACCCCGGGCAGCAGGCTGGGGAGGAACAGGACGGCGAAGGCGAGGCCACGAGCGCGAGCTGAACGCTCGGCCAGGACGCGCGCCGCTGGCCACGCCGCGACCAGCGCGGCGACGGTCACGAGCGCGCTCACCTGCAGCCCCGTCAGCAGGGCGGCGATGGTCCTCGGTTCGCCGAGCACCGCCCGGGCTGGTGCCGCCGTCAGCGACCGGGGGAGGAGGTCGGGGTAGAACCAGCGGCGGGAGAAGGCCTGCAGGCCGAGGACCAGCAGGGGCAGCAGCAGCACGATGACCGCGGCTGCCCGGGCGAAGCGGAGGGGGCGCACGCGGGCCGCTCGTCGGACCGGGCGGGAGGCGGTCACGGCTCCCTCCCGGGGTTTCCGAGCCAGCGGCGGGTGGCGAGC
>WHTX01000099.1:11929-15723 GCA_009377505.1 Acidimicrobiia bacterium
AGCCACACCGCGGTCGCCGCGGCCAAGCTCGTCCCGAGCAGGAGGACGGAGATCGCGAAGCCCTCCACCCGGGCCGTGAGATCCGGCGAGCGGAACCGGTCGAGCGCGACCACGGCCAGGGCGCGGGGCTGCTGCACGCCGAGCACGGCGGGCGGTTCGAACGCGCCGAGTGAGAACGCGAAGACGGCCAGGCCCGCGGGTACGGCTGCTGGCGCCACCGTCGGCAGGTAGACGCGGGCGAACTGGTCGAGCGGCGGTGACCCGAGGACGGCGGCTTGGTCGAGCTGCGCACGCGCTGCCCGACCGAGGGGGAGCGAGACCAGGACGATGAACGGCAGCTCCTTGGTCACCAGGTGGACGATGATGCCGAGGCCCCACGGGTCGTTGACCAGCCGGGGGAACTCCGCGGGGCCGTCGATCAGGCCGATGGTGGTGGCGAGGCGCGCCGCCCACCCCGAGGCGGAGAAGGTGGCGACCAGCGCCACTGCCCACACCAGGTGCGGGACGCTCAGGTTCGCGTACAGGAGCCACTGGCGCGCGCCCCGTCCTCGATGTGTCCCCCGGGCCCAGTAGAAGGCGAGGACGAGGGCCCCAGCTATCGACAACGCCGTCCCAGCCGTCGCCACCCACAGCGTGAACGCGTACGACCGCCAGAACCCGGGGTGGTTGACCAACGATCGGTACCCCTCGAGCGCCGGGTCCCCGGACATGCCGACGCCCACGCCGAAGCTGGCCAGCAACGCGAGCACGAGGGCTGCGCCGCTGAGGGCGGCGACAGGCAGCACCGCCGGCGCCAACCGGACTGCCGGGCCCAGCCGGCGCCGAGTGGGTCGGACGAGCCTCACAGCCCACCGAGCAGTTCACGCCGCCACCCGGTCTCGATCAAGTCCTGGTAGGGCGCCGCGGCGTCGCCGACGAGCGCTCGGGCCAGATCGGCGGAGGGCGCCGCTGCGGCACCGAGCCGGTCGGCCGCCTTCTCCAGCGCGTTCCTGGCCTGCGGGTCGGTGACGCGTGCCGGGTCGATCGCGTACCCGAGGCCGAAGCCGTTCTCGGGCAGGATCTGTCGAGCCTGCATCTCAGGTTCGAGCACGAGGTTCGCCAACACCAGCGCCGCGGCCTTGTGGGACGCGTTCGTCGGGATGGCGAGGTAGTTGACGTCACCGATCGAGTTGGTGTGGAAGACGAAGGCCTTGGCGGTCTCGGGGACCAGACCGTCGGCGATCAGCGCGCCCGGGCCAACAGCGGCTTGCGTGATGGTGAAGTCGACTTCGCCGTTGGCGAACAGCGAGTGCAGTTCGTTCTCGTCCCGGGGGTAGTCCTCCCCGCCTCGCCACAAGCAGGGGGCAAGGTCCTCCAGGTACGCCCGCAGATCCCGCGACCAGCGGTCCCAGGTGGCAGGGTCGAAACGTTGCCACGCCGCGGGGCCGCCCGAGAGCTCGTAGAGCGCGCCCTTCACGAAGCGCGTGCCCTGGAAGGCGCCCGGCCCGGGGGCGATGTAGGTGAAGCGACCCCGGTGGGCGCACGCCCACTCGCGCAGCGCCGCGTACGAGCGGGGCAGGTCGCTCGCGTCGAGGCGGGCGCTGTCGTAGACGAGCTGGAACTGGGCGGACGACCACGGGCTCTCCAGGTTGCCTACGTCGACCCCGAAGTCACGGGCAACGGCGGGGTTCTCCCAGTCCACCAGGCGTGCATTGGGCAACCGCCGTGCCCAGCCGTCGAACAGGAGGCCCGCCGACTTCAACGTCGTGAAGTTCTCGCCGTTGATCCAGACCAGGTCGACAGCGCCGTCGGTGGCTCCCGCCGCTTGCTCGGTGAGCACCTGGTTGACGGCGTCGACGGTGTCCGCGATGGGAACCCGGTTCAAGGTGACGCCGAAGCGCTCCTGCAACGCCGTCCCGTAGGTCTCGTCCACGAAGCGGTTGATGCCCTCCGACCCGCCCCACAGGTACCAGTTGAGGGTCTGCCCCCTCGCTTCGGCCAGCACCGAGTCCCAGTCGTGCACGTCGGGGCCGGCGCCAGCCGGGCCCGGCTGGCCGCCACCGCCCGGTGCTGCGCAGGCGGCGGAGACCAACAAGGCGACCAGTAGGGCCGCCGTAGCTGCGGGCCAGGTCCTCGTCCTCATCGCTGTCCTTCCGATCGTGCCCTCGACGAGGCCCTGCCCGAGCAGCACACCGCCAGGTCGTGGGCCGCCCACCGCACGCGCTGGCCCACGCTGACGACCACGAGCAGTGTCATGGCAGCGAAGAGCTGGACGGCGCGCTGGGGCCACAACAGGAACGCCGCGTAGAAGACGATCGTCTCGGCCCCTTCGATCAGCCCCGTCGGCATGCGGATGCTCGTCGACTCACCTGACGTCGCCACGCCTGCGCCACGCTTCTCCAGCAGAGCCGACAGGTAGGCCCACGATGTCGTGTTCAGGTAGAAGGACCCGAGCAACAGGCTGAGGGCGGCCCAGGTCGGTGTGCCGCCACCGGCGCCCACCGCCACGCCGAGGGGCACCGCCACGTAGGCCAGCGTGTCGGCCAGCATGTCGAGGTAGCCGCCGAGGTCGCTGTCCTCCCCCCGGCACCGGGCGACGAGGCCGTCGAGGCCGTCGACGGCGCGGCTGCCCAGCCACAACGCGAGCGGCCACCAACGATGACCCAAGGCGGCACCTGCTGCCGCCCCGACTGCCATCGCCAAGCCGAGGGCCGTCAGGGCGGTGGCCCCCATCGAGCCCGCCACCCGTTCGGCCACCGGGCCCAAGAGCCGGTCCTTGGCGGGTCGCAGCGCGAGGTCGAACACCGTGACCTCAGCGGCGAGCCGGCAGCGGCAACGCCACCGCCAACGCCCGATTCGCGGCCGGGTCGAGCACGCTGTGCTGCACGCACGCCGGCACCACCCCACCGGTGTCCGGGTGCGCCATGGCGTATGCGCAGGCCTCGAGGCGCTCCTGGGTTGCGAGCAGCGCGGGGCTGGTGGCGCGTTCGCCGCGTTGGAGCAGGTCCCACGCCGGTGCGACGACATCGGCGTCCATGAACCGGTGCATCACGAACGTCACCGGCCGGATCCCGGCGCGCAGCGACCGCAGCCCTCCGGCGCGGCGCGTGAAGCGGCGGGCATGACCGACGGCGACGCCGGCCAACCTCGGCCGAGGCGGCGGGGGCCGTCGCCGTCCGGGTGTCCTTCATCGTTGCTCCCACCTGGTGCCTCCGCATCTCGTGGATCTGCCTGGGCGGGTGGTGGTGTGCCACTCACACTCGACCCTTACGTAAGGGTATGGTTCGCCCGGCCCACCTCCACCACTGCCGCCGGGAGCGCCAAGCCGCGGCGCGAGGGCGCACTTCGGCGGCGAGGAGCACCATGGTGGGCGGCACGAGGGCTCGAGCAGCCAAGCGGTCGGCGAGGCGACCGCGAGCAGCGCGCCGGCGGCGGTGGCGACGCTCTGGGGTATGAGGATCTGGATGGCCACGGCCCCGACGAGCAAGGGCCACGTGCCGTCCTTCTCGGCGAGGTCGCGCGCTGGCCCTCGCGCACTGTCGAGGTGTCGGGCGCGTCGCAAGGACCCGCCGGTCGCTGTCACGCCACCGCCGTCAGCTCTCGAGCGGCCCGGGCGCAAGCTCGGCGAGGCGGCGGGCGAGCCCCGCAGCTCATCGGCAGCCTCGGCCCGTTGGCGCCAGCCGCGGGGGATCGCGTCCTCGCCGAGGTGCGCCCCGGCGAGCGCGCCTGCCATCGAGGCCACCGTGTCGGTGTCCCCGCCGAGGCGGATCGCCCCCCTACGACAGCGCGGTACGAGCCGGTGTGGCGGAGGAAGG
>WHTX01000100.1:0-8777 GCA_009377505.1 Acidimicrobiia bacterium
TAGAACGCGAGCAGCGGCTCGACGTCGTCGATGATCTTGGCCAGCGCCTTGGGCCACTTCGCCCCGAACTCGTGCGCGAACGCGTCGACCGCTCGTAGGGCGTGGTCGAGGTCCTCAGCGTCGCGGATCTCGGCCAGCATCCGCCGCGCCGTGGGCTGGGCCGACTTCGGCAGCGCGTTCAGGACGACCTTGTGCACCCAGCACCGCTGACCCCGCGTCTGGGGGAACGCGTCGCGCAGCGCGCCCCAGAACCCCAGGGCGCCGTCGCCCACGGCCAGCACCGGCGCCCGCATGGCGCGGCGCTTCAGGTCGCGCAACAGGTCGGCCCGGGACCCGGTCGACTCCCGGTAGCCGTCGGCGATAGCGACCAGCTCCTTGGCGCTGTCGACCCGCACGCCGACGATGACCAGGCAGCAGAGCCGGTCCTCCTCGAGGCGCACGTTGAAGTGCACGCCGTCCGCCCACACGTACACGAAGTCCCGGTCGGACAGGTCCCGGGCGGCGAAGGCCCGCTGCTCGGCCTGCCACTGGGCGACCAGCCGGGTGATGACCGACCCCGACAGGCCGGCGGCCGAGCCGAAGAAGCCGGCCAGCGCCGGCGCGAAGTCCCCCGTCGACATGCCGTGCAGATACATCAGCGGCAGCACCTCGGCCACCTTCGGGCTCTTGGGGGCCCACGGCGGCAGTATCGAGCTGCGGAACCTGCACCGCTCGCCGCTATCGGGGTCGACGCGCTAGTCGTTCACCCTCGGCGCCTGCACCTCGATCGGTCCCGCGCCGGTCGTGACCGTGCGGGCCTCGGCGTGGCCGTTGCGCACCACCAGCCGCCGGCCCCGCCCATCGCGCTGGTCGGCCAGCTCGGCGACGTAAGCGTCGACCTCGGCCTCCAACGCCGCCGCCAGCATCCGCCGGGCGCCCTCCAACACGATCACGCTCGCTCGCGGCGGAGGTCGTCTGGGAGTTGGCGGTGAACGAACCGGCGAGCGAGCCGCCCCGCCCGCCCGTCAGCGTCATGGCCGCGGTGAACGGGTGGGCGCGCCGTCACGCCGTCAACTCCCGCGGCGTCGTGATGGGCCAGCCCGCAAGGACCCGCCACGGTACCGCAGTAGAGCCGGAGCGCCCGGTGCGCATCGACGATGGACCATCGAAGTCGCGTCGTTCCGCCCGGAACCACACCTACTCGGCGCTGGCTCCAGAGCCGTCAATTCCGGCCATCTGCTCAAGGGCTGCGCGCTTGACAAGGAGCCGCCGACCAAGCCGGATCGCCGGGAGCCCGGTGGCTTCGTTCGAATCGATCCACTGGTTCGCCAGCTCGTACGCCAACGAGCGCGAGATGCCGAGGAGGCGCGCAGCCTCGTCCACACCGACGAAGAGCGACGGCGCCATGCCAGGGGTGGAGAGGGTCGGGCTCATGGTTCAGATCCCACCCACGACCACTGGACCTCGCGACAGGGACGCCGCCGACGGCTGACGGTCAGAAGTCGAGCGCTGAGATCGCCCGTCTCTTGGCCAGGTTCGTGCGCCCGTCGTAGTGCAATCGGAGGGTGGTCTCGCTGTTACCGAGGATGTCGGCCACGGTCCGGTAGTCCTCCCCAGCATCCAGCATCGTCGTGGCAGTGAAGTGGCGCAGGTGCAAGAAGGTCACCTCATGGTCGCCTCGCGCGGTGGCGAAGCGATCTCCGAACGAGTCGGGCCGGTGCGGACTGTCTGGCCCGCACCGGTTAGGGAACACGTAGTGCCGCGGCGCGACGGTCAGCTTGAACATAGTGGCGGACCGCTCGTGTTGCCGCCGGAACGCGGCCTCGGCCGCCGCAGTGAGCGGAACGTCACGCCAGTCCGACCGCTTCGTCGGCTTGCGCAGGATCCCCACGGCGGGTCCACCGTCGGTCACGGCCCATGCGACGTGGACGACGCCGCCCCGTAGGTCAACCTCGGCCCACTGCAGGCCCAGGAGCTCACCCATCCGCATCCCGGTCGTGGCGAGGATCAGCGCCGCGTCAGCGACCTCCTCGTCGCTGGTCGCGACCTGCGCGATCAAGACCGCGACGTCCTCCTTCAGTGGCGACTTCGGCTTGCGTCGAACGGTCTTCGGACGGGTTGCGTCCTTGGCCGGGTTGTGATCGATGAGGCCGTGCTTGCGTGCCCGGTCCAGCCCGCGCGACAAGACGGTGGCCGATCGGCGCACCCAGTCCGTACTGCGACCGACGCGCATCACGCGAAACATCTCCTCGATGTCTTGCCAACCGAGGCTCGACAATCGGATGTCGCCGAACACCCGCCCGTCGGATAGCACGATCGAGCACATGGTGTTGCGTGCCGACCGAGTCGTCACCAGCGTCTTCGGCGCCAGGTCGATCACGCCCGTCTCCACGTCGGCCACATAGGCATTCAGCGCGGCCCGCACGGTGCGCGCCCGGGTCCCGGGACGCGGAACCCGTCGGTCGTGATCAGCCACGCGCAGCTTCGCAAGCGCCACCTCGGCATCCGCGCGGCTGCCGCGAACCCGGCGCGAAATCCGCCGGCGTTGGCCCGTCACCGGATCGCGCGAGATCTCGACGTCGACCCGCCACACCCCGTCGCGCATGAGCGACACGCCACCACTGCCACGGCGCCGTCGACCTGCAGCGCGCGAGGCCTTCGCCGGCTGTGCCTTCGCACGCGAGGAGGCCACCCGCGGCGTTGGAGGCTGTGCGTCGGTCAGCATGGCGACCTCCGCACGGCAACCCACCCGGCAGGTGGCCCGAGCGCGACCGCAGACCGTTCGAGGGCCCACAGGCGACTGCTCGCGAGCCCCTCGGCGCGCTCGTAGTAGAGCGAGTTAGTAGACCGGCGGTCCCCGCAGCAGGAGAGAGGCCCTTCGAAAAGGGCCTCTGACCAGCAGTTTCCGTGGAGCGGATGACGAGACTCGAACTCGCGACCCTCACCTTGGCAAGGTGATGCTCTACCAACTGAGCTACATCCGCAACGGCGGGCCAGCATAGCAAACGCGGCGCTCGACCCCTCAGGCGTTCAGGCCTCGCGGGCCTCGGCGGGCCGCAGGTCGACCCGCAGCACCAGGAACCCGTCCTCGATGGCCGCCTGGGCGTCGCCGAGGATGGCGAAGTCCTGGAAGTCCACCTCCATCTGGCGCATGAAGCGGTTCCGCTCCTCGCCCCCCACCGGTGGGAGCTGGCGTTGGCGCACGGCTGCAGCCCGGTCCCGGAAGCGCTGGATCATGGCGTCCACGTCGAGACCGCTCATGGAGGCCGAGACTACTCGGGGCGCTCGGGCTCTCCAGGCGCGTCCACCCACGAGAGCACATCGGCGACCTGCACCGTCCCCGCCTCGTCGGGCCGACGACCGCGTGCCTCGCCCTCCGCCGCGGCGCCGTTGGGCCCGGCTGATCGCGGTGGCACCTGGCGTGCTCCGCCGTCGGGGGCCTCGCGCCACAGCCCGGCCTCCCGGTGCCCGTTCGGCACCACGACGGGACCAGGCTCGACCGCCTCGGCCTCGGCTGCGGCCTCGAGGTCGGCGCCGAAGTCGACCAGCTCGCCTCGCCGAGTGGCGGGGGCCTGCTCGAGCACGGCCGCGGCGCCAGCTGTGGCGCCGTTGCCGCCGGCGTCGGGCGCGCCGGCACCGACCAGCTCGCCGTGCACGACGAACCCCTCGTCGAGGACGTCCTCGGCGTGGTAGGGCACGTCGAGCAGCGCCTCCCCGTCCTCTCCGGGCGCCAGCCCGGGCCACTCGTAGCCCTCGGGCAGCACGGCGCGGCTCGGGGCCAGGCCTCGCTTGGGGTTCGTGTACCACCAATAGCGCGCCGTCAGCGTGGCCACGAGGAGGGCGACGACAACGAGCAGCGCCATCACCAGGCGCACCACGGCCGCCGAGTCGCCCGTCCCTGACGCCTCGTCCGGCTCCACCGCCGTCACCAGCGACGAGGTCGGGGCCCGCCCCTCCTCCGGCTCCTCGACCTGGCTGAAGTCGAGCCTCGTCGTCGGGGTGACCCGCTCGACGTCCTCCTCGACAGGGATGGTGTCCTCGACCACCTCGTCGTCGACGACCTGCTCCTCGAAGACCTCCTCCTCGGCGGGCACGGTCTCGGCCGGGGCGGTGTCCTCCACCACCGGAGGCGCAGCGGTCGACGTGGTCGCGAGCGTCGTCGTCGTCGCCTCGGTGGTCTCCACCACCGACGCAGTGGCCTCGGTGCTCGCGGCGGTGTCCTCGGTCAGCGCCCCCTCGGGCTCGTCCTCCTGCGCACCGGTGGTGGCCGGGGCGGCGATGCCCGCCAAGATGACGGCCACCGCTGCGAGGCCGGTCCGCGTGCGTGTCCTCATGCGTTCGAATCACTCTCCGTCGTCGACGGCGCAGCTCTGCCAGACCTCACTGTCCGCGGGGCGTCGCCCGGGGAGCGACCGGCCTGCCGAATGTTAACGGGCCTGGTCGGGCGAACACCGGTCAGGCGCCCGCTCGGGGCGGCCGACGCCGCCCACCGGCGCCCGTCGCGGCCCTCAGGCCTGGTGGGCCGGGCACCACCACGTCGTACGGCCACCTACCTCGCTCCTCGTCAACGCGGCACCATCACGGGGGCAGAGTCCCCCCGGCCGTCGCTGCTCCTGGAGGTCACCGGTGTGGGAGCCGCCACGTGCCGTCAGGATTCGCACCGTACACCCGACGGCCTCAGCCAATGCGCCACGCTCGGCCACCGTCAGCCCACTCGCCGGGCGCTGGGGCGACAGGCCCGCCCGCCACAGCGCCTCGTCGGTGAGCAGGTTGCCGAGGCCCGCCACCTGCCTCTGGTCCATCAGGCGTGCCTTGAGCGGCGCCCGGCTGGAGCCGAGCGCCGCCTCGAGCCGCTCGGCGGTCAGGGCCAGGGCGTCCACGCCGAGGCGCGACTCGTCGGGGTCGAGGGAGACCCCGCCCAGGCGCCTCGGGTCGCGCATGACGAGCTCGGACCCGCCCCCGAGGTGCAGCCGGAGCCGGTCCCACGCCGGTTCCTCACGGGCCGAGCCGTACTCGAGGTGCTCGAGCGCGGCCCGCCCGTCGAGCAACAGCCGGCCGGTCATGCCGAAGCGCAGGCCCAGGGTGGGCCGGCTGGCCCCGCCAACGCCGGGCTCGTCGAGGTCGACCAGCAGCAGTTTGCCGATGCGCCGGACCGCCGCCACCGTCGCCCCCGCCACGGCGTCGCTCAGGGAGACGACGTCGAGGCCACCCTTGAGGTACCAGGCGTCGGGGGCCTCGACACCAGCCACCACGCGGCCCACGACCTCGGCGGCGAGGGCACGGTACCGCTCGACCTCGATCAGCTCGGGCACGTCGCCCCCCCTTCTCAGCCGTCGGCTCGCTCGACTCGGCCCGCGCTGGCTCGTTCGGCTCGGGTCAGACCGAGGCGAGGAACTTGGCGAGCCCCGCCCCCACCTGCTCGAACTCGATGAGGAAGCCGTCGTGGCCGTGGGGGCTGTCGATGAGCACGTGGGCCGTCGGCGTGCCCTGGGCGGCCAGCAGGTCGCGCACCTCGAGCTGCTGGTAGGGCGGGTACAGCGTGTCCGAGGTGATCGACATGGTGCACACCGGCGCCTCGATGCGGGACAGGGCGCGGGCCAGGCTCCCCCGCCCCCGCACCAGGTCGTGCAGGTCCATGGCCCGGTTCAGGACCAGGTAGCTGTTGGCGTCGAAGCGCCGGACGAGCTTCTCGCCGTGGTAGTCGAGGTAGGACTCGACCTGGAACTTCGCCCACGGGTCGTAACGGTCGCCCAGCGGCTGCACCAGCTCCCGGCCGAAGCGCTCGGCGAACACCGCGTCGCTGCGGTAGTGGATCTGGGCGACCTGACGGGCGAGGGCGAGCCCGGCGTGGGGGCCCTGGCCCGCCGGCGCGCCGTAGTAGTCGCCGCCGCGCCAGTTCGGGTCGTTGGCGATGGCTCCCCGCCCCACGGCCGACCAGGCGATCTGCAGGGCGCTCGCCGCCGCGTCCGAGGCGATGCTGACGAGGGAGCGCACCCTGTGCGGGTACAGCACCCCCCATTCGAGGACCTGCATCCCGCCCATCGAGCCGCCGACGACGGTCAGCCAGCGCTCGACGCCGAGGTGGTCGGCCAGGTAGCGCTGGGCACGCACCATGTCCCGCACGGTGACCACAGGAAAGGCAGAGCCGTAGGGCCGCCCGGTCGCCGGGTCGAGCGACGCCGGGCCGGTCGAGCCCTGGCAGCCGCCGAGCACGTTGGCGCACACGACGAAGAGCCGATCGGTGTCGAGCGCCCTTCCCGGGCCGACGAGGTCGGACCACCATCCCGGCGCGGCATGGCCGGGCCCGGCGTCGCCGACCACGTGGCTGTCCCCGGTGAGGGCGTGGCAGACGAGTACGGCGTTGGAGGCGTCCTGGTTGAGCGAGCCCCACGTCTCGTAGGCCAGGGTGACCTCGCGCAGCGCGCCCCCGCCCTCGAGGGCGAACGAGCGCGTGGGCGAGACGGCCAGGAAGCGGCGGCCGCCCGGCGGGTCGCCGGGCTGCCACGCGCCGGTGACGGGGAGCGGCCGCCGGCCCGGACCCTCGAGGCCGCTCGGCCCTACCGCTGCGCTCACCGTCGGTCACCTCGCGAGACGGGAGAGGCGACCTCCGCTCGAGCGGAGGCGGGATCGGTGGTTGCCGCACGGCCTGGTGGCCGGCGGCCCCATCCCCACGCGGCCCACGTGCTCGGCCGGCGGGTGGGCACCTTGGGCGTCCCCTCCCAGGTTGCCGGGCCAGCGCCGAAGCGCAGGCCACTCCTGATGTCAGGGCCCATTGGACCAGCAGCCCCACGCGCTGTCAACGTCGTTGCCGTTCCTGGCCGCGCCGTGCCTCCGTGGGGCGATGGGGGCACCTGACGAGCCCTGCCGCGCCCCCTGGCCGAGTCAGGCGACAGGCTCGGGCTCAGCCATGGCGGCGACCGGCGTGGCCGGCTTCGGCTGCTGGAGCACGTCGAGCTGCTCCTGGCGCAGCCGGCGGGTCGACTCGTGCACCTTGACGAGGCGCACCGAGGCCAGCGCCCTGGTGATGTGCCCGCCGAAGTCCCAGAAGGACTTGCCGAAGGCGGCCGAGCGGGGGAACTCGTGGTGGTCGTTGTGCATGCCCTCGCCCATCGTCAGGGCCGCCACCCAGCGCAGGTTCGTGGCCGAGTTGGCGTTGGGGCGCTTGCCGAAGTGGTGGTTCAGGGCGTTCACGCAGCCCCCGAGGAAGATGTAGAGGGCGGTGTGGACGACCCCGATGAACGCCGCCCACAGCGGCCCGAACAGGAAGCCCAGGGCGACGAGGCCGATCCCGATGCCACAGAAGCTGTGCGAGAAGACCTTGCGGTCCCACCAGTCGGGCTTGATGTCACGGGCGTAGGTCTCGACCGTCCCCGGAGTACGGGCGACCTTGCGGTAGTAGCCAGCGTTGAAGAAGAGGACCTTCCAGACGCCCCGCTGGAGGGGCGAGTGCGGGTCCTCCGGCTGGTCGGTGAAGATGTGGTGCTTGCGGTGGACGGCCACCCACTGCCTGCGGCTCAGCCCCAGCGTGACCCACAGCGTGAACCTGAAGACCAGGTCCAGCGAGGGATGGACGGTCATCGCCCGGTGCGTGAGCGCCCGGTGCAGGTAGACCGTCGTGACGACGTTGGAGACCTGGCTGATCGCGAACGCGACCACCAGGGCGAGGGGCAGGCTCATCGAGAACACGAAGCAGCAACTTAGCCGCCCCGGACCCGTTCTTTGAGAGCCAGGTCGTAAACGCGACGTTTTGGCACACCGAACCGATGCGCCAGCTCCGTCGCAGCTTCGCGCACCGAGACGCCGAGGGCGAGCAGTTTCCGCACAGCGTCAATGAGCGCGTCTTCGTCGAGCACCTTGGGCGGCGCCCCGGCCACGACGAGCACCAGCTCGCCCCGCACCTGCTCCTCGGCCCACTCGAGGCTCTCGCCCAGGGTGCCCCGCCACACCTCCTCGTGGAGCTTGGTCAGCTCCCGGGCCACGACCACCCGTCGCCCCGCCTCGAGGGCCGCGGCGAGGTCGGCGAGCGTGCGCGCCGCCCGGTGGGGGGCCTCGTACAGCACGATCGTGCGCTCCTCCGCGGCGAGGGCCTCGAGCCTCTCGGTGCGGCCCGAGCCCCGGCGGGGCAGGAAGCCCTCGAACACGAAGCGCCCCGTCGGCAGCCCGGAGACGACGAGCCCGGCCACGAGCGCCGAGGGCCCGGGCACGACCTCCACCGTGAACCCCTCGGCCGCCGCGGCGCGCACCATGCGCTCGCCGGGGTCCGAGATGCCGGGCATCCCGGCGTCGGTGGCGAGGGCCACCCGCTCGCCGCGCCCCAGGCGCCGCAGGACCTCGCCGATGCGCGCCGCCTCGGTGTGGTCGTTGACGCTGAGCAGCTGGCGGGCCGTGACGCCGGCGTGCTGGAGGAGCCGGCCCGTGCGCCGAGTGTCCTCGCAGCAGACCAGGTCGGCGCGGGCGAGCTCCTCCGCTGCCCGCGGCGACAGGTCGCCGAGGTTGCCGATGGGCGTGGCCACGAGGACGAGCCGGCCATTCGCCCTGCTCATGTGCCAGCCCCCGCGACCTCGAGCCGGTCCCCGACGCGCAGCTGCCAGCGCTCGAACGCGCCGGCCTCGGCCTCCACGACCATACGAGCATGGCGCACGGGGCGGTCCAGCCGGTGGGGGCGAAGCGTCACGATCCGGAGCACCACCACCTCGTCGTCGCAGTAGGCCACGTCGATGGGGAAGCGCATGCCGAGGGTGTGCACGGCGCGCACGCCGGGGAGCAGGAGCGCTCCGTCGAACTCGTGACGGCCGAGG
>WHTX01000100.1:8787-15544 GCA_009377505.1 Acidimicrobiia bacterium
CCGAGGAGGCCCTTGGCGCGCAGCCAGAACCGATCCGCCACCTCGAGGGAGGCGAGCACGTCGTTGTCCCGCACCAGCCAGGGCATTGGTCTTCTGCGCCGGACTGTAGTGGCTACCCTCACCGGGGTGATGTCCGGCCAGGAACGTGCTGTGGAGGCCCTCGAACGGGCCGCCTACCTCCTCGAACGAGCGCTCTCCCCGACGGCCAAGGTGAAGGCGTTCCGTCGGGCTGCGGAGGTGGTGAGCGGGCTCGGCCCCGGCGAGCTCGAGCGCCTCGCGGCCGCCGGCCGGGTCACCGAGCTGGCCGGTGTGGGGCCCTCGACCGGGGGGGTCGTCGATGACGCCGTGGCCGGGCGGCCCTCGGCCTACCTCGACCGCCTCGAGGAGGAGACGGCCGTGCCCATCGGCGAGGGGGGCGCGCTGCGCGACGCCCTGCTCGGCGACTGCCACCTCCACTCCACCTGGTCCGACGGCGGCGCCAGCATCACCGAGATGGCCGAGGCAGCCCAGGCCCTCGGCCACGAGTGGCTGGTGCTGTCCGACCACTCCCCCCGCATGAGCGTCGCCCGCGGTCTCACCCCCGAGCGGATGGTCGCCCAGCACGCCGAGATCGCCGAGGTCAACGAGGCCATGGCGCCCTTCCGGGTGCTGCGGGGCATGGAGGTGGACATCAACGAGGACGGCTCCCTCGACTTCCCCGACGAGTTGCTCGCCCAGCTCGACGTCGTCGTGGCCAGCCCCCACATCAAGCTCGGCATGGAGCGGCCGGCCATGACCCGCCGCCTCGTCCTCGCCGTCGCCAACCCCAACGTGGACGTGCTCGGGCATTGCACCGGGCGCAAGGTGGGCTGGGGCGGTTCGAGGCCTCGCCCGCCGGCGAGCTTCGACGCCGAGGTGGTCTTCGCCGCCTGCCAGCGCTTCGGCGTGGCCGTCGAGGTCAACTGCCGTCCCGAGCGCCAGGACCCCCCCGACGAGCTGTTGGCCCTGGCGCTCGAGTGGGGTTGCGACCTGGCCGTGGACACCGACGCCCACGCCCCGGGCCAGCTCGAGTGGCAGGCCTACGGGTGCGACCGCCTGGCGCGCCTGGGCATCGGGCCCGAGCGGGTGCTGAACGCCCGCAACGCCGAGGACGTGCTCGCCCACCTCGCCCAGCGGTCCAGCGGATGAAGACCTCGCCGAGCACGGCGGGCTTCGGGGCCTGAGCACCCACGTCCGCCTCCGCTATGGGCGTTTCTCCGGTGACGAAACGAAACGGCGTTGTCCACGTCGGCCGACCAGGTCGTCGGCAGCGCTCGGCGACTCGGCTGACCTCTCGGTGCGCTCCACGCCGCCGACAACCGGGCCAGGACGCACCCAGGGGTGAGCCGGAGGCGCCTCGCAGCTCCGGGTGCACTCCCGTCTGGTCCGGTCTCGGGGCCAGAGCGCACCCCGAAGTCTGCACGGCCGGGTGGCCCCGCCATCGCCGCATCGCCGCATACACTTCCGTCACCGGGGAAACGTCCATGCCGGCATCGCAGGGCCTGCGGGCGAGGCGGGCTCAGCTTGCGGTTAGCCTTGTCCACCGCCCGTCACCCGAGGGAGCCCCGATGTCGAAGAAGACCGAGAAGCGCCGCACCAACGCCCGGCGCAAGAAGGCCAACCACGGCAAGAAGCCGAACGCCAGCCGCTGACCCGCCGGACGCCTCCGGTGTCGGGGCCATGACGACGGCGCCGGAGGTGATCCGGGCCAAGCGGGACGGCCTGGTGCTCAGCGAGGAGCAGATCCGCTGGTTCCTCGGTTCCTACACCCGGGGCGAGGTGGCCGAAGAACAGGCGTCCGCCCTGCTCATGGCCATCTTCTTCCGAGGCCTCGACGCCCAGGAGCTGGCTGTGTGGACCGCGGCGATGATCGCCTCGGGCGAGCGGCTTGACCTCGCCGGCGTGGGCCGCCCGACGGTGGACAAGCACTCGACGGGAGGCGTCGGCGACAAGGTCTCCCTCGTGCTCGTCCCCCTCGTCGCCGCGTGCGGCGCGGCCGTCCCCCAGCTCTCGGGCCGGGGGCTCGGCCACACGGGGGGCACCCTCGACAAGCTCGAGTCCATCGTCGGGTGGCGGGCCCGGCTCAGCAACGCCGAGGTGGTCGCCCAACTGCGGGACCTCGGCGGGGTCATCTGCGCCGCCGGCGAGGGCCTCGCCCCCGCCGACCGCAAGCTCTACGCCCTGCGCGACGTGACCTCGACCGTCGAGTCCATCCCCCTCATCGCCTCCTCGATCATGTCCAAGAAGATCGCCGAGGGCACCGAGAGCCTGGTCCTCGACGTGAAGTTCGGCTCGGGGGCGTTCCTCGCCGAGCCCGATCGTGGGCGCGAGCTCGCCCGCACCATGGTGGGGCTCGGGGAGGCGCACGGGGTGCGGGCCACGGCCCTGCTCAGCGACATGGGCCAGCCCCTCGGACGAGCGGTGGGCAACGCGCTCGAGGTGGCCGAGGCTGTCGAGTGCCTGGCCGGTGGCGGGCCCGACGACCTCGTCGAGCTGACGGTGGCGCTCGCCCGCGAGATGCTCGTCCTCGCCGGCCTCGGGGCAGGGCCCGACCCCGCCGACCTGCTGCGCGGCGGGGTCGCCATGGACGCGTGGCGGGCCATCATCGCCGCCCAGGGCGGGGCCCCTGACGCCGCGCTCCCCCGCGCCGAGGAGGTCGAGGTCGTCGCCGCCCCCGCCGCCGGCTACCTGGCCCGCCTGGACGCTCGTGCCGTGGGCGTGGCCTCGTGGCGCCTCGGCGCCGGCCGGTCGCGCAAGGAGGACCCCGTCTCCGCCACCGCCGGGGTGCGCTGCCTGGCCAAGGAGGGCGACCGGGTCGCCGCCGGCCAGCCGGTGCTGGAGCTGCACATCGACGACCCGGCCCGTCTGGCCGACGCCCTGGCGACGCTGGACGGCGCCATCGAGGTGGGCGACGAGCCTCCCCCGGCCCGCCCCCTCGTCCTCGAGCGCATCTCCACCGGCTGAGCGCCTGGCTCAGGGGCGACCCCGAGCGAGGTAAGGGTGTCCCTACCTCGGGTTCGGGGGGCTCCCCGATTGACCGCGACCCCCTACGCGCCGACGATTGAGCGCACACCCCGCCATACCTGGGGAGGATGCGGCCGCCAGCTGCGTCATCCCCCGGGCCACGTCGAGAACCCTCCAGGGGAGGACGACGGGGGACGAGCCCATGAGGAGCATGGGACGGCGACGCGCGCCCCCAAGCGGGTTTCGCCGCGAACTACATCGGGAGGAAACAGCCATGACCGCACGCACCCAGGACGTCACCCACAACGACGCCGCCCGCAGCATGGTCGGAGAGGTGGGTCGGCAGACGGCACCGGGCCCCGGGACGATCTCGACCGGGGTCAGGACGCCGCACCCGCCGCCACCGGCCGCAGCCGCCGCCCGGACCGAGTCGGCCTCGAAGGTCTATGGCTCGGGGCAGAACTCGGTCCGGGCGCTCGACGACGTCACCGTGGGCTTCGGCGCTGGCCGGTTCACGGCGATCATGGGGCCCTCGGGTTCGGGCAAGTCCACGCTCATGCACTGCGTCGCCGGTCTCGACTCCGTCAGCTCGGGCCGAGTGTTCATCGGCGACGTCGACCTCGGCAAGCTCTCGGACCGCCAGCTCACGATCCTGCGGCGCACCCAGGTGGGCTTCGTCTTCCAGGCCTTCAACCTGATCCCCACCCTCAGCGCCGAGGAGAACATCAAGCTGCCCATGACGCTCGCCGGCAAGAAGGCCGACCGCGCCTGGGTGGACTCGGTGATCGCCACCGTCGGCCTCGCCAACCGCCTCTCGCACCGCCCCTCGGAGCTCTCCGGCGGCCAGCAGCAGCGAGTGGCCGTGGCCCGTGCCCTGGCCAGCCGGCCCAAGGTCATCTTCGCCGACGAGCCCACCGGCAACCTCGACTCCCGCAGCGGCAGCGAGATCCTGACCTTCATGCGCCGCGCCGTCGACGAGCTCGGCCAGACCATCGTCATGGTCACCCACGACCCGACGGCGGCGAGCTACGCGGACACCGTCCTCTTCCTCGCCGACGGCGCCATCGTCGACCAGCTCGCCCAGCCGACGCCCCAGCGCGTCCTCGACAAGATGAAGTCGTTCGGGGGCTGACGAGTCATGTTCCGCCTCACCATCAAAGGCATCCTGTCCCACAAGCGACGCCTGGTCGGCACCTGTTCGGCCATCATCCTGGGCGTCGCCTTCCTCGCCGGCACGCTGGTGCTCGGCGACACCATGCGAGCGGACTTCGACTCGCTGTTCCGCTCGGCCACCGCCGGCACCGACGCCGTCGTGCGCGGGTCCACCGCGTTCGGCGACGAGATGGAGTCCCAGCGCCAGCCCGTCGACGCCTCTCTCATGGACACGATCGCCGAGCTGCCCGACGTCGAGGCCGTTGCCCCCGAGCTCGAGGGCGTGGGCCAGATCGTGGGGGCCGACGGCAAGGCCATCGGCGGCAACGGCCCGCCCACGATCGGCGGCAACTGGATCGACAACCCCGACCTGACACCGTGGCGGCTGGCCGAGGGCCGCGCCCCGGCAAGCCAGGGCGAGGTCGTCATCGACCGGGGCTCGGCCGAGGCCGGCGACCTCACCATCGGCGCGACGACGACCGTTCGCACCCCGGCGCCGATCCCGGTGACCGTGGTCGGCATCGCCACGTTCGACGAGTACGACAGCCTGAGCACCACGACCTACGCGGCCTTCACACTGGAGGAGGCGGAGCAGTACTTCTCCGCCCGGCCCGGCCTGGTCTCGAGCATCATCGTGAGCGCCGTCGACGGCGTCAGCGAGGAAGAGCTCGTGGCGAGCATCTCCCCGCTCGTGGCCAGCGACAGCGTCGAGGTCCTGACCGGAGCGGAGCTCACCAGCCAGCTCAACGAGGACATCCAGAACGACTTCCTCGGCTTCTTCGAGACGTTCCTGCTGGTGTTCGCGGGCATCGCCCTGCTCGTCGCCACCTTCAGCATCTACAACACCTTCTCGATCATCGTCGCCCAGCGGACGAGGGAGTCGGCCCTACTCCGGGCCATCGGCGCCTCCCGCCGCCAGGTGCTCGGCTCGATCGGGCTCGAGGCGTTGCTGGTCGGCCTGCTGGCGTCGGCGGTGGGGATCGGCCTCGGCATCGGCCTGGCCGTCGGGCTCGGCGCGTTGCTCGACGCCGCCGGCATGGGCATCTCGACCGGCGCCCTGGCGATCGAGCCGGCGAGCATCAACACCTCGGTGGTGGTCGGCGTGGTCGTGACCGTGCTGGCGAGCATCTCCCCGGCCATCAAGGCCTCCCGGGTGCCCCCCATCGCCGCCCTGCGTGACGTGGCCATCGACCGGACGGGAGCGTCCAAGGCCCGGGCCGTGCTCGGGGCTGCGCTCAGCGCCGTCGGCGTCGCCGTGGTGCTGGCCACCGCCCTCAACGGCGGTGACGGAGCCCTGGCCCGGGCCGGCCTCGGTGCCGTGGCCAC
Organism: Acidimicrobiia bacterium; assembly: GCA_009377505.1. Classification (GTDB taxonomy): domain Bacteria; phylum Actinomycetota; class Acidimicrobiia; order Acidimicrobiales; family CAIXPF01; genus WHTX01. Next base: position 14,248 of record WHTX01000100.1, read on the forward strand.
GATCGTCGGCCTGGTGGTGCTCGGCCCGGTCGTGGCCCGACCGGCCAGCCGGGTGATCGGTACGCCGCTTCCCGCGCTGCGGGGCGTGACCGGCAACCTGGCCCGCGAGAACGCCATGCGGAACCCCCGCCGCACGGCGGGCACGGCGGCGGCGCTGATGATCGGCGTCGGCGTGGTGGGCCTCTTCACGGTGGTAGCTGCCAGCATCACCCGCTCGGTCGACGAGGTCGTCGAGCAGAGCTTCGCCGGTGACCTGGTGATGGAGTCGACGAACTTCAGCGGCAGCGGGATCACGCCCGACCTCGCCCCGGCCCTGCAGGCCATGCCTGAGGTCGACGGTGCGGTGGGCCTCGGCTTCGGTGCCGTGCAGGTGCGGGGCAGCGAGCCCGACCTGACCATCGCCCCGCCCGCCGAGGTGGCCACGGTCATGGACCTGGACGTCGCCCAGGGCGCGCTCGAGACGACCAGCGAGGACGGGATCGCCATCTCCAGCCGCTGGGCGGAGGACCATGGCCTGGCGCTCGGCGACGCGGTCCCCGTGGACTTCGCCGACGGGCAGTCAGAGGTGCTCACCGTCGGCGCCGTGTACGACTCGTGGGAGCTGATGGGCGACATGATCATGGGGCCCAGCGTGTTCAACCAGCACGCCAACCAGCCCATGGACTTCGTCGTCCTCGTCTCGCTCGCCGAGGGCGTCAGCCTGGACGCGGGCAAGGCGGCGATCACGCCGGTGGCCGAGCAGTTCGGAGCGCCGGAGCCGATGGACCGTGACGAGTACATCGACACGGTGGCCTCGGGCGTCGACCAGATGCTGACCGTCGTCTACGCCATGCTCGGCCTGGCCATCCTCATCGCCCTCATGGGCATCGCCAACACCCTGGCCCTCTCGATCCACGAGCGGACCCGGGAGCTGGGGCTGCTGCGGGCGGTCGGCCAGACCCGGGCCCAGCTACGGGCCATGGTGCGCTGGGAGTCGGTGATCATCGCCCTGTTCGGCACGGTCGGCGGCCTCGGCCTCGGCGTGTTCCTCGGCTGGGCGCTGGTGAAGGCGGCCGGTACGGAGGAGGGCCTGGCGGCGTTCGCCATCCCCACGACTGCGCTCGTGGTGCTCCTCGCCCTCGGCGCCCTGGCCGGCGTGCTGGCCGGCGTCCGCCCCGCCCGGAGAGCAGCCAAGCTCGACGTGCTCGGCGCCATCGCCGGCGAATAGCCGCTCGCGGTTGCGGGCAACTCCGTGCGGTTGCGGGCCCACCGCCGCTGCGCCCTCCGGGGCGTGGCGGCGGTGGCGCGCCCGGCAGAC
>WHTX01000101.1 GCA_009377505.1 Acidimicrobiia bacterium
GGAGCTCGGGCTCAGCGCCGAGCGCACGGCCTGAACCCTTCCGTAACCGAACCGTCATGAGATCGGAGCCGTTCCGTTAGGGCCGCGGGAGGTGCGAAGCTGGTCCCCGTGCCTTCCCGACGCTCGCGCTCCGCCCCGTTCCTGCTCGCGTCCCTGGCCGCCGCGGTGGCCGCCGCCGCGGGCTGCACGGACAGCGGGAGCGCCGCCACCCCCACCACCAGCACCGCCGTCGAGCCCCCGACCACCGCCGCGCCGGCACCCGAGACGACCACCTCGGCCCCGGCCACCACCGCCCCGCCGACCTCCGCCGCCCCGGCCACGACCGTGCCCCCCGGCCCGCAGCAGTTCGCCGTGCAGACGGTGGCGTCCGGCCTCGAGGTGCCCTGGGGCCTCGCCTTCCTGCCCGACGGCCGGGCGCTCGTGGCCCAGCGCCGCACTGGTGAGGTCCTCGTCGTCGACGCCAACGGCGGCACCCAGGTCGTGGCCACGCTGCCCTCCGTCGACCAGGGCGAAGGCGGGCTCCTCGGCTTGGCCGTGCCCGCCGACGCCGACCCCGCCGCCCCCGAGGTCTACGCCTACCTGACCGCCGGGTCGGAGAACCAGGTCGTGCGCTTCACCCTGGGCCAGAGCGGAGTTGCCCCCGTTCTCGTCGGCATCCCCGCCGCCGGCAACCACAACGGCGGGCGCATCGCCTTCGGCCCCGACGGCTTCCTCTACATCGGCACGGGGGACGCCTCGGAGGACGGCCTCGCCCAGGACCAGGGCTCCCTCGCCGGCAAGATCCTGCGCATCACCCGCGACGGCCAGGCCGCCCCCGGCAACCCCATCGCCGGGAACCCGCTCTACAGCTTCGGGCACCGCAACGTGCAGGGCCTGGCCTGGGACGCGCAGGGTCGCCTCTACGCCACCGAGTTCGGCCAGAACAGCTTCGACGAGGTGAACCTCATCCAGCCGGGGGCCAACTACGGCTGGCCGATCGTCGAGGGCCAGGGTGGGGACAGCCGCTTCGTCGAGCCGATCGTCACGTGGACGACGAGCGAGGCCTCGCCGAGCGGTGCCGCCATCCTGTCCGCCAGTGCCCTGCCCGGCTGGGACGGCGACCTGTTCGTGGCCGGGCTACGAGGGGCGCGCCTGTGGCGGGTCGACCTGGCCCCGGACGGCTCCGTGGCTGGCCAGGAACCGTTGCTGGTCGGTGAGTACGGTCGGTTGCGCACGGTCGCCCAGGCCCCGGACGGCAGCCTGTGGGTCACGACCTCCAACCGTGACGGCCGCGGCGACCCGGCGGCCGACGACGACCGCATCCTGCGCCTGGCCCCCGCCTGAGCGGTCCCCCGGGCTGACCCGAGGGCCGCCCGGCCTGCGGCCCCCGAGTCACGGCGCCACGACGTAGGTGGCCGTGGCCTGGGCGACGAGGCGGTCGGGGCTCGCCTCCTCGACGATGTCGGCCAGCGCGTAGATGACCTTGCGGCCCCGCTTGAGGATGCGGGCACGGCAGAGGAGGTCGCCACCGCCCGCCGCCGGGCGCAGGAACGTGGTCTTCAACTCGTTCGTGAGGGCCAGGGCGACGACGCCGCCCCGGGTGAAGCAGGCGAAGTAGACGGCGGCGTCGGCCATGGCCATCATCACCGGTCCGCAGACGAAGTCGACCGGGCGGGTCCAGCGCCGGTCGAATAGCCAGCGAACGACGGCCTCGTCGAGAGCCACGGACTCGCAGGTGAGGCCCAGCCCGGCGCAGAACGGCAGCTGCTCGGCGGCGAAGGCGTTGACCTCGGCGACGGTGACCTCCGCTGCGGTGGTGTCCATACCTCGCGCCACGCGTCCTCCCCGACGGGCCACCGGTCCCTCCGGTGGCCGAGGGCGTGGAAGCCGGCGACCGGTCGCCGCCCCTCCGCCCCGTTCGTCCGGGCTTTCGACCCGGAGGACGTACGAAGGGACACACCGACGCCCGGAACCGCTCGTCGAGGCGGTCGCGGAGAGGGTTGCCGCTCCGGGCGGGCGCGCTCACCGCCCTCCGAAGGTGGGGGCGCGCTTCTCCTTGAAGGCGGCCATGCCCTCCTGGTAGTCAGCCGTCGCCGAGGCCGCCCCCTGGGCGTGGGCCTCGAGGGCGAGCACCTGCCCGAGGTTCAGGCGCTCCTCGCCGATGCGGCGCACGATCGCCTTCGACAGGGCGAACGCCCGTGTCGGCCCGGCGGCCACGGCTCGGGCCGTCTCCCGGACCGAGCCGAGCAGGTCGTCGCCAGGGATGGCCCTGGTCACCAGGCCCGACGCTGCCGCCTCCGTGCCGCTCATCAGCCGCGCCGTGTAGATCAGGTCGAGCGCCCGTTGGGGGCCGAGCCGCTCCACGAAGAACCAGTGGCCGCCGGAGTCGAGCACGGCGCCGATGCTGGCGAACGGTGAGCCGATGCGGGCGTCCTCGGCGGCCACGACCACGTCGCAGGCCAGGGCCAGGCCGAGGCCGATGCCGAGGCAGGGGCCGTGCACGGCGGCGAAGGTGGGGAGGGGGAGGTCGGCGATGCGCAGCACCAGGGGGCTCACGTGCTCGGCCAGCCAGGCTGCCGAGTCCTCGTGCTCGGCGTCCATGGCCCCGAGGTCGCGCCCGGCAGAGAAGCCCCGGCCCTCACCCCGCAGCACGATCGCTCGGGCCCCGGCCGCCTCGGCCTCGTCGAGGCGGGTACCGAGGGTGCCCAGCATCTCGTCGTCGAGCGCGTTCAGCTTGTCGGGGCGGTTTAGCACCACCTCGGCCACCGCTCCATCGAGCACCAACTGCACCGTCATGGCCACCCCTCCTGCCCGCTCGGGTCGGGTCGGTCGGAGGCTAGTCAGTGCCATGACCACCAACGTTCGCCGCGTTCACGCCGGCCACGCCCGCCGCTCGCGGCGTCGTCTTCCTCGCCAGGGGACCGCCCTGGCTGCGTCATCCTGCTTCCGAGCGACGAGCCTGACTCGGCCTGAACATCGCCAACGATGGTGGACACGGCACTAGCCCCAATCTTTCATTCGAGCTGCTCGACCTGGTCAGCGAGCTGCCCGCTTGGCTCGCCCGACCAGCTTCCGTCCTGGTCAGGGGCTGGCCGCGAGCCTCATGAAAGATCAGGGCTAGCGGGCCGCCCTTGCTCTCCTGTGCCCCGCTCGCCCTGCTTCGTCCTGCCCCGTCGCGCGGCCCAGTCCGGGCCGATTCTGGGCCGGTTGTGGGCCGACTGGCAGCGGGGATGGCGGTTTTGCGCGCTCGGCGCTGCGAGCGGCCCCGGGCCGGGTCGAATTGGCAGCGGGGAGAGCAGTTCTGCGCGCTGTGGGCTGCGAGCGCGCCCGCTGTCTGCGCCGCGGCCGGGGCAGTTGTCAGCCCGGGTCTGGGGGCAGGTCGGGCGGGCGCGGCGGTGGGCTGCCCGGTCGGGGTGGGCGAGGGCCCGCTTCGGGCGCAGCCTCGACGCCGGGACCAGCCAGGACGGGGGGAGATGCCGGGGGGGCGCTGGGCCACACTGCCGGCGGAGCGTCATCCGCCGCGCCGGGTGGTGCGCCCGGAGGGCCCGGCGGGCCCGGAGCGGCCCCAGGCGCGCCCGGAGCAACGGGTGGAGCACCGGCATGCCCCCCGGGCGCGGGCAGCGACCAGCCATAGCCCACCGGCGGGCGGGCGGGCCAGCCCCCGGCACCCTCGTGCCCAGCGCCCGGCCCACGGACCAGACCAGCGCCCGGCCCACGGACCAGACCAGCGCCCGGCGAACCGGCCGGATCGATGGGAACCTCGACCTTGCCGTTCGTCCCTGGCCGCCGGCGGTCATCGAGCAGGAACCACCCAACCCCGCCCGCCAGCGCCACCAGGCCGAGGCCCAGCGCCAACAGCCCCCACGGCACACCGTCCTGGCCAACGGTCGTCGTCTCGGCCACGAGGCGGTCGCGGCCGTCGCCCGGGCTGAGGTTCCAGGCGAACCGCCCGCCGTCCGCCCGGTCGGCGTTGTGGGACACGGCGCGGCCGGGGAGCTCCACGGTCACCTGCACCTCCAGCCGCACGCCGGGGGCACCGCCTGCCGCGGGCAGGTCGGCGATGGCGGGCAGCACGGCGGCGCTCTCGAAGTACCACCCCGTGGTGGTGCGGCCCACAGTGAACTGGTCGAGGGAGGGGTACAGGCCGCCCTGACGGGAGCGGTCCGGGTCGCTGGCGTCGACGAGGCCAGCGAGCACGTCTCCGACCTCGGCCACACGGACGGCGAGCTCGGTCAGGTCGTCGAAGCCCGTCCGCAGCTCGGTGCCGACGAACCCGCCCCGGCGATACGGCTTGGCGGAGACCCCTGCGGGCAGGTCGGTGGGCACGAGCACCACGTCGCCCGGGCTCTCGACGTCGAGGCGGGCGAGCGCCGACTCGTCCACCGCCTCGAGGACCCGCAGCTCGCCGCTGCCGTCGCCTCGCACCTCGAGGTCGACCTCGGCGCGCAGGCACCCGCTCGCCAGCACCACCACGCAGGCGAGGAGGACGAGGAGCCGACGACGCACCCCAGAAGTCTGCCCGAGCCAGGGCCAGCAGGGTACGGGCGGCGGGGGATAGCGTCGCGCCAGGCCCGTTCAGGGGGGCCAGCCCGGGGACAGGAGGTCGCCATGGGACCACGGAACCGCGAGTTCGAGCTGGGCGGGGTGAACCACATCGCCCTGGTGTGCAGGGACATGGCTCGCACCGTCGCCTTCTACCGGGACGTGATGGGCATGCCCCTCACGAAGACGCTCGACATCCCGGGCGGCGGCCAGCACTTCTTCTTCGACATCGGCAACGGTGACAGCCTGGCCTTCTTCTGGTTCGCCCACGCCCCCGAAGCCCAACCGGGCGTCTCCGCGGCAGCGGCCATGCCGGGCACGGGCGACATCGTCAGCGCCCACGGCTCGATGAACCACCTCTCCTTCAACGTGCCCCTCGAGCGCTTCGAGGAGTACCACCGGACCCTGGCTGCGAAGGGCGTCGACGTCTCGCGCATCGTCGACCACGACGACAGCCCCTCCACCATCGCCAAGGAGCTCCACCCTGGCGTGTTCATCCGGTCCTTCTACTTCCAGGGCCCTGACGGCGAGCTGCTCGAGTTCGCCGCGTGGACGCGTGCCCTGAACGAGGCGGACGTGAACGTCGACCCCGTCGACGCCACCGGCACCCGGGTCCCCCTGGTGACGGACCAGGCCGTGACGGGCCAGGCTGTGACGGACCAGGCTCTGACGGGCGAGGCCGTGACGGGCGCCCGCCGATGACGGCGACGCCGCGGTGAAGTTCGGCCTCCGTTACGCCAGCGCCGGGGCCTACGGCGGCCCCGACCTGGCCGTGCCCCTCGCCCAGGCGGCCGAGGCCGTCGGCTTCGAGTCGATCTGGACCGTCGAGCACACCGTCGTGCCGGCCAACTACGCCTCTCGCTACCCGTACTCGGCCGACGGCAAGATGGCCGGCGGCCAGGACGACGTGGCCATGCCCGACGCCCTCATCTGGTTGGCCTTCGTGGCTGCGGCTGCGCCTAGCCTGAAGTTGGGCACCGGCGTGGTCATCCTGCCCCAGCACAACCCCGTGATCCTCGCCAAATCCGTCGCCACCCTCGACCACCTCTCCCGGGGGCGCGTCCTGCTCGGCATCGGCGTGGGCTGGATGGCGGAGGAGTTCGCCACCCTGGGCGTCCCCTTCGAGGACCGCGGCCGGCGCAGCGACGAGTACGTCGACGTGCTGCGGGCCCTGTGGGGCCCCGGCCCGGCCAGCTTTGAGGGCGAGATGGTGCGCTTCGCCGACGTGTGGTGCGAGCCGCGGCCGCCGGCGGGCCGGGTGCCGATCCTCGTCGGGGGGCACACCAAGCTCGCCGCCCGGCGGGCAGGCCGGCTGGGCGACGGCTTCTTCCCCACTCGGGGCGCGCCCTGGGACCTCGTCGCCGAGGCGCGCCGCACGGCGGAGGCCGCGGGCCGCGACCCGGCCGAGCTCGAGATCACCCTGTCCGTGCCCGCCGACGTCGGCGAGCTGGACCTGTACGCCGAACGGGGGGTCTCCCGGGTGCTGCTGCCCGTGCAGTCCATCGACGACACCCCGGCCGCCCCCTCCGTCGACGAGGTGCACCGCTGGGCCGACCTCGTCGCCAAGTGGCCCTGAGAGGCCGCGCCCGGCGATGCTCTCGGGGTGACCGTCATCAAGATCAACGCCATCACCGTGCCCGAGAACTCGGGCGACGAGCTGGCGACGCGCTTCGCCGCCCGGGCCGGTGCCGTCGACGACCAGGAGGGCTTCGAGGGCTTCGAGCTGCTCAGGCCGACCGATGACCGCAACGTCTGGCTCGTCGTGACCCGCTGGCGGGACGAGGAGGCGTTCCAGGCCTGGGTCAGCTCCCAGGCCTTCTCCCAGGGGCACCGGGGCGCCAACGCCCCCGCGGGCCACGGCGGGCCGGTGTCGGTGAGCTCGGAGCTGTGGAGCTACGAGCCCACCGTGCGATCCGCCGGCAAGCCTGCCTGACGCCGGGCCGTCACTCGGGCGTCGCCCTGTGGACAGTCCCTCGTGGCCGTCGCGTCGGGGGATGGGGGTACCGTCGCCTCGTGCGCATCCTCGTGACGAACGACGACGGGATCGACTCGGTCGGCTTGCACGCGCTGGCGACGGCCCTGCTCCCCATCGGAGACGTGGTGGTGGTCGCCCCCGACGCCGAGTACTCGGGAGCCGGGGCGGCGATCGGCCCGATCCACATAACCCAACCCGAGGTCCAGCGGATCGAGGTCGACGGCCGGGAGGCGTGGACGGTGAACGGCCCCCCGGGCCTGTGCGTCTACATCGCCCGCCTCGGCGCCTTCGGGCCGCCGCCCGACCTGATCGTGTCGGGCATCAACCCGGGCGCCAACGTGGGCCGGGCCATCTACCACTCGGGCACCGTCGGGGCCGCGCTCACGGCGCGCAACGGCGGACTGTCCGGGATCGCGGTGAGCCAGGAGGTCTCGGCTGACGCCGAGGTCGAGGGCCAGGGCCTCGAGGCCGCGCTGGCCAACCAGCTCTGGGAGAGCGCAGCGACGGTCGCGGCCCAGGTGGTGGCGGGGTTCACCGCCGCGCCGCCCAAGGGGCCGGTGGTGTTGAACGTGAACGTGCCCAACCTGCCCGTCGACGAGATCAAGGGGTGGCGCTACTGCGAGATCGGCCGGGCGCCCTCGCGGGGCATGACCTCGGTTCGCCTCGAGCCCCGGCCCGGGCACGAGCGCTCCTTCCGGGTCGTGATGCAACCCGGCCCGCCCAACACGCTGGCGCCCGAGGTCGACGGCGGCGCGGTGGAGGACGGCTTCGTCGCGCTGAGCTGGCTGAGCCGCATCGAGCACGTGGAGAGCGACGGCGGCGGGGTCGGCCCCGCCCTCGACGCCCTCCTCACCAGGTAGGCCCAGCTCAGGCTCGTCGCGTGTCGAGCTTGGCGAAGGCGGCGCGCGTCGCCCTCATGCCGTCCACCGCCCTGGGCACCCCGGCGTAGATGCACAGGTGCACCATGATCTCCTCGATCTCCTCCCTGGTCAGCCCGTGGTTGAGGCCCGCGGGCACGTGGAAGGCCAGCTCCTCGGTCTGCCCGAGGGAGGCGAGCATGGTGATCACCACGAGAGAGCGCTCCCGGCGCCCGAGCTCGGGTCGCGACCACACCTCCCCGAACGCCCAGCGGTAGGCGATCGTGCCGACGCCGCCCAGCGCGGCCTCCATGGCGGCGAGGTCGGCCGCGGGGTCGGGGTTCGAGCGGCCCCCGGTGAGCGTGCGGCGCACGTCGGCCGCGTCGCGTTCGCGCTCCTCGTCGCTCTTGCGCGGCGCAGGTGAGCGGCCCTCGACCCGTGACGCCCCGTCGAGCTTGCAGAACACGGCGTCGACGTGGCGGCTTGCGGCCATGGCCGCGGGGAAGCCGGCGTAGACGGCGCAGTGCAGCAGGACCTCCTCGATCTCGGTGCGGGTCACCCCGATGTCGAGAGAGATCCCGAGGTGGGCGACGAGCTCCTCGTCACGGGCGTTGGCCATGAGGGCGGAGAGGCGGAGGAAGGCCTGGTCGCGCAGGGCGAGCGTCGGCCGGGCCCAGACGTCTCCCATCACCACGTCCACGGCGAAGCTGCCCAGCGCCCCCCGGTGCTCCAGCCATCGCGCCATGCGCTCGGGGTCGGCACCTTCGCCCCGCGCCCGGTTGAACACGTCGAACGCCCGCGCCCGTCGCTCCTCCCAGCTCGCTCGTTCCACGGCGCCCCCTTCGTCCCGATGTCGCGGCGACCTCCGTCGCCCCGCCGCGGGACCGTAGCCGCCTCGCCTCGGGACCGTCGCCCCTGAGACGTTGGGCAGCTGGCTCGGGAGTAGGGCAGGATGCCGCTCATGGACTGGGGAATCCACTTGCCGCACCTCGGGCGCCAGGCGTCGAGGGAGGGGCTCATCCGCTTCGCCCAGAAGGCCGACGGCCTGGGCTTCCACTCCGGCTGGGTGAGCGACCACGTGGCCTGGCCCCGTGACATCACCTCGAAGTACCCCTACACCGACGACGGGTCCTTCCCCCCGCCGGCGGACATGTCCTGGCTCGACCCCATCGGCACCATGTTCTTCGTGGCCGGCGTGACCGAGAACCTCAAGCTCGGCCCGACGGTGCTCGTGCTCGGCTATCGCCTGCCGGTGGTGACGGCCAAGGCCATCGCCTCCCTCGACGTGCTCTCGGGCGGGCGGGTCATCCTCGGCGTGGGCGTGGGCTGGATGCGCGAGGAGTTCGAGGTCCTGGGCATGCCCTTCGACCACCGGGGCAAGCGGGCCGACGAGCAGCTCGAGCTGTTCCTCGAGCTGTTCACCCGGGACCACCCGAGCTACGACGGCACCTACTACCAGGTCCCCGAGATCGGGTTCGAGCCCAAGCCGGCCCAGGCCAAGGTGCCGGTGTGGGTCGGGGGCGACACCGAGCCCGCCTACAAGCGGGTGGTGCGCTACGGCGACGCCTTCCACGCCGCCTTCGAGCCCATCGAGAACGTCGCCCGGGGCTGGGCGCGCATCGGCGAGCTGTGCGAGGAGGCGGGGCGCGACCGGGACGAGCTGACGCTGTCGGTCCGGCTCTACCTCGACCCGGCGAGCCAGATGCCGCGGCGAAGTCCATCGCCGGCTCGGCCCGAGCAGATGCTCGACACCGCGGGCCGCTGGGGCGACGTCGGCGCCAGCCACATCCTGCTCGACCCGGTCACGCGCGGCGGGGTGGAGGGCCGCATCGAGGCCATGGAGGCCTTCATGGACCGGGTCGGCTCGCAGGCGGGGTGAACGCCTCCCGGGCCTCCCACGTCCCGCCAGCGGCGAAGGTCCTGCCCGGGCGGGTCTTCTACGGCTGGTACGTGACCCTGGCCTGCGGCCTGATGATGTGGGTCACCGTCGGGGTCGGCTACTACGGGCTGTCGACCTTCCTGCGGCCTCTGCAGGACGAGCACGGCTGGTCGGCGGGGGTCGTGTCCGGGGCCACCGGGCTGTACTTCACCGTCTCGGGGGTGTCCGCCTTCATCGTCGGGCCCTTCATCGACCGGCGTGGTCCCATCCGGGTCATGACCGTGGGCATCCTGCTCACCGCGCTCAGCGCAGCGGCCGTCGGCTTCGTGCAGTCCATCTGGCAGCTCTACGCGGTCTACTCGTGCATGGCCCTCGCCTTCGGCATGGGGGCAGCGGTGGCGACGGGCTCGATCATGTCGAGGTGGTTCATCCACCATCGGGCCAAGGCCATCTCCATCTCGTCCACGGGGGTGTCCCTGGGCGGCGCGACCCTCGTCCCCCTGGGCACATGGCTGATCGGCGAGGGAGGCCTGCGCCTCGGCGCTCCCGTCCTCGGGGCGCTGGTGGCCGCCGTCGCCCTCCCCGTCCTCTACCTGGTCGTCTCGCCCGACCCCGCGGAGATGGGCCTGCAGGCCGACGGCCACGGCGGCCCCGACGGCGTCCGGCTCGAGCACCGCTCACGGGTGCGCCTGGAGACCCAGTACCGCACCTGGACCCGCCGGGAAGCCGTCAGCACCTGGTCCTTCTGGGCGATCCTGATCGGCTTCGCCTTCGCCCTGGCCACCCAGACCGCGGTCCTCATCCACCAGCTGTCATTCCTGCAGGAGCCGGGCAAGCTGGGCTCGAGCTCGACCGCCGCCCTGGCCGTGACCACCACCACCATCGGCTCGATCGTGGCCCGCCTCGTGGTCGGCCAGTTCTTCGCCGACAAGGCGGACAAGCGGCTCATGACCGTCGTGCTCTTCGTGGGCCAGGCCGCGGCGGTGTTCCTCTACACGATGGTCAGCGGCACGTTCGCCATCTACGGCGTGGCCATGCTCTTCGGCTTCACCATCGGCAACGTCTACATGATGCAGTCCTTGCTCACGGCGGAGATCTTCGGGATGAGTCCTTCGGCACCGTCTACGGCGTCGTGGCTCTCTCCGGCCAGGTCGGCAGCGGCATCGGCCTCGTGTTCATGGGCTGGGCGCGCGACGCGACCGACAGCTACACGGTGCCTTTCACCGTGCTGGCGGCGATGAACGTGGTCGCCGCTGTGATCATCTCGTTCGCTCGGCCTGTGGCCGGCGTCACCGCTACGCTTGCCCCAGCTGCCGACATGGGGGTGTCGGCCGCCGGCCAGCCCGCCCGGATGGCGGCTGGCCCCAGCTCGGCAGAAGCCCGATAGGGGAGTGGTCCGATGACGCTCATGGACGACATCGCTGCGGTCGACGTCGCCACGCTCGAGACGGTGGACCTCGCCGGCCTGCAGCGGGTGGACATCGACCAGGTCATCGCCTACGTGCACGATGTGGGTACGGCCAAGTTGCCCGAGTACATGGACCTGTACCGCCGCTACCTGCGCCAGCGCTGGGACGTCTACGACCTCGACTTCACCGGGGACCACGAGGACTGGGCGGCCATGCCCGCCGACGCCAAGAACACGTTCCTCCAGATCGCCTCCGGCTTCCACCACGGCGAGCGCCAGGTGGAGGTCGAGCTCGGGCCGTTGTTCCTGGGCATCCCCGAGAACTACAAGGTCTTCCTGTCCTCCCACCTCGAGGACGAGGCCCGCCACACCGTCTTCTTCGACCGGTTCTACCGAGAGGTGGTCGGCCTGCCGGGCGACAGCATCATGGAGGTGCTCGACGGGTCCTACCAATGGATCTCGGAGACCTTCGTGGGGCCGTTCGGGCTGCTCAGCTACCTCACCGACCAGCTGCGCCGCGACCCCTACGACAAGCACCTGCTCATGCAGTACGCCACGACCTACATGCTGTGGATCGAAGGCGTGCTGGCCTTGGCGGTGATGAAGATCACGCTCGGCTACGCCCGTGACCAGCGGGTGCTGCCCGCCTACTACGCCGGCTTCACCGCCACCTGCCGTGACGAGGCCCGTCACGTGCAGGGCGGCATGCGCTACATCCGCGACCTGCTCGACGAGGACCCGAGCCTCGCCGCCGACCTCTTCGAGACGCTGAAGACCGTGCTCATCATGTCCTCGACGTCGTCGCGGTACGTGCTGTACGAGCCGCTCGGCTGGTCCGAGCAGCAGGTGCGCTCGCTCCTCATGGAGCAGCTGCAGAAGAAGATGGCCATGATCGGCGTCGACATGCCGCCCGACATCGCCGCCATGGTGGGCAAGATCGACCCCGTCCTGGCCGGCGGCTGATGGCCCCTGGCCCCGCCACGCTCGAGCTGTTCAGCCCGGAGTGGGCCGAGGCGGCTCGCGAAGCCATGAACCGCGGGCCCTCGGCCGAGCTGCGGGCCAAGAAGATCGAGAAGTACTGGGCGTGGATCGACGACGCCAAGCCCCACATCGACGCCGTCTGGGGCCTGGCGGCACGCGACCTGCACGACCGCCCCAACTGCCTGCTGCTCCACGTGGAGGCGGGCCAGGCGACCCGGGCCGAGCTGGTCGACCTGGAGGAGGCCCGGCGGCGGGCGACGTACCTGATGGTGGGCGACCTCGCCGGTTGGGCGGACCTCGTGGCCGGCTACGACGTGGGCAAGACGATCATGTACCGCCGCCTCCTGCTCGAAGAGGGCAACGTGCTCGCCTTCTTCCGCGGCGTCTACGTGTGGACCGAGTCCCTCGCCGCCATCCAGGAGCTCCCGAGCCGCCTGCCCCAGCCCCTCGCCGCCTGACAGCCCTCGCCTCGCCACGCCATCGGCCCGGCGGCTCCGGGCGCGCCACACTGGAGGGGTGCGCCAAACGCTGACCATCACCGGGCACGAGGGCGAAGGGGCCTCGTGGGAGATGGCCGTGCGCGAGCCGAGCCCCGAGCTGGCCGCGGGCTCGTTCCGCTACTGCGGCTACGAGGAGCACAGCCTCGAGCCCGTCTCCCGCCTCGAGGTGCCCCACGGTCGCGTGGTGCTCATCTTCAGCTTCGGCGACGCCATCGAGCTCGGCGGGCCGGCGGGCGAGAGCACCCAGCGCTCGTTCGTGGCCGGCCACAGCGACCAGCGCACGGTGACCCGGTACCGCGGCCGCCAGGCCGGGGTGCAGCTCGACCTGACCCCGCTCGACGCCTACCGGCTGCTGGGCGTGCCCATGCGCGTCCTGGCCAACGAGGTCGTGCCCCTGGACGACCTGGGCGTGCGCTGGGCCCGGGGGCTGGGCGAGCGCCTCGCCGAACAGCCCGGTTGGGAGGCCCGTTTCGCCCTGCTGGACGACGTCCTCGGACGTGGCCAGGGCGAGGCGCCCCCCGTCGACCGGGCCGTCGCTTGGGCCTGGGCCCAGCTCGCCCGCTCGCACGGGGGCGTGCCCGTCGGGGCGCTGGCCGAGGAGATCGGCTGGAGCCGTCGCCACTTCGTGAGCCGCTTCCGGGAACAGGTCGGCCTCGCCCCCAAGCCGACGGCGCAGGTGCTGCGCTTCCGCCGGGCCGTGGGCCTGCTGCGGGGCACCGGGGCCAGCTCGATCAGCGACATCGCCGCGGCCTGCGGCTACGCCGACCACAGCCACCTCGACCGGGAGTTCCGCCGCCTCGCCGGCTGCACGCCCTCGAGCTACCTCGCGGCCCGCGAGCCCGGGCGGAACGGCGTCGCCGCCGAGGAGTGACCTGAGCCGAGGCCGGGGCCCTGGACACCAGGTCACATTCGTCCAAGACTGCCGGCGCCGGCCCGTCGTACCGTCGCCGCCATGGCAACCGATCCCACCGCCCCGAGCATCTACCCGACCCTCCGCTACGACGACGCCCCCGCCGCCATCGCCTTCCTGCGCGACACGCTCGGCCTACGGGCCGAGTCGGTGACAGAAGATCCCGACGGCAAGGTCCTCCATGCCACCCTGGCCTGGGGGAACGGCCTGATCATGGTCAGCTCGCGCTTCTCGGCGGAAGACACTTTCGACACGAGCCGGGCCTGCCTCTACCTCGCCATAGGCGACCCCGACGCCCATCACGCCCGGGCCCTCGCCGCGGGCGCCGAGGTCGTCATGGGCCTCACCGACCAGCCCTACGGCTCCCGCGAGTTCGCCGTGCGCGACGCCGAGGGCATGGTCTGGTGCTTCGGCACCTACCAGCCCGCAGTCACCGGCGTGACCGCCGAGCCCACCGTCATGGCCGCTCCGGAGTGATGAGCCGGCGACCCCGAGCTCGCCCGTGGGGGCTCACAGCGCGCCGCGCCGGCGGAGGGCGTCCACGGCGCCGGCGTCGAGGCCCAGCCGCTCAGCGAGCACCTCCTCGGTGTGCTGGCCCAGCAGCGGGCTGGGGACGAGCTCGGCCAGGGCAGAGCCCTCGTAGCGGACGGGGGAGCGGGGCAGGGTCACCCGGCCGAGCTCGGGGTGGTCGACCTCGACGAGGAAGCCGCGGGCGTGGAGGTGGTCGTCGGCGAGCACCTCGTGAAGGTCGCGCACGGGGGCGGCGGGCACCCGGTGGGCCAGGCACTCGGCCCAGACCGCGTCGCGGTCGAGCCCGGCCGACCATGCCCCCACCAACTCGTCCACCTCGTCCATGCAGGCCGAGCGGGCGCTGTGCGTGGCGTAGCGGGCGTCCTCGGCGAGCTCGGGGCGGCCCATGGCCACGGCGAGGTTGCGCCAGTGGTCCTCGGTCGTGCAGATGATGGCCACCCAGCCGTCCCGGGCCGGGTAGACGTTGTAGGGGGTGACGGACATGCCGCCGTGGCGGTTCGCCGTCCTGCCGGCCACCTCGCCCCCGGAGTTGTGGTGCAGGCCGAGGTTCGAGGCCAGGGCGGGGAAGGCGGCCTCGAGCATCGACACCTCCACGACGCGGCCCTGGCCGGTGCGCTCTCGCTCGAAGAGGGCGGTCATGATCCCGCCGTAGAGGTGGGCGCCGCCGAGGAAGTCGCACACGGCCGGCCCCGCCTTGACCGGCGGTCGGTCGGGCCATCCCGTCACGGCCATGAACCCCGCCCTGGCCTGCACAGTGAGGTCCATGGCCAGGTCGTCCCGGGAGGGCCCCGAGCGCCCGTACCCCGAGGCCGAGGCGTAGACGAGGCGGGGGTTGGCCTCGAGGAGCACCTCGGGCCCGATGCCGAGGCGCTCGGTGACCGTGGGGGCATAGTTCTCCAGCAGCACGTCCGCCTGCTTCACGAGCTCGACGAGCAGGCCGCGCCCTTCGGCGGACTTGAGGTCGAGGGTGATGCCCCGCTTCGTGGAGTTGAGGATGGCCAGGGGGAGCGAGGCCCCGGCCAGCTTGGCCCGCCGCCGGGTCGGCTCGCCCTCGGGAGGCTCCACCCGCACGACGTCGGCCCCGGCCATGGCCAGGAGGAACCCGGCGTAGGGGCCCTGGTAGATCTGGCCGAGGTCGAGGACGAACAGCCCCTCGAGCGGCGGTGGCCGGTCGCCCATGGGCCGGGCTACTCGAGGGGGGCCGAGGCCCGGGTGGGCCGCACGAAGGCCAGGTCGACGCGGCGGCGCTCGAAGCGCCAACCTTCCGCGGTGCGCCGGAAGCGGTCGTGGTACTCGCCCACGAACTTGGGCAGCTCGGCGGGCACGACGGCGTCGCTGTCACCCTCCTGGCGGTCGTGCCGGTAGTTCACCAGGTAGCAGAGGCCTTCGGCCTCGTCGGCCGACAGGACGTCGATGCCCACGTTCGTGCACAGGTGGCGGGATACTCGCCGCGTCACGCCCTGGCGCTCGAGGAAACGGGCACGGATGTCCGCGCGGCCCGACATGACCACCTCGTCGCTCTCCCATGTGCCGTTCTCGGTGAACAGCTCGGCGATGCGGCTGGCCTCGCCGAAGTCGACGAAACGGCAGTAGTCGACGATCAGCCGTTCGCACGCCCGCTCGGCCAGCAACCGTTCCAGCTCGTCCATGGGGCCGGAGCGTAGCGACCCGCCCGAGCGGCGGGGAGCGGGAGTTCGCGCGCCGTGGCGGTGCAAGATCTTTCGCGGTTCGCCTGGCCGGGGACGCGGGACGGGGTGGAGGTTGCGGCTCCCATCGCCACCTCCACCCGTGCCCACCGGATCCCCATCAGACCGGCAACGAGACGAGGATCGCGCGGCTGTGCGCGCCTCGGGTGACGGCGGCGCGACGGTTCGGGGTCGTGGCGTCGCGCCGGCACCCCGTCAATCGAGGCGGGCGCCGGCCACCAGGGTGAGGAAGTCGGG
>WHTX01000102.1:0-4954 GCA_009377505.1 Acidimicrobiia bacterium
GGCCAAGGCCCGCCTCGCCGTCGACGTGGAGGGCACCGACCCGGGCGACGAGGTGACCTTCCTGCTCGCCGCCAACCCCGGTGCGCCGCTCCTGCCCCTCGCCAAGGTGGCGTCGGGGGGCGAGCTCGCCCGGGCCATGTTGGCCCTGCGCCTGGTGCTCAGCGGCACCGCCCCGAACCCGGCTGGCCCGCCTGGCGCTGGCCCGGCTGAGGCGGGCGAGGCTGTGGTGGGAGAGGCTGTGGGGGGAGAGGGCCCGGCCACACTCGTCTTCGACGAGGTCGACGCCGGCATCGGCGGCACGGCGGCGCTGGCCGTCGGCGACGCCCTCGCCCGGCTGGCCCGGGACCGCCAGGTGCTCGTCGTCACCCACCTCGCCCAGGTCGCAGCGTGGGCCGGCTCCCAGGTGAGCGTGGAGAAGGCCCAGGGCGAGGCCGTCACCGTGTCCGACGCCCGCGTCCTCGGGGCCGAGGACCGCGTTGTCGAGCTGGCCCGCATGCTGTCGGGCTCGCCCGACTCGTCCGCCGCTCGCCGGCACGCGGCCGAGCTCCTCGAGCAGGGCGGTGCCGGGCTCTGACGCGGGGTGGTCCGGTGGCGGCGGGTCCACCGGATGCGGACAGGTCGTGCGCTAGCGTGGTAGGGGCCGAGAGGCGCTGGCGGCGAGCGAGGCTCGTAGTCGCCGTTCGGAGTGGTTTCGGCCCACAGGAGTCGGCGACGACCAGGAGGGCCGAGTGGCCAAGCACATCTTCGTGACCGGCGGGGTCGTGAGCGGGCTCGGCAAGGGCCTCACGGCTTCGTCGCTGGGGACGCTGCTGCGCACCCGTGGCCTGCGGGTCACCATGCAGAAGCTCGACCCCTACATCAACGTGGACCCGGGCACGATGAACCCCTTCGAGCACGGCGAGGTGTTCGTGACCAACGACGGGGGCGAGACCGACCTCGACCTCGGCCACTACGAGCGCTTCATCGACGTCGAGCTGACCCGGGAGTCCAACGCCACCAGCGGCTCGATCTACCTCTCGGTGCTCTCCGCCGAGCGTCGCGGCGAGTACCTGGGCAAGACCGTGCAGGTCATCCCCCACATCACCGACGAGATCAAGCGTCGGATCGCCCGTTTGGCCACCGAGGACGTGGACGTGGTCATCACCGAGGTCGGGGGCACGGTCGGCGACATCGAGATCCTGCCGTTCCTCGAGGCCATCCGCCAGTTCCGCCTCGACGTGGGCCGGGACAACGTGTTCTACCTCCACGTCACGCTGGTGCCCTTCATCGGGCCGTCGCACGAGCTGAAGACGAAGCCCACCCAGCACTCGGTCACCGAGCTGCGGAGCCGGGGCATCCAGCCCGACGCCATCGTGCTGCGCTCGGAGAGCCCCGTCACCGACGAGCTGAAGCGCAAGATCTCCGACCTGTGCGACGTCGGGCCCCGCTCGGTCGTCAACGCCCCCGACGCCCGCTCCCTCTACGAGATCCCCCTGGTGCTGCACGACGAGGGCCTCGACGACGTCGTCTGCAGCCACCTGGGGATCGGCCTCGACCGGGTGGCCGAGCTGGGGACGTGGCGGGCGCTCGTGGGCCGGGTCGAGGCGGCCGACGTGCCCGTGCGCATCGGCATCGTGGGCAAGTACGTGAGCCTGCCCGACGCCTACCTGTCGGTGGTCGAGTCGCTCAACCACGCTGGCTTCGCCGCCGGCGCCCGCATCGAGGTCGAGTGGATCCAGGCCGAGGAGGTCGAGGGCCTGCTCGTGGGCGCTCGCCTCGCCGGCCTCGACGGCGTCGTCATCCCTGGAGGCTTCGGGCCCCGCGGCGTCGAGGGGATGGTCACCGCGGCTCGCTGGACGCGTGAGCAGCAGGTCCCCTGCCTGGGGCTGTGCCTCGGCCTGCAGGTGATGACGATCGAGTACGCCCGGGCCGTACTCGGCATGGAGGGCGCCAACTCCTCCGAGTTCGACCCCTCGACGTCCTACCCCGTGATCGACCTGATGGAGGCGCAACGCGGGGTCACCGACAAGGGCGGCACCATGCGCCTCGGCGCCTACGTGGCCCAGCTCCAGTCGGGCAGCCAGGTGGCCGAGGCGTACGGGTCGACCGTGGTGTCCGAGCGGCACCGGCACCGCTTCGAGTTCAACCCTCGCTTCCGGAGCCGGTTCGACGACGGGTGGTTCACGTGCTCGGGCCAGTCGCCCGACGAGCGCCTCGTGGAGTTCATCGAGCTGCGGGGCCACCCGTTCTGGCTGGGCACGCAGGCCCATCCCGAGTTCAAGAGCCGCCCCGAGCGGCCGGCACCGCTCTTCCGTGAGTTCGTGCGGGCCGCGCTGGCACAGCGCTGCGGGAGCACCGACGGCGAGGCTGCCAGCGGCGAGGCGGCCGGTGGTGGCGCGGCCGAGGCCGCCGACCCCGTCGCCGAGCTGGCCCGCCGGTGAGCGGGCGATTCGAGCTGGTCAGCGAGCAGACCCTGCACCAGGGGTACGCCATTCGGCTGGTGAACGCCTCGTTCACGAGCCCTGACGGAGAACCGTTCGCCCGTGACATCGTGCGCGCCCCTGGCGCCGTGGCCGTCGTGCCCGTCCACGAGGGCGGGCCGGAAGGCCCCGAGGTGGTGCTCCTGCGCCAGTATCGCCCCGCCCTCGACGCCTGGCTGCTCGAGATCCCAGCCGGGCTGCGGGACAAGGAGGGCGAAGCCACCCAGGCGACGGCGGCACGGGAGCTGGCCGAGGAGGCTGGGCTGGCCGCGGCGCGCTACGAGCTGCTCACCGAGTTCGTCAACGCCGCGGGCATGACGGACCATCGCACCCACATCTACCTGGCCACCGGGCTGTCCGAGGTGCCGAGCGCGGCCGACGGGGTGGAGGAGCATTACCTCGAGATCGAGCGGCTGCCCCTTGCCGAGGCGCCGGCGCTCGTGGCGTCGGGCGTGCTCGTCGACGCCAAGACGGTGATCGGCCTGTTGCTCGCCTGTCGTCGCCACGGGCTCTGACCCGTGCGCTCGGTCGGTGAGCTCGGCCACCTGGCGAGGCGCTTCTGCTGGACGCTGCGGGCCACGCCGCCCACGGCCGAGGACGAGGCGTGGGCCTGCGCCCGGCTGCGCCCGGGCGAGGCGGCGCTCTGGCAGGCCCAGCACCCCCTCGACCGGCGGCACACCGTGGCCGTGGCCCACCGGGTGGTGGCGACGGCGGGGCCGGGCGCGCCGCCCTGGGTGCTGTCGGCGGCGCTACTGCACGACGTGGGCAAGGCGGAGGCGCCCATGGGCGTGCTCGGCCGGACGGTGGCGACGGTGCTCGAGCTGGTGGGGGCGCGCACGGCGCCGGGGAAGCTCGGTCGCTACCTGGCCTACAGCGAGCGCGGCGCCGAGCTGTTGGCCGAGGTCGGCTCCGATCCCGAGGTGGTCGCGTGGGCGCGTGAGCACCACGAGCCACCGGAGCGCTGGACGGTGCCCCGGGCGTGGGGCGAAGCGCTGGCTGCCGCCGACCGGGGTGCCGACTGAGCGTCAGGCGGCGCCGGTCGTGCACCTGTGCGCCTCGAGGTGGAGCAGGGCGGTGAGGGCGAGGTCGAGGTCGAGGCGGTCGCCTTCCCAATGACTACGGATCGTGTCCGGGGTGATGCCGTGGGAGTGCTCGGTCTCGGTGGTGGCGACGCGAGTGAGCTCTCGAGCCATCGAATACGAGAGCTCGCCAACCGAGAGCGCTTGGGAGATCGCGGGCAGTTCACGCAGTCGACGGGCACGCGGACCCGTTCGCGAGCGGCACCGAGGTTTACGCCGCATGGCCAGGAGCGCAGTTCCGCGCCGTCAGCTTCGGCGCTCCGATCCAGGAGGCACGGACGTTCTGGCACGCGCTCTACGACGTCGAGGACGCATCCGCGGAGCTGTCGTTCTACCTCCGCGACCTCGACGGTGCCAGCACCTACTCCGCGCCCATCCGCTTCAGCCTCGCGGGAGCAGGCCCAGGGCGTCCCGCGCCCGGGTCAGGGTGAGGTTGGCCACGGCGGCCGCCTTCTCCGCGCCCT
This sequence comes from Acidimicrobiia bacterium, assembly GCA_009377505.1. Lineage (GTDB taxonomy): Bacteria > Actinomycetota > Acidimicrobiia > Acidimicrobiales > CAIXPF01 > WHTX01. The sequence continues at coordinate 4,003 of WHTX01000102.1, forward strand.
TGGCGAGGATGGCGGTCATGGCGCCCGGGTCGGCGGACAGCTCCGCGTAGCGGGCCTGGACGGGGCGGAGGGTCTCCACGACCGCTTCTGCGGTGTCGGCCTTCAACGGCCCGTACTGGCTGTAGCCCTCGGCAAGGCTGGCAGGGTCCTGGCCCGTGCAGGCGGCGAGGATCGACAACAGGTTCGACACCCCGGGCTTGGCGACGATGTCGTAGCGGACCTCGGACTCCGAGTCGGTGACGGCCCGCTTGAACTTGCGCACCACGGCCTCGAGGTCCTCGAGCACGTAGACGATGCCGGCCTCGGACGACGACGACTTGGACATCTTGTCCGTGGGGTTCTGGAGGTCCATCACCCGGGCCCCGGCGCGGGGGATCGTCGCCTCGGGCACGACGAAGGTCTGCCCGTAGCGAGCGTTGAAGCGCGCGGCCAGGTCGCGGGTCAGCTCGAGGTGCTGGCGCTGGTCGTCGCCCACGGGCACCCGGTCCGTGTCGTAGAGCAGGATGTCGGCCGCCTGTAGCGCCGGGTAGGTGAACAGCCCGGCGGACACGAACTCGGCCCGGTCGGACTTGTCCTTGAACTGCACCATGCGCCGCAGCTCACCGAAGGCGGCCGTGCACTCCATGAACCAGCTCAGTTCGGCATGCGCGGGCACGTGGGACTGCACGAAGAGCGTGCACACGTCGGGGTCGAGCCCGATGGCCGTGAGCAGGGTGGCCATCTCGACGGTGGAGCGGCGCAAGACCTCGGGGCTTTTGGGCACCGTGAGGGCGTGCAGGTCGACGACCACGAAGTACGAGTCGGCCCGGTGCTGATCCTCGACCCAGTTGCGCACCGCCCCCAAGAGGTTGCCGAGGTGGAGCGCGCCGGTGGGCTGGATGCCCGAGAGGACTCGTGCCATGAGGGCCGATCGTACCGGCGGGCCCCCGTGCGCCCCAGCCGGTTCCCCACC
>WHTX01000102.1:4964-15396 GCA_009377505.1 Acidimicrobiia bacterium
GTCCACGGCGGGCGAGGGCGGGCGCCACGACGAGCAGCCGTCGTGGCACGACCACAGCGATGTAATTACACTGCTGTCATGGCGTACGAGGTGAGCACGCCCGTCTTCACCGGTCCCTTCGACCTGTTGCTGCACCTGATCCTCGAGCACCGCGTCGAGCTGTTCGAGGTGCGCCTCGCCAGCATCGTGGACGCCTACCTCGCCGAGCTCGACAAGATGGCCGGCCTCGAGCTGGAGGTCGCCTCGGAGTTCCTGCTCGTCGCCTCGACCCTCGTCGAGCTCAAGGCCCGGCGGCTGCTGCCGGACGAGGGCGACGTCGACCTCGACGACGAACTGGCCCTGTGGGAGGAGCGCGACCTGCTCCTCGCCCGGCTGCTCGAGTGCAAGACGTTCAAGGACGTCGCCGGCACCCTCGACCGGGCCATGGTGGCCGCGGCCCGGTCCGCCCCCCGGGTCGCCGGCCCCGAAGAGCGCTTCCTCGCCCTCGTCCCCGCCGTGCTCGTCGGTACGCGCCCAACCGCGCTGCGTGACGCGTACCTGCGAGCGACCGCCCCGAAGCCCGTGCCCGAGGTCTCAGTCGCGCACATCACCGCGGTGAAGGCCTCGGTCGCCGACGCCATCAGCGAGGTGGCCGACGAGGTGCGCCGCGCCGGGCGGGCCACCTTCCGGGCCCTCGTGGCCGGCCTCGCGGATCGCGTGGAGGTCGTCGTCCGGTTCCTGGCCGTGCTCGAGCTCGTCAAGGCCGGTCTCGTCGACGTGGCCCAGAGCGGCGGTAGCTTCGGGACCATCGTGGTCACCTGGCTCGGCGAAGAGGGCGAAGAGGGCGAAGAGGGCGAGGTCGCCTCGCCCGCCCGGGCCCTGCACGACCTGGTCGGGGCGGACCGCTACGACGGCTGAGGGAGGTCCCATGCCACTCGACGACGCCGACCGGGCGATCGAGGCGCTGGTGCTCGTGGCCGAGGAGCCCGTCGAGGCGCGCCTGCTGGCCCAGCTCATCGAACTGCCCGTCAACGAGGTCGAACGACGCTGCGCCGAGCTCGCCGCCCGCTACGAGGCCGAGGGCCGGGGGTTCGCCCTGGCCAGGGTGGCCGGTGGCTACCGCTACCAGAGCCATCCCGACCTGGCCGCCTACGTGGAGCGATTCGTCGTCGGGCGCCATTCCGGCCGCTTGTCGCCCGCCGCGCTCGAGACCTTGGCCATCGTGGCCTACAAGCAGCCGATCTCCCGGGCCCAGGTGGCCGCCATCCGGGGGGTGGACGTGGACGGCGTGGTGCGCACGCTCGTGCAACGCGGCCTCGTCGGCGAGGTGGCCCGCGACGGCGGGCCGGGCCAGGCCGTCCTCTACGGCACCACCCGCTCCTTCCTCGAGCAGCTCGGCCTCGACAGCCTCGACGACCTGGCCCCCCTCGGCCAGCACCACCCCGGCGCCGACGTGCTCGAAGCGCTCGAGGCCGGCCTGCGAGCGGGTGAGGACCCGAGGCGCCCGGCCCGCGCCAGCGCTGGCCCCGACCCCCGCCCCGGCACGAGCCCTGGCGCAGGCACCGGCCCAGGCCCGAGCGCCAGCGCGGGCGCCGAGGCCGCCAGCGGACCGGGCGAGGGGTGATGGCCTCGCGACGCGCCCGGGGGCCCGGGCGCCCCGAGCGCCCGTCGCGGCGGGCGACGGGCGACGACGCGCTCCGGGACCTGCTCGCCCGCCACGCTCCCCACGTCCTCGAGCCGCCAACCGGGGAGAAGCTCCAGAAGGTGCTGGCCAGGGTGGGCGTGGCCAGCCGGCGGGCGATCGAGGAGATGGTGCTCGCCGGACGGGTACGGGTGAACGGCAAGCCGGCACGCCTCGGGCAGCGGGTCGACGCCGAGCACGACCGCATCGAGGTGGACGGCGCTGCCGTCGGCGTGCGCCCCGGGCTCGTCTACTACCTGCTCAACAAGGCGCCGGGGGTGGTCACGACTGCTCAGGACCCCGAGGGCCGCCCGACCGTGCTCGAGGGCCTGCCGGCCCGGCCCCGCGTCTTCCCCGTCGGCCGCCTCGACCTCGAGAGCGAGGGGCTCCTCCTGCTCACGAACGACGGCGAGCTGACCCACCGCCTCACCCACCCGAGCTTCGCCGTCGAGAAGGAGTACCTCGCCCACGTCACCGGCAGCCCCAACCGCCAGGCCCTGCGCCAGCTCCGCGAAGGCGTCGACCTCGAGGACGGCACCACCGCCCCGGCCAAGGTGGTCCTCGTCGAGCCGGACGTGGTCCGCCTGGTGATCCACGAGGGGCGGAACCGCCAGGTGCGGCGTATGTGCGACGCCGTCGGCCACCCTGTCCGCCGACTGGTGCGAACCCGCATCGGCCCCCTCAGCGACCATCGCCTCGCCCCCGGGGCCTGGCGCGAGCTCACCCAGGACGAGGTGCGCGACCTCGAGCGGGCAGTGGCCGCGGCCCCGGCTGCCGAGGGCCCCCGCCATCACGGCTAGATTCGGTCGCCATGCCGCTCGTCGTCCGCGCCCTGCGGGGTGCCACGACCATCGAGGAGGATGTTCCCGAGCACATCGGCGAGCGCGTCGCCGCGCTCGTGGAGGCCATGTTCGAGCGGAACGGCCTCGGGCCCGATGACGTGGTCAGCATGCTGTTCAGTGCCACCCCAGACATCCACTCGACGTTCCCTGCGACCGTGGCCCGGCTCGCCCTCGGCCTCGAGGACGTGCCGCTCATGAACTGCCAGGAGCTCGACATCGCCGGGGCGCTCCCGCGCTGCATCCGGGTCATGGCCCACGTCCACACCGAGCGCGCCCGTCGGGACCTGCGCCACGTGTTCCTCGAGGGGGCCAGCGTCCTGCGGCCCGACCTCGCGCAGAGGTGAGGGCGATGCTGGCGCGGCGGCGGGCGCAGATCGTGGGGCTCGGCCTCATCGGCGGGTCCCTCGGCATGGCCCTGCGCGAGCGGGGCTGGACGGTCACGGGCCGGGACAGCGACCCCTCCCGCTCGGCCCGGGCGGTCGAGCTCGGGGCGGTCGACGGGGTGGGCACCGATACCCGCGCCGACGTCACCTTCGTGGCCACGCCGGTGAAGGCGGTGGCCGAAGAGGTCCGCCGTGCCCTCGCGTCCTCGAAGGGCCTCGTCACCGACGTGGGCTCGGTGAAGTGGGCGGTGGTCGACGCTGTCGGGGAGGAGGCGCGCTTCGTCGGCGGGCACCCCATGGCCGGCTCGGAGCGCGAGGGCGTCGAGGGCTCGGACGCCAACCTGTTCCGCGGCGCGGTGTGGGTGCTGACCCCCACCGAGCGCACCGACGGCCCGGCCTTCGCCCAGATCCGCGCCATCGTGTCGAGCCTCGGGGCCGAGGCCGTCTCGATGCCCCCCGAGGCGCACGACCGCATGGTGGCGGTCGTCTCCCACGTCCCCCACTTGACCGCGGCCACCCTCATGAACCTGGCCGACGAGCGGGCGACGGACCATCGGGCCCTGCTGCGCCTCGCCGCCGGGGGCTTCCGGGACATGACCCGCATCGCCTCGGGCCACCCCGCCATCTGGCCCGATATCTGCGAGGAGAACCGCGAGGCCATCGTCGAGGCGCTCGACAGCCTGCTCGCCCACCTCGCCGACGTCCGTGCCGTGGTCGCCGGCGGCGAGCGGGAGCAGCTCACGAAGATGCTCGAAGAGGCCCGGGAGGCCCGGCTGAGCCTCCCGGTGCGGGCGCCGCGGCCGACCCAGCTCGTCGAGCTGCGCATCCCCGTGCCCGACCGTCCCGGGGCCATCGCCGAGGTGGCGATCACGGCCAGCGAGCTGCTCGTCAACATCTACGACCTCGAGATCGCCCACAACGCCGAGGGCGCCACCGGCGTCATGCACGTGCTGGTCGAGGCGGCCCGGGCCGACGCCCTGCGCCGCGCCCTCGACGAGCGGGGCTTCGTCTCCTCGATGCGCAAGCTGGTCTGAGGGGGCTGAGACGTGGTCGACCACGACGGTCAGCGGCTCCGGGTCTCGGGGCCGACCGTGCTGCGGGGCGCCCTGCGGGTGCCGGGGGACAAGTCCATCTCGCACCGCGCCCTGCTGCTCGCCGGCCTCGCCGAGGGCACCTCGCTCGTGCGGGGCATCTCGGCGGGGGAGGACGTGGCCCGCACCCGCGCCGCGGTGGAGGCGCTCGGCGCCGACGTCGACCAGCTCGAGGACGGCACCCTGCGCATCGGCGGCCGCGGGGGGCGCCTGGCGGAACCCGCCGGCGTGCTCGACGTGGGCAACTCGGGCACGGGCGTCCGCCTCCTCGCCGGGCTCGCCTCCGCCCAGCCCTTCCTGACCGTGCTGGCCGGGGACGCGTCCGTGGGCCGGCGCCCCATGGACAGGGTGGCCGTGCCCCTTCGACTCATGGGCGCGGCCATCGACGGCCGCGACGGCGGCCGCCTCACCCCCCTCGTCATCCGTGGCGGAGGCCTCGTCGGCATCCATTACGACTCGCCCGTGGCCTCCGCCCAGGTGAAGAGCGCCATCCTGCTCGCCGGGCTCGGGGCTGAGGGGGAGACCGTCGTGCGCGAGCCGAGGCGCAGCCGGGCGCACACCGAGGAGATGCTGCTCGCCTGTGGCGCCGACATCGAGGTCGACGTCTCCCAGTCCCGGGTGCGGGTGCGGCCCTGCGTGCTCGAGCCGCACGACTGGTACGTGCCCGGGGACCCCTCACAAGCTGCCTTCTGGCTCTGCCTCGCCGCCGGGACCCCCGGCTCGGACCTGGTGGTGGAGGACCTCTACCTCGGGCCGTCGCGGGCCGGGTTCCTCGACGTGCTCGCCCGCATGGGCGCCGACCTCGACGTCGACGAGGGCAGCGGGCGGGTGGCGGTGCGGGGCAGCGAGCTGGTGGGGACGGAGGTGGCGCCCGAGGAGGTGCCCGGCCTCGTGGACGAGGTGCCCGCCCTCGCCGTCGCCGCCGCGCTGGCCCGGGGCCGGTCGCGCTTCTGCGGGGTGGCCGAGCTGCGTGTCAAGGAGTCGGACCGGGTCGCCACCATCACGTCCGAGCTCGCCAAGATGGGCGTTTTCGTCGACGCCGACGCCGACGAGCTCATCGTCGAAGGCGGGCGGCCCCTGCGGGGCGCCCATTGCGAGTCCTACGGCGACCACCGCATCGCCATGGCCATGGCCACAGCCGGCTTGGCCGCCCACGGGGAGACCGTCGTCGAGGGCATGGACGCCGTGCCCACCAGCTACCCCGGCTTCGTGGAGGACCTCGTGCGCCTCACGGCGGAGGGCGGGTGAGGGTCGTCGCCATCGACGGCCCGGCGGGTACGGGCAAGTCGACCGTGGCCAGAGCCGTCGCCGAGCGCTTGCGCTTGGCCCACCTCGACACCGGGGCCATGTACCGGGCCGTCACCTGGTCGGTGCTCGACCAGGGCGGCGCGCCGGAGGACGAGGCGGCCGTGCTCGACGCGCTGGGCTCGGCCCGCTTCACGTTCGAGGACGAGCGGGCCCTGGTCGACGGCCGAGACATCACGGCAGCCATCCGGAGCCCAGCGGTGACCGCCGCCGTGTCCTCCGTGTCCTCCCACCCCAAGCTGCGGGCCGAGCTCGTGGCCCGCCAGCGGGCCTGGGCGCAGGCGCACGGTGGCGGCGTGCTCGAGGGCCGCGACATCGGCAGCGTGGTGTTCCCCGATGCCGAGCTCAAGGTGTTCCTCACCGCCTCGCCCGAGGTGCGCGCCGCCCGCCGGGCTGCGGAGAGCGGTGGGCCGGTGGCCGAGGTCGCCGCCGACCTGGCCCGCCGGGACCGGGCCGACTCGTCCCGTGCCGAGTCCCCCCTGCAGGAGGCCGAGGGCGCGGTCGTGCTCGATACCAGCGACCTGGCCTCGGACGAGGTCGTCGCCCGCGTCGTCGCCCTGCTCGACGACCTGCAGGGCGAACCTGGCGAGCTTCGCCCCGGTGACCGGGGACGCGCCCGGCGGGGCGGATAGGTTCTCGGCCGATGGCCGACCGGATCGACGCTGCCTGGAACACGGCGCAGCCCAGCCGGCCGGCTCGCTCTTTCTACGCCGTCGCCCGGGGCCTGCTCGTCGGCGGCTGCTACGCCTGGTTCCGCCTCGAGGTCGACGGGCGGGAGCGGGTACCGGGGAGCGGGCCGTTCATCCTCGCCCCCGTCCACCGCTCCAACCTCGACACCCCCATCGTGGCCTCGGTCACCCGCCGCCCGCTCCGCTTCATGGGCAAGGACAGCCTGTGGCGGGCGAACACCCTGTTCTCCTGGGTGCTCTCCGCCCTCGGGGGCTTCCCCGTCCATCGCGACAGCGCCGACCGCGAGGCCCTGCGCCGCTGCGAAGCGGTACTGCGGGCGGGCCAGCCCCTCGTGCTCTACCCCGAGGGCTCACGGCGCTCGGGCCCCATCGTGGAGGGGGTCAAGGACGGCCCTGCCTTCCTCGCCCTGCGCACCGGGACGCCCATCGTGCCCGTGGGCATCGGCGGGTCCGAGCGCGCCCAGCCCAAGGGCCGTCGGCTCATCCGCCCGGTGAAGGTGCACGTCGTGGTGGGCGAGCCTCTCGTCCCTGCCGTGCGGGGCGAGGGCCGGGCGACGTCGCGGCGTGCCGTGCGCGAGTTCTCCGAGCAGCTCCACGGCGAGCTCCAGGCCCTCTTCGACGAGGCCCAGGCGCGCCTGTCGTGACGACGCCGTTCTCCTGGGAGGAGTGGGAGGACAAGGTCCGCCAGCTCCTGCGCGGCGCGCCGGTGGAGCGCTACGCGGTGCGGCTGCGGCACTGGCGCAAGGCCGGGCCCCGGGCCAGGGACGGCTCCCGCCCCGACGTGCAGCGCGTCGCCGTCTACCACTCCGAGGCCGAGGCCCGCGACCGCCCGCGGGCGATCTTCGAAGTGCCCGCCGACGCCGAGCTGGGCAGCCTGGAGGACGGGGCCCTCGTCGTGGTCGAGGGCTGGCCCGAGCCAGGAGGCGCCATCGCCTTCGAGGCCGCCGGCCGGCGGGTGCTCACCCGCACCCCCGGCGAGCTGCCCTTCTTCGGCGCGCCGCGCTTCGGCAGCGGGTAGGCGACGCTCGGCGGGCACGGCTGGCCTACGCTCCCGCCGTGAACTTCGACCCGGCCGAGCACCCGGGCCTGCGCCCGCCCGGGTTCCGCCACGCCATCTACGGCGCGCTCGTCGTGCCCCGGCCCATCGGCTGGGTCACGACGCTGTCTGCCGACGGCATCGTCAACCTGGCGCCCTTCAGCTTCTCCAACCTCGTGGCCAGCGACCCGCTGTGCTTCATGTACTGCGCCAACGGCTCGCACCGCGAGGGGGGAGCCAAGGACTCCCTCCTCAACGCCGAGGCGACGGGCGAGTTCGTCTTCAACCTGTGCACCTGGGACCTGCGCGAGCAGATGAACGCCACCTCGGCCTCCTCGCCCCGTTCGGTGGACGAGATGCGAGCGACGGGGATCGAGGCCGCCCCGAGCATCGTCGTGCGCCCGCCGAGGGTGGCGGCCTCGCCCATCGCCCTGGAGTGCGCCGTCGTCGAGATCGTCCGGCTGCCCTCGAGCGAGGTGACGGCGAACGCCATGGTCGTGGGCCGGGTCGTCCAGGTGCACGTGGCCGACGAGGCCGTCGTCGACGGCGTGATCGACGTGGCCGGGCTCCGGCCCCTCGGCCGGCTCGGCTACCAGGACTACGCCGTGGTCGAGCAGGCCTTCAGCATGACTCGGCCCGCCTGACCGGGCCCGCTGGCGCCGGCGCGCAGGGCCCTGCTTCGCCGCGGCGCGGCGCCAGCGAGCTTGTCGCGAGTCATAGCGAGGCGAGCACGTCGCTGGCGTGCAGCCCGCGGTCGTCGATGGGGGGCTGGGCCGCGGGGTCGCCCCCGAGGCCGATGGTGAGCACCTCGCCCACGGTGGCGATGAGCTCGCGCAGGTGCCGGGGCGGGGGGAAGTACTCGTCCTCGTCGACGACGCGGACCTCCTCCACGCCGTCGCGGGGCTCGAGGCGGGCGATCACGGCCTGCACCAGCTCGTCCGGCGCCGAGGCCCCCGCGGTCACGCCCACCGTGCCGGCGAGGTCCCCGGGCAACTCCTCGACGCTGTTCACCCGGTACACCCGCCGGCAGCCGGACTCGACGGCGAGGCGCTCGAGCGCCCGCGTGTTCGAGGAGTTCGAGGAGCCGATCACGATGACCGTGTCGCAACGGGCGGCGATGGCCTCGAGGGCCGACTGGCGGTTGGTGGTGGCGAAGCAGAGGTCGGAGCGCCCCGGCTGCCAGAGACCGGGGAAGCGCTCGCGCGCCGCGGCCAGCACGTCAGCCCAGTCCCGGTGGGAGAGGGTCGTCTGGGCCAGCACGGCCACGGGCCCCTCGAGGTCGCCCAGCTGCTCGACGTCGCGGCGCGACTCGACCCGGTCGATGTCGTCGGGGGCGACGGCCATGGTGCCCACGGCCTCCTCGTGGCCCTCGTGGCCGACGTAGAGGATGCGGTAGCCCTGGCCGGAGCGGATCTTCACCTCGTGGTGGACCTTGGTCACGAGCGGGCACACGGCGTCGACCACGTACCCGCCGGACTCCCGGGCGGCGCGCACCACCTCGGGCGCCGAGCCGTGCGCCGACAGCATCACCGGGCGGCCGGGGGGGACCTCGGCGATGTCGTCCACGAAGACCACGCCGAGGTCGCGGAAGCGGGCCACCACCAGCTGGTTGTGCACGATCTCGTGGTAGCAGTACACGGGCGGGTCGAACGCCCGGACCAGCCACGCCAGCGCCTTGATGGCCATCTCGACCCCGGCGCAGAAGCCCCGGGGCGCGGCCAACAACACGCGGTCGACGTCCACGGCGCGTCAGGCTACCGGGGGCGACCGTCCTGGCAGAGGAGGCCGCCTGGCTACGATCGTCGGCATGTCCTCCCTGGTCGACGCGCAGCCGGCCGCGCCCTCGCCGGGCTCGGCCTCGGGCACGCGCGTCGTCGCTGTCGCTGCCGGTTCGCCGGCTGCGCTCGCGGGTGTGGCGGTAGGTGACGAACTCCTCGCTGTCGGTGGTGAGCCGTTGCGTGACGTCATCCAGTACCGGGTGCTCACCGACGAGGCCCAGGTCTGCCTGGACCTGCGCCGGGGCGGGCTCGAACTCGAGGTCGAGGTGGAAAAGGCCGCCGGCGAGCCGCTGGGGATCGAGGTCGAGGCCGCGGTGTTCGACCGGGTCCGGACGTGCGACAACCACTGCGAGTTCTGCTTCATCTACCAGTTGCCGCCCGGCATGCGGCGCAGCCTCTACCTGAAGGACGACGACTACCGCCTGTCCTTCCTCTACGGGAACTTCACGACGCTCACGCGGTTCACCGAGGCCGACCTCGAGCGGGTGGTGGGGGAGGGGCTCTCCCCGCTCTACGTCTCGATCCACGCCACCGACCCCGCCGTGCGCTCGGACATGCTGCGGAACCGGCGTGGTGGGGTCAGCCTGCGCTGGCTGCGTGCCCTGCTCGATGCCGACGTCGAGGTCTTCGGCCAGGTCGTGCTGTGCCCGGGGCTCAACGACGGGGCGGTGCTCGAGGACACGCTCTGCGGGGTCCTCGACGAGTACCCCGAGCTGGCCGGGCTCGCCGTCGTGCCCCTCGGGGTGAGCGCCCACAACACCGAGGCGCGGATGCGGCCCCACACGCGGGCCGAGGCCGAGGCGGTCCTCGACCTCGTGGAGGACTGGCAGCAGGTGTTCGGACGTGCCCTGGGCCGGCGCCTCGTCTACGCCGCCGACGAGTACTACCTGCTGGCGGCGCGGCCCTTCCCCGGCCTCGACGCGTACGAGGCCTGCGCCCTGCACGAGGACGGCGTGGGCATGGCCGCAACCTTCGAAGCCGAGTTCCTCGGCCGCCGCGCCGCGGCGACGGGCACCCAGTCCGGCTTCTTCGCCTGGGTCGACGGCGCCCCGGCTGCCGGCTACCGGGCGCCGCGGTCGGCCTGCTCGGCCCCGGGCCCGCTCCCCGCCGAGGGGGAGGCGGCGTCGTCGGGCGGGAACGGCCCCCCGGGCGCCGGGCCGACCGGTGGGCACGCCGCGGGCCGGGCCAGCCCCGTGCTCCTGCGGCCCCGCCGCGACGCCCCCGTGGGCGTGCTCACCGGCAGCTACGGGGCCGCCGTGCTCGGGCCCCTCCTCGGCTCGCTCGGGCGGCCCGACGTGCGCATCGTCACCGTCGAGAACCGCTTCTTCGGCGGCAACATCGGTGTCACCGGCCTGCTCGTCGGTGAGGACCTGGCCCGGGCGCTCGCCGCCGAGCCCCACGGCCACCGCTACCTGCTGCCCGACGTGTGCCTGTCCGAGGGGCGCTTCCTCGACGGGGCCAGCCCCGCTGAGCTGCCCCGACCGGTCGAGGTGGTGCCCACCGACGGCATCGCCCTACGCCAGGCGCTCGAGCAATGAGCGCAGCGAATGGCCCGAGCGGCCGGGAGCGGGCGGCGTCGGGCGCAGCGAATGGCCCGAGCGGCCGGGAGCGGGCGGCGTCGGGCGCAGCGAATGGCCCGAGCCGCCGC
>WHTX01000103.1 GCA_009377505.1 Acidimicrobiia bacterium
GTGCCGGGCTGCCCACCCCGGCCCGAGGCGCTGCTCGAGGGCATCGTGCTGCTCCAGGAGCGGATCCGCAACGAGGACCCCGCCGTGCGCTGGAGGGGAGAGCCCCTTGTCATCGAGTGACCCGGGCGAGGGCGGCGCCGTCGAGGCGGCGCCCACCGACACCGCCGTCGAGGCCGCCCAGCCGGCCGACCCGGCCCGCGAGGCGCTCGTCGCCGAGCTCTCGGCCGCGCTCGGCGACGCCGTGCTCGAGGTGCGACTCGAGGCGGGGCGCGACCTCTGGGTGCGGGCCCGCACCGACGCCTGGCTGGCCCTCGCCCACGAGCTGCGGGCCCTGGGCTTCGACTACTTCTGCTTCCTCTCCGTCATCGACTGGCTGCCCTCGCCCTTCGGGCGCTCCCTCGACGCCGAGGCCGACCGCGTCGTCGAGGGCGCGCCGGCCCGTGAGGCCGGCCCGATCGAGCACGGCTACACCGGCGGCGACACCCGCTTCCAGGCCTTCGCCCGGGTGTACGCCATCGGTCGCAAGCTGGGCGTGACGGTCAAGGCCGACATCCCCGACGAGCCCACCGCCATCGACTCGTGGTCGGCCGTCTACGCCGGGGCGAACTGGCACGAGCGCGAAGCCCACGAGATGTTCGGCGTGACCTTTGTCGGCCACCCGTCCCTCAAGAACCTGTACCTGCCCGGCGGCTTCGAAGGCCACCCCGGGCGCAAGGACTTCCCCCTGCTCGCGCGGGTCGTCAAGCCCTGGCCGGGCATCGTGGACGTCGAGGGCATGCCCGGCGGCGACGACACCGCCAGCGACGCCGCCGCCAGCGATGAGGCCGCCCCTGACGACGCCGGTGGAGGCGGGTGAGCCCCATGGCGCGCCCCCGCCGGCAGCCCGTCGGTTCGACACGGGGCCTTCCCGCGTCCCACCATCTCGGCCGGCGTTCGCCGTCCCACGAGGAGTCGACGTGGTAGCGATCTCGGATCGGCAGCAACTCGCGTACATCGCCGGGCAGGCCTCCGACGCGCGCCTGAACCTCGAGCTCGAGACGGAGGGGATGACCCTCAACATCGGCCCCCAGCACCCGGCCACCCACGGGACGCTGCGGATCGTGGCCAAGCTCGACGGCGAGAAGGTGATCGCCGCCGAGCCGGTCATGGGCTACATGCACCGCGGCTACGAGAAGCTCGCCGAGGTCCGCACCTACCCTCAGATCACGACGCTGGTCAACCGCATCGACTGGCTGGGCAGCTTCGCCAACGAGGTGCCCTTCATCCTCGCCGCCGAGCGGCTGATGGACATCGAAGCACCGCCGCGCGCCCAGTGGATCCGCACGGCCCTCTTCGAGCTGTCCCGCATCGCCAACATCACCCTCTTCCTCGGCGACATGGGCGTCCAGCTCGGGGCCGTGACGCCGGTGTTCTACGCCTTCCGCGACCGCGAGTTCGTGCTCAACCAGATCGAGGCCGTGACCGGCGGCCGCTTCCACCCCAACTTCGACCGCATCGGCGGGCTGAAGGACGACCTGCCCAAGGGCTGGGTCGCCGAGACGAAGACGGCCATGGAGCGCATCCGGGACTTCTGCGACCAGATGGACGAGCTCCTCCTCGGCAACGAGATCGTCGAGACCCGCATGCGCGGGATCGGCGTGGTCCCGCCCGAGGTGGCGCAGTCCTTCGGCCTCTCGGGCGCCAACATCCGCGCTTCGGGCATCGACTGGGACCACCGCCGGGACACCCCCGTCGGGCTGGCCTACGACAACCTCGACTGGAAGGTCTGGACCCACACGGACGGCGACGCCTACGCCCGGTTCTGGGTTCGCCTCCAGGAGGTGCGCGAGGCGACCAGGATGATCGAGCAGATCCTCGACGGCCTGCCCTCCGGCCCGATCATGGCCAAGGTGCCGCGCATCATCAAGGTGCCCGAGGGCGAGGCGTTCGTCGCCACCGAGAACCCCCTCGGCGAGATGGCCTACTACGTGGTGTCCAAGGGCGACCTCGTGCCCTTCCGGGTGAAGATCCGCTCGGCGAGCTTCAACAACATCAGCATCGTGCCCTGGCTGCTGCGAGGCGTCTTCGTGCCCGACATCATCACGATCCTCGGCAGCCTGTACTTCATCCTGGGGGACATCGACCGGTGACGACGCTGCTCGCCATCGAGCTGGCCTACTGGCAGCAGTCCGTGCTCCGCGGCCTCGGCATCGCCGCGGCCGTGCTGCTGCCTGCCGGCACCATCGTCTACGTGTACCTGTTCAAGATGATGAGCTTCATGCAGAGCCGCCTCGGCCCCATGGAGGCCGGTCCGTACGGCTCGCTGCAGCTGCTGGCCGAGGTGGGCAAGTGGTTGCAGAAGGAGGACATCATCCCCACCCGGGCCGACCGGCGCGTGTTCGCCATGGCGCCGATCGTGGTGATGCTCTCCACGTTCCTCATCTACACCGTGGTGCCGTTCGGCCCGGACCTGTGGTTCACCGACCTCGACACCGGCATCTTCCTCGCCCTCGCCGTGTCCTCGATCTCCGTGGTCGGCACGCTCATGGCCGGGTGGGCCTCGGCGAACAAGTACTCGCTCCTCGGCGGCTTGCGGGCGGCGGGCCAGCTCATCGCCTACGAGCTCCCCCTCGTCCTCGCCGTCGTCGGCGTGGTCATCCAGGCGGGCACGCTCAACCTGAACGGGATCATCGGGGCCCAAGTCGACGGCGAGATCTTCGGGTTCGGCAGCATCGGCAACCCGTTCATCATCACGCAGAGCCTCGGCTTCGTCATCTTCCTCATCGCCATGCAGGCCGAGCTGACCCAGGCCCCCTTCGACATGCCGATCGCCGAGTCCGAGTTGATCTCGGGGTACATGACGGAGTACTCGGGCTTCCGATTCCTGCTCTTCTTCATCGGCGAGTTCGCCACGGCTGGCGCTTTCGCCGCGCTGGCCTCGGTGTTGTTCCTCGGCGGCTGGGCGCTGCCGCCATTCCTCGTCGACGCCGACAACAACATCATGAACCTCCTCGGCCCGCTCGTCATGCTGGCCAAGATGATGGGCGTACTGTTCCTGATCTTCTGGTTCCGGTTCACCTACCCGAGGTTCCGTGAGGACCAGCTCCAGCAGCTGGCCTGGAAGTACCTGATCCCGCTCTCCCTCGTGAACATCGCGGCGACCGCGATCTTGAAGGTGGCGTTCTGATGGGCATCATCCCCGGAGTCATCAAAGGCCTCGGCGTCACGCTCAAAGAGGGCAAGAAGACCGTCTTCCCCGGCGGGCTGTTGCGGCCCCCGGCACCGGCCAAGGGCGCGGCGACCGTGCAGTACCCGCGGGAGAAGGAGGAGCTCGCCCCCCGCTCCCGTGGCGTCATCGCCCTGCAGGAGGACAACTGCACCTCCTGCATGCTGTGCGCCCGGGAGTGCCCCGACTGGTGCATCTACATCGAGGCCCACAAGTACCTCGCGCCCCCGCGCAAAGCCGGCGGCAAGCCGCGCCAGCGCAACGCGCTCGACCGCTTCGACATCGACTACGGCCTCTGCATGTACTGCGGGATCTGCGTGGAGGTCTGCCCCTTCGACGCCCTGTTCTGGTCGCCGGAGTACGAGTACAGCGAGCCGCGCATCGCCGACTTGCTGCACGACAAGAGCCGCCTGGGTGACTGGATGACGACGGTGCCCGACTTCGAGAGCTACGAGGCGGGCTCCGAGCAGAAGGTGCGGAAGGTGCCGCGGTGATCGTGGCCGACGCCCTCGTGGCGCAGAACGTCTTCTTCGGCATCATCGCCCTGGTGATGATCGTGGCCGCGCTCCGCGTGGTGACGACCACCAACGTCGTGCACGCTGCCCTCTACCTCGTGGTGGTCCTCGCCGGGGTGGCGGCGCTCTTCGTGCTCACCATGGCCGAGTTCACCGCCGTCACCCAGGTGCTCGTCTACATCGGCGCCGTGATCGTGCTGTTCCTCTTCGGCATCATGCTGACCCAGGCCAAGATCGGGCGCGACCTCGAGCTCGACAACGAGCGGCGCTGGCTGGCGGCGCTCGTCGCCGTGATCCTCGCCGGCGTCATGGGCTACGCCCTGCTCGACGGCTTCGACGACACGATGCTCGACGACAAGGGCGCTCTCGAGGTGCAGACGACCGCCGAGGTCTCCGACGCCATCTTCCGCGACTACCTCATCCCCTTCGAGGTGGTCTCCGTACTGCTGCTCGCCGCGCTGATCGGGGCCGTCGTCGTGGGGCGGAGGGAGTAGCGCAATGTGGCTGAACCAGTTCCTGCTCCTCGGCGCAGCCCTCTTCTGCATCGGCGTGTACGGGGCGCTCGCTCGCCGGAACGGCGTCATGGTGTTGATGTCGATCGAGATGATCCTCAACGCCGTGAACATCAACCTCATCGCCTTCGGCGCGTTCAACGGCACCGTCGTCGGACAGGTCTTCGCCCTGTTCGTCATCGCCGTGGCCGCCGCCGAGGTCGGCGTGGGCCTGGCCATCGTGCTGACCATCTACCGGAACCGGGCGACGATCGACTTCGAGTCCGCCAGCCTGATGAAGGGATGACGGCATGCTTGGTGTGGTGACCCTCGCCGCCGAGAGCGGCGAGGCGGCGGCGGTGACGGCCGGGTGGCTCCTGCGCAACGCGTGGGTCTTCCCCATCATCCCCTTCATCTCGTTCGTCCTGATCCTCTTCTTCGGCAAGCGAATGCCGGACAAGGGCTCGTCGATCGGCGTGGCCGCGCTGGCCCTCACGTTCGTGCTCGGCCTCGGGGCGGCGCTCCAGTGGGTCGACTACGCGAACCGCTCCGAGGACGCCGCCCACCACGCCACCGACGAGCACGCGGCCGCGCTGGTGGTCGGCCCGGCGGCCGAGGCCGGCGCCGCCCCCTCGGGGGAGCTCGCCGCCCCGGCGAGCCTGGCGGCGGAGACCCAGGTCGAGCCGGGCGCACAGGGCGAGGTGGCAGCCGAGGCGCACGCCTCGGTAGCCCCCGTCGAGCGCACCTGGACCTGGTGGGAGTCGGGAGGGCTCGAGTTCGAGGTCGGCACGCTGGTCGACGGCCTGTCCGTGATGATGATCTTCGTCGTGTCGCTGGTCGCGCTGCTCGTGCACGTCTATTCCACCGACTACGTGCACGGCGACGTTCGCTACACGCACTTCTTCGCCTTCCTGAGCCTCTTCACCGCCTCAATGCTCGGCCTGGTGACCAGTCATGGTCTGGTGCAGTTCATCACCTGTTGGGAGCTGGTCGGAACCTGCTCGTACGTGCTCATCGGGCACTGGTGGGAGGAGAAGAACAACGGCGACGCCGCGCTCAAGGCCTTCATCACCAACCGTGTCGGTGACATCGGCCTGCTCGTGGGGATGATCGTGCTGTTCTTCGCCGCCGGTAGGGGCGAGTCGTTCTCGATCCTCGGCATCAACGAGGCGGTCGTCTCGGGCACGGTGAGCCACACCGCGCTGGTGGTCGCCTCGCTGTGCCTCCTGGCCGCGGCGATGTCCAAGTCGGGCCAGTTCTTCCTGCACACGTGGCTACCCGACGCCATGGCCGGGCCGACGCCGGTCTCGGCGCTCATCCACGCCGCCACGATGGTGGTGGCCGGCGTGTTCATGATCGCCCGGCTCTACCCCGTCTTCTTCGACGGCATGGCCATCGCCGGCTCGTCGATCAACATGCTCGTGCTCGTCGGGGCGCTCACCACCCTGGTCGGCGGTTCGCTGGCCTTCGTGCAGACCGACATCAAGCGGGTGCTCGCCTACTCGACGGTGTCCCAGCTCGGCTACATGGTGCTGGCCCTCGGCGTGGGGGCGTGGACGGCGGCGGTCTTCCACCTCTTCACCCACGCTCTGTTCAAGGCGTGCCTGTTCCTCGGCTCCGGCTCGGTGAGCCACGCCTGCCACCACTCCTTCGACATGAAGAAGGACATGGGCGGGCTGCGGAAGTACATGCCGGTGACCCACGGGACGTTCCTCGTCGCGTCGCTCGCCCTGGCCGGCCTCCCGCTCTTCGCCGGCTTCTGGTCCAAGGACGAGATCCTCGCCGGCACCGGCGGCCTCGGCTTCACCGACGCCAACGGCACCTACCACCTCTTCCTGCTCATCGGGCTGTTCACCGGCGGCTTGACCGCCGCGTACATGACCCGCTGCTACTGGCTCACCTTCCTCGGCGAATGGCGTGGCGGGCGGCAGCACGTGCCGGTGCCCGCGGCGGCGGGCGCGTCCGTCGCCCACGGCCACGACGCCCACGACGCCCACGACGCCCACGACGCGCCCGGCCACGATGCCCACGACGCCCCCGGCCACGGCGAGCCCCACGAGTCCGGTCCCCGCATCACCGTGCCGCTCGTCATCCTCGCGGTGCTCACCTTCTTGGCCACCTTCGTCAACATCCCCGGCAGCTTCGACTTCGTGCCCGAGGGCTGGAGGCTGCGCTTCGAGCACTACGTCGAGCCCAAGGGCGACTACTTCCCGGCCATCTCCCACGCCGAGTTCAGCCCCGCGGTGGCGCTCCTGTCGCTGCTGATGGCCGGCCTGTTCGCCGCCATCGCCCTGCTCTACTACCGCAAGGTGCGCGCCGAAGGCGGCATCTACGCCACCGAGCTGGCCCACGGGCCGACCAGCCGCTCCCGCATCGCCGCCTTCGGCTACCGGGTGCTGGAGAACAAGTTCTACCTGGACTGGCTGTACGAGGGCGTCATCATCGCCTTCGTAAAGGGCCCGTTCGCCCGAGCGACGTACCGGTTCGACCAGGAGGTGGTGGACGGCGTCGTGGACGGCGTCGGCGTCGGGTCCCGGCGTGCGGGCCGGTACGTCTACGAGTACGTCGACCAGAAGGTGGTCGACGGCGCCATCAACGGCTCCGGCGTCGGCGCCGGCGAGACCGGCGGCCTGTTGCGCCGCATCCAGACCGGTCGCGTCCAGCAATACGCGGCGTTGATGTTCGGCGCCGCCGCGCTCCTCGCCGGCGTGCTGGTCGTCGTCGTCCAATGAGCCTGTCCTGGGCGGGTCTGTCCTGGTCGACGGGCCTGCGCCCCTCGCCGCAACTCGCACCCGCTCGGCCCGCTTCGGTAGGGTCACCCCCGCCTACGCCCCTGGGAACGACATGAACGACTTCGACGATTGGGTGCTCACACTGGTCATCTTCGTCCCTGTACTGGGGGCGCTGGTGATGATGCTCATCCCGCGTGCCGAGGAGGAGGTCCACAAGTGGGTCGCCCTCATCTCCAGCCTCGTGGTGGCTGCGCTGGGCGTCTACCTGCTGGTGAACTTCAACTACGACGACACGCGTGAGCTCCAGTTCACCGTCGACCACGGTTGGATCGACGTGATCAAGAGCCGATACCAGCTCGGCATCGACGGCATCTCCCTGCCCTTGATGCTGCTCACGATGCTGATCACGCCGCTCGTCATCATCTACAGCTGGAACCACTTCCCCGAGCCCCACAACCCCAAGGCGTTCCTCATCATCGCCTTGGTGCTCCACACCGGGATGCTGGGGACGTTCGCCGCTCAGGACCTCATCCTCTTCTTCGTGTTCTTCGAGGTCGTGCTGCTGCCGATGTACTTCATGATCGGCGTGTGGGGCGGGGAGGACCGCCAGTACGCCTCGATCAAGTTCTTCCTCTTCACGTTGTTCGGCTCGGCCCTGATGATCGTCAGCTTCCTGGCGCTCTTCTTCCTGACCGGCGGCGAGACGTTCAACATGACCGCCCTGGCCGAGCAGGTCCGCATCTCGGACATAGCCCTGTCCACCCAGGTGCTGGTGTTCGGCGGCATGTTCATGGGCTTCGGCATCAAGGTGCCGATCTTCCCGTTCCACACCTGGCTGCCAGACGCCCACACGCAGGCGCCGACGCAGGGCTCGGTGATCCTGGCGGCCGTGCTCCTCAAGCTCGGCACCTACGGCTTCGTCCGCATCGCCCTGCCCATCCTCCCCGACGCCGCCGTCGAGTGGGCGCCCTGGATCGGGGCCCTCGCCGTGATCGGCATCATCTACGGCGCGCTCGGCTGCCTGGCCCAGACGGACATGAAGCGCCTGATCGCCTTCTCCTCCGTGGCCCACATGGGCTACGTGATGCTCGGGATCTCCACCCTCACCGACTTCGGCATCAACGCCGCGGTGTTCGGCATGGTGGCCCACGGCCTCATCACCGGCTTGCTCTTCTTCGTCGCCGGCTCGCTCAAGGAGCGCTACCACACCCTCGAGATCAGGCGCCTCGGCGGCCTGCTCGTGTCGGCCCCGAAGATGGGCTGGATCCTCGGCTTCGCCACGATGGCGTCCCTCGGCCTGCCTGGCCTCGCCGGGTTCTGGGGCGAGTTCCCCGCCATCCTCGCCGCCTACGACCCCGCCCCGGGGCTGTCGGACGGGCTGTTCCGCTTCTACATGGTCGTCGCCGCCCTCGGCACGGTCTTCGCCGCCGGGTACCTCCTCTGGCTGTACCAGCGCACCGCCTTCGGGACGCCCAAGGAGGAGTTCGAGCACGCGCACCTGCACGACGTGCACACCACCGAGTGGCTGGCCTGGCTGCCGATGCTGGTACTGATCTTCGCGCTCGGCGTCGTGCCCGGCCTCGTCTTCGGCATGACCGACGACGTGGCCTCCACGATCGCCGCGTCCTTCGGGGCCTGACCCGTGGTCGGTGCGCTCCTGGCCCAGGCGTTCGAGAAGCCGTCGGTCGACTTCCACGCCCTCGGCCCCGAGATCGTCCTGCTCGCCACGGTGGCCGCCCTGGTCCTCGCCGACTCGGTGCTCC
The DNA here is from genome assembly GCA_009377505.1 of Acidimicrobiia bacterium. Classification (GTDB taxonomy): domain Bacteria; phylum Actinomycetota; class Acidimicrobiia; order Acidimicrobiales; family CAIXPF01; genus WHTX01. The sequence goes on from WHTX01000103.1 coordinate 8,707, forward strand.
TGCAGGACGGGCGGCGCTACATGCCGGCCATCGCCGGCGTGGGCCTCATCGCCGCCTGCCTGCCAGTCGTCACCCTGGCGGTCGACGGGGCGGACCGGGCCATGTTCGGCGGCGCCTACGTGGTCGACAACACCGCCCTCATCCTCAAGGCGCTCTTCCTGCTCACCGGCTACGTCGTCGTCCTCCTCTCGACGAACGAGCTCGCCGAGGGGGACTACTGGGAGAGCGAGTTCTACACGATGATGCTGTCGTCGCTGCTCGGCATGCTCGTCATGGCCTCCGCACGCGACCTCGTGACCATCTTCGTGGCCCTCGAGCTGCTCTCGATCCCCGCCTACCTGATGGCGACGTGGAACAAGCGCGAGGCCAAGGGCAACGAAGCGGGGTTGAAGTACTACCTGATGGGCGTGTTCGCGAGCGCCATCATGCTGTACGGCATGTCGCTCGTGTTCGGCGTCACGGGCACGACGCTGCTCACGGAGCTGGGCGAGCAGTTGTCCGCCGCCGACCGCTCGGAGCCGGTGGTCACGCTCGGCATCGTGTTCGTCATCATCGGGTTCGGCTTCAAGGTCTCGGCCGTGCCGTTCCACACGTGGGCGCCCGACGTCTACGAGGGCGCGCCGACACCGGTGACCGCCTTCCTCGCCGTCGCCTCGAAGACGGCCGGCTTCGTCGCCCTGATCCAGCTCGTGTTCGTGGGCTTCCTCGGGCGCTCCGACGTGGTCGAGCCGCTCATGTGGGTGCTGGCCGCGGCGTCGATGACGGTGGGCAACCTCATCGCCATGCGCCAGACCAACGTGGTGCGCATGCTGGCCTACTCCGGCGTCGCCCAGGCGGGCTTCATGCTCGCGCCCTTCGCGGTGATCGGGAACGGGAACGCGGACCTCGCCCTCGAGGGCGTCACCACCTACCTCGTCATCTACGCGGCGATGAACCTGGGCGCCTTCGCCGTGGTCATCGCCATCGCCCGCAAGACGCGCTCGGCCGAGCTGTCGACCTACGGCGGCATGTTCGAGTACGCGCCGGGCTTGACGGTGGCCATGACGATCGCCCTCGCCTCCCTGGCCGGGATCCCGCCCATGGGGGGCTGGTACGCCAAGTTCGTGATCTTCCGGGCCCTGCTCGCCCCGTCCTCGGTGGCCGGCACGGCCCTGGCCGTGGTCGTGGCGGTGAACACGGTCCTGGCCTTCTACTACTACGGCCTCGTGTTGAAGCAGATGTGGTTCAACCCGCCGCCCTTCGGTGACAAGTCGCCCGTGCGGGTGCCACCATCGCTGGTCGCCGCCCTGGGGCTCACCTCTGTGGCCACGCTCGCCTTCGGCGTCTTCCCCAGCCTCGTGACCCACTTCACCGGCATCAGCGAGACCATCAGCGCCGCCACCGGCGGATGAGCGACCGCCCGCTCCGGGTCGACGAGTTCCTCGAGCGGGCGCTGTACGCCCCCGAAGACGGGTTCTACGCCTCGGGGCGGGGACGGGCCGGTCGACGCGGCGACTTCCTGACCTCGCCCGAGGTGGGGCCGCTCTTCGGCGCCGTGCTGGCCAGGGCGCTCGAGGCCTGGTGGCGCGAGCTCGGCCGGCCCGACCCCTTCACGGTCGTCGAGGCCGGCGCGGGGGTGGGCACCTTGGCTCGCTCGGTGCTGGCGGCGAGCCCCGGCGTCCCGCTGCGCTATGTGGCCGTCGAGCGCGCCGCGCCCCTGCGAGAACAGCACCCCGAGGGCGTGAAGAGCCTCGAGGACCTGCCCGAAGGCCCGGTCCTCGGCGTGGTCGTGGCCAACGAGCTGCTCGACAACCTCCCCTTCCGGCTGCTCGACCCCGAGGGCGAGGTCCATGTCGACGAACAGGGCGGCGAGGTGCTGCTGGCGAGCGAGCTGGCCCTGCCCCGTCACGGCCGGGTACCCGCCCAGGAGGAGGCGGGACGGTGGCTGCGCCGCGCCCTCGGCTGCCTCGAGCGGGGCCGCGTGCTCCTCTTCGACTACGGCTCGACCACGGCCGAGCTCGAACACCGGGACTGGCGGAGCTGGGTGCGCACCTACCAGGGCCACCAGCGCGGCGGGCACCCCTTCGCCGAGCCCGGGTCGCAGGACGTCACCTGCGAGGTCGCCTGGGACCAGCTCAGCGCGGTGGCCACCCCGGCCCGGCGCCGCACCCAACGAGCCTTCCTCGAGGCGTGGGGCATCGACGGGCTCGTGGCCGAGGGCCGCCGGGACTGGCAGGCGCGTGCGCACCTGGGCGACCTGGCCGCGCTCCGGGCCCGCAGCCGGGTGCGGGAGGCCGAGGCGCTGCTCGACCCGACCGGCCTCGGCGCCTTCGACGCGGTGGAGTGGGAGGTCTGAAGGCGCGCTGCCGCCCCGCTGGTGCCTGGGGGCGGTGGCCTCAGGCGGCGACCTTCTGGCGCACCTGGCGCTTGAGGCGCGCCATGATGGCCGTCATGCCCCGCAGCCGCTGGGAGGAGATGGCCTCGTCGAGCCCCATGGCGACATAGAAGTCGTCGGGGACGTCGAGGACCTCCTGGGGGCTCGCTCCGTCGAGGCCCTCGGCGAGGATCCCGGCGAAGCCGCGGGTGGTCGGCGCCTCCGGCGGGCAGTCGAACACGATGTGCACCACGTCGTCCTCCACGTCGGCGGCGAGGAAGAAGGGCGTCTGGCACTCGGGGACGGGCTCGAGGGCGGAGCGGTCCTCCGCGTAGCGGGCAGGGAGGTCGGGCACCTTGCGGCTGTACTCGAGCAGCGCCTGGAGCTTGAGGTCCTTGGGCGCGCCGCTGAACAGCTGGACGGTTCGTTCGAGCTTGGGGGGCAGGGCCATGCGATCTCCTGCAGCCGGCGAGATGGGTAGGGTCGTCTTCCCCGCGCCGCCGGCGCACGAACCCCAGGTCTGGACGAGGTCACGGCATGCCCGACAACGCAGTCGACCCGGCTCCGAAGTTCCAACAGTACGCCCACCCCGAGCGCTTGGTGAGCACCGAGTGGCTGGCGGAGCACCTCAGTGACCCGAACGTGGTCGTGGTGGAATCGGACGAGGACGTCCTCCTCTACGAGACCGGCCACATCGCCGGCTCGGTCAAGGTGGACTGGCACACCGACCTGCAGGACCCCGTGGCCCGGGACTACCTCGACGGCGAGGGGTTCGCCGAGCTGCTGTCGGCCAAGGGCATCGGCCGCGACCAGACCGTCGTCTTCTACGGCGACAACTTCAACTGGTGGGCCGCCTACGCCCTGTGGGTGTTCAGGTTGTTCGGGCACGAGGACGTCCGGCTGCTCGACGGTGGCCGGGCAAAGTGGGCCGTCGAGGGCCGTCCGCTCACCACCGACCCCACCGTGCGCCCGCGGACGGACTACCCCGTGGTCGCCAGGGACGACCGAGCCATCCGGGCTTTCGCCGACGAGGTGCGCGCCTTCCAGCGCCAGGGAGGCCAGCTCGTCGACGTGCGCTCCCCCGAGGAGTACCGGGGCGAGAAGCTGCACATGCCCGAGTACCCCCAGGAGGGGGCTCTGCGGGGCGGGCACATCCCCGGGGCGGCCAGCGTGCCCTGGAAGCGTGCCGCCAACGACGACGGCACCTTCCGCGACGTCGGCGAGCTCCGGGCCATCTACCTCGAGGAGCAGGGCCTCGACCCCGCGGCCGAGGTCATCGCCTACTGCCGCATCGGCGAGCGGTCGAGCCACACCTGGTTCGTCCTCCAGCACCTCCTCGGGTTCCCCGACGTGCGGAACTACGACGGCTCCTGGACAGAGTGGGGCAACCTCGTGCGCGCCCCCGTCGAGCGCCCCGGCATGCCTGTCTCGCCGCGCGGCTGACCGACGGCGCCGGCCGGCGTCCCGCCCCCACGGCCGCCCAGCCGTTCGGCCGCCCCGCTCTCGCGACATAGTGTGCGGGTCATGGTCACCACCGAGCGCCTCCCCCTGAGCCGGGCGCGCGTGGTGGCCGAGGCGCTGGCCCTCGTCGACGCGCACGGCACCGAGGCGCTCACCATGCGGCGCCTCGGCGCCTGCCTCGGGGTCGAGGCCATGTCGCTCTACAACCACGTCGAGTCCAAGGACGACCTTCTCGACGGCATCGCCTCGCTCCTGCTCGAGCTCGTCGAGGTGCCCGAGCCGCCCGAGCAGGACTGGCGGCGCCAGCTGCGTGCCATCGCCTCGAGCGTCCGCGAGGTGGGCTTGCGCCATCCCCGGGCCTTCCCGCTGCTCGTCTCGCGCCGCCACACCACCCTCGCCTCGTGGGCGCCCATCCTCGGCGGGTTCACCGAGGCCCGACGGGCCGGTCTCGCCGCCGGGCCGAGCGTGCACGTGGTGCACACCTTCGCCGGCTTCCTGGTCGGCTTCGTGCTCCTCGAGACCCGGGCCAGCGGCGACGCCTCCAAGGCCGCGGACCACCACCCCGACGACGTCCCCGCCGACCAGCCCCGCCTGCGCGAGTACGTGGCCGCGTGTCGGGTCACCACATCCGACGAGCAGTTCGACGCCGGTGTGGCCCTGCTCATCGCCGGCATGGAGCACCTCGTCGAGACGGGCGCCGTCGACCTCCCGGCGCGGCACCCCTAGACGACGCCGCGGCCCGCCCACCGCTGATCGCCCAGAACGCCCCTCAGCCGGGGCGGCGCGAGCCGCCGACCCCTGGAACTACTCACGGCACTGGCGGGCTCAGCGCCGCACGACGAACACGCCCGAGCGCAGCTTCGGCTCGAACCAGGTCGACTTCGGGGGCAGCGTCCGCCCGGCGTCGGCCTCCACCATGAGCTGCGCCACCGTCGGGGGGTGGAGGGCGAAGGCGACCCCTTCGCCCTCGTCCGCGAGCTGTGCCAGCCGGGCGAGGTCGAGGTGGCCCGGTACCACGTCGAGACGCGGGTCGGTGCGGGGATCGAGGATGCCGAGCACGCCGACGAGGACGTCCTCCTCGAGGGCGGCGACGTCGAGGCGCCGGCCCTCCTCGACGGAGAGCTCGAAATGCCACCATCGCTGGTCGGCCCGCAGCAGCACCGTGCCCGGTCGCCCAGGCGCCTCGGCCGGCGAGGCGCGCACGGCGCCCACCGCCTCGACCAGGCGGTCTCTCGTCACCGGGGGCACGAGCCCGACCAGACGGTGGTAGGGCAGCAGGTGCAGCTGGTCGGTGGGGATGAGCGAAGCCAGGAAGGCCGGGGCGCCGGCCCGTCGGGTGGCCGCGACGCGATGGTGGCCGTCGACGATGTAGGCCGTGCTCACCTCGGTGAAGGCGTCGAGCAGCTCGCCGGTCGGCCCGTCCCCGAGCGCCCACACCGTCTGGTGCACGCCGTCGATCGAGCTGAAGTCGAGCATGGGCGGGCGGCGCAGCTCACGGGCCACGACGGCGTCGATCCTCGCCGAGGGCCGATAGGTGAGCCCGACGGGGCTCGAGTTCATGCGCAGCCGGCGCAGGTGGCGGGTGAGCTCGTCCTCCTTGGCCGTCCGGGTGCGCTCGTGGGGCCGGACGACGCCCTCGAGCACGGCCGCGGTGGGGACGTCGGCGGTGACCGTGGCCTGCTCGTGGTGCGCCGAGCGGAGGCGGTAGAGGAAGAGCGCCTCGGTCGGGTCGCCGTAGCAGCTGGCGAGCAGCCCCTCGAGGGCGTCGGCCGCGGCGTCGAGGACGCCGCCGCCGTCGGCATCCTCGTCGGCCGGCGAGCGCACCACGTTGAAGAAGCTGGTCGGGTTCGCTGCGGCCAGCTGCCGCCGCTCGGCCGGGCGCAGCGAGTCGTAGGCGGGCCCGACGACGCTCGCTGCCCACTCGGGGCGCACCACCTGGGCCGTCGTGGGCCGGAGTACGACCACGGAGCCGACCGTAGCGCGCCCGCCGTCGTCCCCTCCCCACTTCGGGCGCCTCGCTCCGCTCCGGTTATGGTGGCCGTGCAGGGTCACGTCAACAGGGGGTTCGTGGTGGCCGACTCCACACCGACGATCTCAGAGCTCTTGATCGAAGAGCGCACCTTCCCGCCGCCGCCCGAGTTCAGGGCGCAGGCGCTGGTGGCCGACCGGTCGATGTGGGAGGAGGCGGACGCCGACTACGAGGCCTTCTGGGCCCGGCAGGCCCGGGAGCTACTGACCTGGTCCGAGGACTTCCACACCACCCTGGAGTGGGACCTGCCCTTCGCCCGCTGGTTCGTCGGCGGCAAGCTCAACGTCTCCTACAACTGCCTCGACCGCCACGTCGACGCCGGCCGGGGCGACAAGGTCGCCTTCCACTGGGAGGGCGAGCCCGGCGACACGCGGACGATCACCTACGCCGAGCTCCTCGACGACGTCCAGCGCTTCGCCAACGTGCTCCTCGGCCTGGGGCTCGAGGCGGGGGACCGCATCGCCATCTACATGCCGATGATCCCCGAGCTGCCGGTCGCCATGCTGGCCTGCACCCGCATCGGGGTGGTGCACTCCGTGATCTTCGGGGGGTTCAGCCCCGACGCCATCGTCGACCGGTGCAACGACGCCGAGGCCAAGGTCATCATCACCGCAGATGCCGGCTACCGGCGGGGGAACCCCTCACCGCTCAAGGCGAACGTGGACG
>WHTX01000104.1 GCA_009377505.1 Acidimicrobiia bacterium
GCTGGCGCGGGCGCCGCCCGGCGCCGAGCGCCGCCTGCTGGCAGCCGATGCGGCCCAGCGAATCGACGTCGAATCGACGCCCGCCCCGCGAGAGGCGCCGTGAGCTGGTCTTTCGGCCGAGTAGCGAATTCGACGCACCGGCCTCGTCGAATTCGCTGGCGCGCTCGACGCCGCGTGCCAGGATGCGTCCATGGGCGAGCTCAGCGACGTGGCGCCGGCGTTCGTGGAGATGGCTCACCGCATCGTGTGGGCCTCGGTCGCCACCGTCGACCGACACGGCCGCCCCCGCTCTCGGGTCCTGCACCCCATCTGGCAGTGGGACGGCACCTCCCTGGTCGGCTGGGTGGCCACCCAGCCGACCAGGCGCGCCCACCTCGCCCAGACGTCCAACGTCTCGTGCAACTACTGGGCACCGGCGCACGACACCTGCCTCGCCGAGTGCCGCGCCGAGCTGGTCTTCGACGAGCCCACCCGGGCTGCGGTGTGGGACCTGTTCGCCAACGGGCCCGAGCCGGTCGGCTACGACCCCGCCATCATCCCGGGTTGGGACGACCCCTCCTCCCCCGGCTTCGTCGCCCTCCGCCTCGATCCCTGGCGACTCCGGGTCATGCCCGGCTCGGTCATGCTCAGCGGGAGCGGCGAGGTGCTCACGTGGGCCGCCCCGGGCTGAGGCCCGCCCGCGGCGCGTTGGTCCTCGCCCGCACCCACGCGCCGAGCACGGCCGACGCCGACGCCGACGACGGCGTTGGCGGCGTCGGCCACGGGCGACACGGGCCGGGCTCAGCCGGCGTCGAGGTGGGCCCGGAGCCGGTCGAGCCGCTCGTCCCAGCCGTTGGCCAGGGCCGAGAGCCAGGCCAGGGCAGCCCGCACGGGCTCAGGCCGCAGCTGGTAGGGGACGCGACGGCCGGCGGGAGCCCCGGCCGCCACCAACCCGGCCTCCACGAGCTGGGCGAGGTGCTTGGCCACGGCCTGGCGGCTGATGGGCAGGCGCGCCGCGAGCTCGGTGACGGTGGCCGGGCCGTGCCGTGCGAGGCTGTCCAGCAGGTGGCGGCGGGTCGGGTCGGCGAGGGCGCAGAAGACGGCCACCGCCGCCCCCTCGCTCGCCTCAGCCCTGCCAGCCGGGCCACCGGCGAGGGCCGCGCCGTCCGCCCCGCCGTCAGGCGCTGACGTCGGCACGCAGGTAGGCCTCGAGGTGGCCCAGCTCCGTGGCCCACCCCTCGGTGTTGTCCCGGTGCTGGTCGAGGCCGTGAGCGAGGGCGGCGAAGCCGGACTCCACGAGGCGGAGGCGGGTCCCGCCGTCGACGGGCTCGAGGGTGAACTCGACGAGCGTCCGGTTCTCCGGGCCCACCGCCTCGCCGACCCCGGCCGTCCACCAGAAGGCGAAGCGCCGGGGCGGGTCGACCACCTCGACCACGGCCGCGCTGCGATCGCGCCCGCCCCAGGTGAAGAGGGCGGCGCCGCCCGGGCGCAGGTCGACCTCGGCCGTGTCGCCGAACCAGCCGGCCAGCTCGTGGGGGTCGGTGATGGCCGCCCACACGCGCTCGACGGCGTGGGGCAGGACGAGGACGCGCTCGATGGTGTCGGGGACAGGGGTGGGGGTCTTGGTGGTGTTGGTCATGGACCCACCATATGGCAACCCTGTGGTTGCGATCAAGGCGAAGTTGCCCGAGCCCGGGGGGATGGCCCGCCCAGCCCGTCCCAGCGCCCAGCGCCCAGCGCCCAGCGCCCAGCGCCCAGCGCCCAGGGATAGGCTCGGCTTCCTTGGGCGCACGTCGGGTGTGGGGCAAGGCACGCAGGGGGACGGTCGGGACCGGTGCAGCCCTCGCCGCGCTGTCGCTGGCCGCCTGCGGGAGCGGCAGTGGCCCGACCGGCCCGGAGGAGCTGGTCGCGCCGTCGAGCACGACGACGGCCGCCGCGCCCTCGACGACTCGGCCGACCACGACGGCGGCGCCGACCACCGCGCCCCCCAGCACGCCCGTGCCGACGACGGTCCCGCCGGTGACCACGACCACCGAGCCGCCCCTCGGCCCCGGCGCGTCCGGCCCCGTGGTCGCCGACCTCCAGAGCCGCCTCGCGGCCCTCGGCTACAGCATCGGTGCCGCTGACGGCGGCTACGGCGGGCGCACGTCCTCGGCGGTGATGGCCTTCCAGAAGGTGGAGGGGCTGTCGGCCGACGGGGTGCCCGGCCCCGAGACACTGGCGCGGCTGTCCGCCCCGCAGGGCTCGGTGCCGTCGGGCGGCGGGCTCCGTATCGAGATCGACCTCGCCCGCCAGGTGCTCTTCGTCGTGAGCGGCGCCGGGACCACCATCTTCAACACCTCGACCGGCAACAACGAGCCCTTCGAGTGGCCCGACGGCACGCCGGGGCTCGCGTACACGCCGACGGGCGAGTTCGCCGTCTACCACCGGGTCGAAGGCGTGGACGACGGCGCCCTCGGCGCCATGTACCGGCCGCTCTACTTCCACACCGACTGGGCGGTCCACGGCTCCGGGTACGTCCCCGCCTACCCCGCCAGCCACGGCTGCGCCCGGGTCAGCAACGCCGACCAGGACTGGATCTGGGAGAACGTGCCCAACGGCACCCCCGTCGTCGTCTACTGACCGAGCCGCACGGCTACTGGCCGGCCACCGAGGCAATCTAGAAGACGTGCACCCGGCGGAGCGCGGCGAGGGCCGAGGCGTCACCCTCGGCGACGACGTCGAGGTCTTCCCACCTCGCCCGTTCGGTCCCCCACAGCACGAAGTCGTGCGTGCTGCTGCGCACGGAGGCGACCACGCCGCCGGTGGGCCGCTCGTCCCGCACCCCGTCGGGGCCCACGTACCAGGTGCCCCCGGCCGGGCCGTGCAGCGCCAGCTCGACCGCGCCTCCGAGCGCGGCGAGTACGGAGGCGCTGTGCTGGGGCAGCGCGGCACGCATCCAGGCCATGACCGGGCGCAGGCGCAGCTCGTCAGCAGGGGGGACCGGCCCGGCCAGGGGGCCCCGGGGGGCGAAGAGGTCGGCCCGGATGTGGGTGTAGTGGTCGAAGGCGAAGGCGGTACCGAGGAGCGGCGCCGGGTAGGTGCCCAGGTCCCCGAGCGCGAGCACGCGGTCGGGGCGAGCGTCGAGGCGGGTGAGGACCTCGAGGGCCGGGCCGCTCACGGTGACGTAGTCCTCGAAGGTGCGCGCCGGCTCCCACGAGGCGCGCGCCGCCACGTGTGCGTCCTGGGCACGCTCGGTGGGCAGGCCGGTCGTGTCGGGGAGCACCGAACGGTCCACGAGCGTCCAGAACAAGGCGCCCATGTGGGCGACGAGGTCCTTGACCGACCACCCCGCGCAGCCCGACGGGGCAGCCCATCCTTCGGCAGGCAGGGCGCTCAGGACCTCCACGAGCGCGTCCCGGTCGGCGCCGAGCCCGGCCACCGCCCCGGTCGATGCCGCCCCCGAGCTGGCCGCCGAACCTGTTGACATAATCTTACTATGTGGCATAGTGCGACTATGACATTGCGAGGGGGCGACCGCAACCCGCTGTCGCCGGAGCGAGTACACAGGGACCCGTGCAGGACAGGACGAGGCGCTCGTTACGGGCCGAACAGGTGGAGGCGACGCGCGCCGCCCTGGTGGCGGCGGGCCGTGCCCGCTTCGCCGCCGCCGGCTTCGGCGGCACCTCGGTCGAGGACATCGCCAGGGAGGCGGGCGTCACCACGGGGGCGCTCTACCACCACTTCCCGAACAAGGCCGAGCTCTTCGCCACCGTCTTCGAGACCATCGAGGCCGAGCTGCGCGACCGCAGCGCCACCGCCGCCCTCGCCGCCGGGGACGAACCCCTCGAGCGCCTGGTGGCCGGGTTCGACGCCTTCCTCGACGCCGCCCTCGAGCCCGACGTGCAGCGCATCGCCCTCGTCGAGGCCCCCGCCGTGCTCGGCCTCGACCGCTACCACGAGATCGACGAGCGCTACGGCTACACCGGCATCCTCGCCTCGGTGAAGGCGGCGAGGTCCCGCGGCCGCATCGCCACCGAGGACCCCGACACCCTCGCCCACCTGCTCCTCGGCGCCCTGATGCACGCCGGCACGCTCGTCGCACGTGCCGAGGAGCCTCTCGAGGTGCGAGCCGCAGTGGGCCAGACCCTGCGCCAGCTGCTCGACGGCCTGGCTGGGCCTTCCCGGACCAGTACAAGGGAAGCGCCTGATTAGCCCCAAGCCTTCATTCGGGTTCGCTCGAGCTGGTCAGCCAGTTGCCTGCATGGCTCGCCAGACCAGCTCCCGTCCTGGTCAGGGGCCTGGGCGCGAGCCTCATGAAAGATCAGGGCTAGCGGGCCGAGCGCCCTCGAAGGGGCCAACTGAGCGCCAGACCGACAAGCGAGCACCGCGCCCCGGTGCCGGGGACGGGAGGGCATGCTGGACGAGGCGGCCGGAATGGCCCGGCCGCCTCGTCGCGTTGACGGACGGGCTGGTGCCGCCGCCCGGCCCGCCCACGAGACACTCCGCAATGACCTCCCAGCTCAACCCTCCGACGATCGCCGAGCTGACCGAGCGCCTCCCGGCGCTGATGGCCCGCGACGAGCACCGCCTCGGGCGCCGCCTCCACGGCGCCCGCAAGGCGCGCGACGCCGCCGCCCGCGACGCCCTCCTCACCGAGCTGGCTCCTGAGGTCGAGGCTGCCGAAGGACGGGTGGCACGCCGGCAGGCGGCGATCCCCCGCCCCAGCTACCCGGCCGCCCTGCCGGTCAGCGCCCGCAAGGACGACATCCTCGCCGCCATCCGCGACCACCAGGTCACCATCGTCGCCGGGGAGACCGGCTCGGGCAAGAGCACGCAGCTCCCCAAGATCTGCCTCGAACTGGGGCGCGGCGTGCGGGGCCTCGTAGGGCACACCCAGCCCCGCCGCATCGCGGCGCGGGCCGTGGCCGAGCGGGTGGCGGAGGAGCTGGGCACCACCGTCGGAGGGCTCGTGGGCTACAGCGTGCGCTTCACCGACAAGGTGGGCGACGACACCCTCGTCAAGGTCATGACCGACGGCATCCTGCTGGCCGAGATCCAGCGCGACCGGCTGCTCACCCGCTACGACACGATCATCGTGGACGAGGCCCACGAGCGCAGCCTCAACATCGACTTCCTGCTGGGCTACCTCAAGTCCCTCCTCCCCCGACGCCCTGACCTCAAGCTCATCGTCACCTCGGCCACCATCGACACCGAGCGCTTCGCCAGCCACTTCGACGGTGCGCCCGTGGTCGACGTCTCCGGCCGCGCCCACCCTGTCGAGCTCCGCTACCGCCCCCTCGACGAGGACGACGCGCCCACCGGCGCCCCAGCCAGGAACGGCCGGGACAGCCGCGACGGCCGGGACCAGGCCCAGGCCATCTGCGACGCCGTGGAGGAGCTGCGCCGCGAGGGGCCGGGGGACGTGCTCGTGTTCCTCAGCGGCGAGCGCGAGATCCGCGACACCGCCGACGCCCTGCGGGCGCTGCACCTGCGCGACACCGAGATCCTGCCGCTCTACGCCCGGCTCTCCGCCGCCGAGCAGCACCGCGTCTTCGCCTCCCACCCCGGCCGGCGGGTGGTGCTGGCCACGAACGTGGCCGAGACCTCCCTCACCGTGCCCGGCATCCTCTACGTGGTGGACCCGGGCACGGCTCGCGTCTCCCGCTACAGCCGGAGGACCAAGGTCCAGCGCCTGCCCATCGAGGCGGTCTCCCAGGCGTCGGCGAGCCAGCGGGCCGGCCGCTGCGGGCGGGTGGCCCCCGGGGTGTGCATCCGCCTCTACAGCGAGGAGGACTACCGCTCCCGGCCCGAGTTCACCGAGCCCGAGATCCTGCGGACGAACCTGGCCTCGGTGATCCTCCAGATGGCGGCGCTCGGCCTCGGCGACATCGCCTCGTTCCCCTTCGTCGACCCGCCCGACGCCCGCAACATCAAGGACGGGGTCGCCCTGCTCGAGGAGTTGGGCGCGCTCGACCCCGCGCACGAGGGCACCAAGCGGTGGCTGACCCCCCTCGGGCGCGACCTCGCCCAGCTGCCCCTCGATCCCCGCCTCGCCCGTATGGTGCTCGAGGCCGACCGCAACGGCTGCGTGCGCGAGGTCATGGTCATTGCCGCCGCCCTCTCCATCCAGGACCCCCGGGAGCGCCCGGCGGGCGACCAGCAGGCCGCGGCCGAGCACCACGCTCGTTTCCAGGACGAGGACTCCGACTTCATGAGCTACCTCGAGCTCTGGGAGTACCTCCAGGACCAGCAGCGCCAGCGCGGCTCCAACCAGTTCCGCCGCCGGTGCAAGGCCGAGCACATCAACTTCCTGCGGGTGCGCGAGTGGCAGGACGTCTACAGCCAGCTGCGCCAGGTCGCCACCACCCTCGGCATCCGCCTCAACGGCGAGCCCGGCGACCGCGACGGCGTCCACCGCTCCCTGCTCGCCGGCCTGCTCTCCCACCTCGGGCTGAAGGACACGTCGGGGGCGAGCGGCGCCGAGGGCGCCCGGGGGGGCCGGGGCCGGGCGGAGTACCTGGGGGCGCGCAACGCCCGCTTCGCTATCGCCCCCGGCTCGGCGCTGGCCCGTACGGGGGCGCGCTGGGTCATGGCCGCGGAGCTGGTCGAGACGAACCGCCTGTGGGGCCGGGTGGCAGCCAGGGCCCAGCCCGAGTGGGCCGAGCAGCTCGGCGCCCACCTGGTCAGGCGCAGCTACGGCGAGCCCTACTGGGACGCGCGGCGCGGCGCGGCGATGGCCCTCGAGCGCGTCACCCTCTACGGGCTGCCCCTCGTCACCGGGCGGCGGGTGCCCCTGGGGCGTGTCGACCCCGCCCTCGCACGCGAGCTGTTCATCCGACACGCCCTCGTGACCGGCGACTGGCACGCCCACCACCGCTTCGTCGAGCACAACCGCCAGCTCGTGGACGAGGTCCGCGAACTCGAGCACCGGGCGCGCCGGGGCGGCATCCTCGCCGGCGACGAGGCGCTGTTCGCCTTCTTCGACGCCCGCGTCGGGGCCGAGGTCACATCTTCCCGGCACTTCGACCAGTGGTGGAAGCAGGCCCGCCGGCAACGTCCCGACCTGCTGGACTTCACCCTCGACCTGCTGGTCGACCGCGATGCCGGTGACTTCGACGCCGAGGCGTTCCCCGACGTGTGGCACCACGGAGACCTCGCCCTGGCCCTGTCCTACGCGTTCGAGCCGGGCACGGCTCAGGACGGCGTCACCGTCCACGTCCCCCTGGCCGTCCTCAACCAGCTCGGCGCCGAGACCTTCGACTGGCAAGTGCCGGGGCTGCGGGAAGAGCTGGTCATCGCGCTGGTGCGCACGCTGCCCAAGCCGTTGCGCCGCCACGTCGTGCCCGCCCCCGAGTACGCGAGGGCCGTCCTCGACCGGGTCGGCCCGGAGGATGGCCCCCTCCACGAGACCCTCGCCCGCGAACTGTCCCGGCTCGGCGGGGTGGCCATCCCCGCCGACAGCTTCGACGTCGCCCGCGCCCCCGACCACCTACGGGCGACCTTCCAGGTCGAGGGGCACGAGGGCCTGCCCGTGGCCGTGGGCAAGGACCTCGCCACCCTGAAGGACCAGCTCCGCGGGCACGTCCGCGCCGCCATCAGCCAGGCGGCGCACGGCCTCGAGCGCACCGGGCTGCGGGCTTGGGAGGGCGGCGAGATCCCCCGGGTCGTGGAGGTGGCCGAGGGCGGCCACGCCCTGCGCGCCTACCCGGCCCTGGTCGACGAGGGGGACTCGGTGGCGCTGCGCCTGTTGCCGACCGAAGGGGAGCAGCGCGCCGCCATGGCCGCGGGCACACGGCGGCTGCTGCTGCTCACCGTGCCCAGTCCCTCCCGGGCCGTGCAGAACCGGCTCAAGAAGCCGACGAGAGCGGCGTTGGCCCGCCTCCCCCAGGCCGCAGCCGCCGCCCTGCTCGAGGACGCCGTGGCCGTGGCCGTGGACGAGTTGGTCGCCCGGGGCGGGGGCCCGGCGTGGGCCCCCGAGGACTTCGCCGCCCTGCAGGCCGAGGTGCGGGCTGGCCTCGTCGACGCCGCGCTCGGGGCGAGCGAGGCCATCGGCAGGGTGCTCACCTCGTTGCGATCGGTGGAGGCCGGCCTCGACGCGGTGACAGCCCCGGCCTTGCAGCCCGCCGTGGTGGACATGCGGGCACAGCTCGACCGCCTCGTGCACCCGGGATTCGTGCGGGCCGCCGGCGCACCGCGCCTGGGGGACGTGGCCCGCTACCTCGAGGCCATGGAGCACCGCCTGGGCCGCCTCGCCGCCGACGCTCGCCGCGACCTCGAGCGCACCCGCCAGGTCCAGCGACTCGAGGCGGAGTACAGCCAGCTCGCCGCCTCCCTCCCCGCGCCGGCGCCCGGCCTCGAGCAGGTCCGCTGGATGCTCGAGGAGCTGCGCGTCAGCTACTTCGCCCAGTCCCTCGGCACGGCGCAACCCATCAGCGAAGCCCGGGTGAGAAGGGCAATGTCCGAGCTGAGCCATGTCGAGTGACGGTGTCGTCAGTCACTTGGAGGATGTGACAACCTTCTCTTAGGGGTGACCCCAATCACGGAGAAAGCCTCAAGTAAGGTCCAATGTCCGAACTGCTGACCTGGCAGTTCGGGCATTGGTGCATCGGATCATCGAGGGGATTCTCTTGGAGCGCGCACGGATGAAGGTGGGAGTTGCCTTGCTGGGCCTCTCCCTGGTCGCCGCGGCCTGCGGCGGGACGGACAGCGACTCGGGCGCAACTGCGGGCACGGTCGACGCCGACATCAAGGAAGGTGTCGACTCGGTGGTCAGCGGTGACGGCGCGACCACGTCCTCGATCGTGGAGCACCCGAGGTCCATGGAGGACTGGGAGGCCCTCTGGGCCGACGAGCGTGCCGCCATGGTGGCGCGCATCACGGAGAACGGCTGGGGCAAGTCGGCCGACGGCACCACGGTGACGGGGCCCGAGGGGTTCAGCATCGACCTCACCCAGTGCGGCACCGGCTGGTCGGACACCGAAGGCCTCAGCGCCACCGAGATCAAGATCGGCCAGGCCCTCCCGCTGTCGGGCACCTTCGCCGACTACGGCAACATCGCCAAGGGCGTGACGACCATGCTCGACCACTACAACGCCGAGGGGTACTTCACCGACAGCGAGGGCGTCACACGCGACGTCAACTACATCTTCAAGGACGACGGCTACGACCCGGCGCGCACCGTGCCGCTGGTGGACGAGCTCATCGACTCGGACAAGGTGTTCGGCGTCATCACCTTGGGCTCGGCCCCGGGCTTCAAGGTGTTCGACAAGCTCAACCAGCGCTGCATCCCCCACCCCTTCGAGCTGGCCGGCCACCCGGCCTGGGGTGACCCGGTGAACCACCCGTGGACCACCGGCCTGCAGCTCGCCTACACCACCGAAGCGGTGCTCTGGGGCTCCTTCATCGAGCAGCACGCCGAGGAGTTCGACGACGAGATCACCGTCGCCGCCCTGCAGATCAACAACGACTTCGGCAAGTCCTACGACGCCGGATTCCGGGCGTGGCTCGCCCAGTCGCCGCTCCGGGACCGCATCAACTACGTCACCGAGACCATCGAGGCTTCGGCCCCGACGGTGACCGACCCGATGACCACCCTGGCCGCGCAGGACCCCGACGTCTTCATCGGGATGCTGGCCGGCACGGCGTGCACGCAGATCATCACCGAGGCCGCCGCCAACGGCATGAAGGAGTCGACCCCCTACCTGTTCCAGCCCTCCGTGTGCTCGGCCTCGAGCTTCGTGGGCAAGGAGAAGGTGGGCGGCGACGGGTCGGTGACCGACGGCTGGTGGATCGTCAACGGCGGCGTCAAGGACCTCAACGACGCCAACTACGACGGCGACGCCTTCATCGCCTGGAGCCGTGACGTGCTCCAGGACGCCGGCATCGACCCGAAGTCGTCGGGCTCCCTCGGCAGCGGCATGCAGTGGGGCTTCGCCATCGTGCAGAGCCTGAAGGTCGCCGGTGAGCTGCCCGGTGGCCTCACCCGGTCCAACTTCATCACCGCCGTCCGGTCTTTCGACATGACGAACCCGATGCTGCTCGAGGGCATCCGCTTCAACCTGAACGGCAACGCCGACTCCTACTTCATCGAGGGCGGCAAGTACCAGACCTACGACTCCGAGATCCAGGGCTGGGAGGACCAGAGCCAGGTGATCGACCTGTCCGGCAAGTCGGACAACTGCGCCTGGGACCTCGCCACGAGCGTCTGCAAGGACTGACGACGAACATCTGGGCTCGCCCAGTTGCGCACGAGGGGCCGGTGACCCGGGAGGTCACCGGCCCCTCGTCGCGTCCCCGCGTCGTGGCGTGGCGAGCGGGCTCAGCCGGGGGCGGGGACGGCGCGGAAGAGGGAGCCGGCGGCGGAGGCGAAGACGAGCTCGCCGTCGCCGTCGAGGCCGATGTGGGTGAGCTGGGGCACCTTCGCCCGCTCCTCGCGGATGTCGGTCGCTCCCCCGTCCGGCGTGGCCCGCAACGACCAGAGGGTGCCCGAGCAGAAGTCGCCGAAGACGTAGCGGCGCACGAGCCCGGGGAGCTGGGCGCCGCTGTAGACGATCCCGCCGATGACCGAGCAACCCTCGTCGTGGCCGTAGGTGGCGACGGGCTCGATGAGCTCGCCCGTGGGGTCGAGGTCGTGGCCATCGAGCCGGTGGGTGCCCTCGAAGGCGCTCCAGCCCAGGTTCTTCGGGGGCTCGTCCGGCTCGAGCAGTACCCGGTTGACCTCCTCGACCTGGTCCTGGCCCACGTCGGCCACCCAGATCTCCCCGAGAGCCGGGTCGAAGGAGAATCGCCACGGGTTGCGCAGGCCGCTGAGGACCACCGCCCAGGTCGGGGGGGGAGGCGCACCGGTGCTCCCTGTGCTCCGGGCGGGGGCGCCGGGGGGCGGGGCGGGGGTGTCGACGTCGGCGGCGAGGACCTTGCCGAGGAGCTGGTTGCGGTCCTGCGCAGTGCGGCGCGGGTCGAAGGCGCCGCCGCCGTCGCCGAGGCCGAGGTACAGGCGCCCGTCGGGGCCGAAGGCGAGCTGGCCGCCGTTGTGGTTCTCCTCGGGCTGGGCCACGGTCAACAGCTCGCGCACGAGCGTGGGCTCGATGGACCTGCCGTCGGCCCCGCGGGCGAACTCGGCCACCCGCGTCTCGCCCCCGAGGCCCGTCCAGTGCAAGAACAGCCGCCCGTTGTCGGCGTAGCGAGGGTGGAAGGCGATGCCCAGCAGCCCTCGCTCGTTACCGCTGCTCAGGGAGTCGGACAGGTCAAGGGCGACGTGGCGCTCTGCGCCCTCGACGCGGACCACCCGGCCCGACTGCTCGAGCACCCACAGCGCCTCGGGGTCGCCCGGCGCAGCGCCGACGAAGGTCGGGCGGTCGAGGCCGGTGGCGATCCGCTCGACGGCGAAGTGGTCAGCCGAGGTGGCAGCCGAAGCGGCCGCGTGCGCCGTGTTCGTCATACCCTCGGTGCCGCAGCCGGCCGACACCGTGGCAGCCAACACCGTGGCGGCCAACACTGTGCCTGCCAGCGCCTTGCCTGTCAGCGCCTTGACCGGGACGATGCGCCTCATTAAGTGGTGCATCTCTTGGACAGTAGGTGCGCTGACCGAGCGTTGCTAGGTTCACGTGTCGTGCGCCGCAGCCTGAGCCTCTGCGTGGTGCTCGCCGGTCTCTCGGTGCTCGTCGTGCGCCCCGCGCCGTCCTATGACCCCTGGGCCTGGCTGCTGTGGGGCGGCGAGGTGCTCGACGGGCGGCTCGACACGGTCGCCGGCCCCGCTTTCAAGCCGCTGCCCGTCGCCGTGTGCACCCTGCTGGCCACGCTCGGCTCGGCGGCGCCCTGGGCGTGGGTGCTCCTCGCCCGCGCCGCCGCCGCCGTGGCCCTGTGGCTCGTGTTCCGCCTCGGCCGCCGCCTGGCCGGCGGCTCATTGCTCGCTGGCGCGCTGGCCGTCGGGGCCGCCGCCCTGTGCGGGCCGTTCCTCGACCAGGCCGCCGCCGGCCTGTCCGAGCCGATGCTGGTGGCGCTCGCCCTCGCCGGGGCGGAGGCGGCGCGGGTGGGTCGGCCGCGCTGGGCGCTGGCCTGCGCCGTCGGCGTCGCCCTGCTGCGGGTGGAGAGCTGGCCGTTCCTCGTCGTGCTCGGGCTCGTGGCGTGGCGGCGCCGGCCGGGGGACCGGCCGCTGCTCGTCGTCGCGGCGGCTCTGGTGCCTCTGGCCTGGTTCCTTCCCGAGCTGGTCGGCTCGGGGGACCTGTTGCGCTCGGCCAGTCGGGCGCAAGTCCCCAACCCCGGCCAGCCCGCCCTCGCCGACGTGCCCGCCCTCGCCTCGCTCCGCGAAGCGGTGGCGCTGCCCCTCTGGCCGTTGTGGGTCGGCGTCGGGGTGCTGGCCTGGCTGGCGGGGGCCGAGGGCGACAGCTGGGCGCGCCGTGCCCTGGTCCCCGCCGCCGTCGGCGCGGCGTGGGCCCTGCTCGTCGCCGTCATGGCCCAGGCGGGCTTCTCGGGCGAGCCCCGCTACGCCGTGCCCGGGGCTGCCCTGGTGGCGGTGAGCGGGGCCGTCGGCCTCGTCCTCGGGGTGGCCCATGTCGCCGGGCGGCCGGGCGCCCCCGCCCTGGCGGTGAGCGCCCTGCTGGCCGTGCTGGCCGTCGCCGGCGAGCCCCGGGTGGGCGCGCTGTCCGAGATGCGGCGCTCCCAGGCCTACCAGTGGGCGCTGCAGGCGGACCTCGCCGCGGCGGTGCAGGCCGCCGGGGGCACGGAGGAGGTGCTCGAGTGCGGCCAGCCCTACGTGGGCCCGCTGCGCGGCCCGCTCATGGCCTACCGGCTCGAGGTGGCCAAGCACCAGGTCGAGCCCGACCTCGCCCCGCGTGCCCCGGGGGTGGTCTTCCGGTCGGCCATCCACGTGGGGGCGAGCCCCGCCCCAGCGGTGCCCTCGGGGTTCGAGCCGGTGGCCCACGTGGGCACTTGGGAAGTCTTCGCCCGCTGCTGGCCCTGAGCTCCCGGCCGTCGTGACAGCCGCGAAGGTTCGTCCACCGTGGCGGTGCAAGATCCATTCGCGGTCCGTGCGGGTCACCGGGTCGAGCCCTCCGGCCGAACCCACCCCCGAGAGCTCCTGCACGATGGCGGTGCAAGATTGTTCGCGGTTCCCTGGCCGGGGCGACGCCGCCGCCCGCCCACCGCAGATCCCCCCAGACCGTCCCTGAGCCCGCCCCTGAACCCTTGGAACTCCTCATCTGGCCCGCGGCGTGTCGACGCCGTCGGCGCCGGCGCGATTCGCCCAGCGAATTCAGCGCGCTGCGCCCCGGTTCGCATCATCCCAGGTCAGACCGCCTCAAACCGCCGAATCCGCCTGGCGCGTCGATTCGACGTCGATTCGCTGAGGCGGCTTGTGGGCACGGAGGGCGGCGTGGGGGCGACGGCGCGAGGTCAGCTGGGCGGGCCGCCCAGCTCGGCCAGGCGCTGGCGCAGCGCCCGCTCCTCGTTCCACCGGCGGGTCTCGTCGCGGATGATGGCGGCGATGCCCGAGGGGTTCCCCGCCTCGTCCCGCAGGAGCGTCACCGTGAAGGCGATGGACCGCCGCCCCCCGTCGGCGTGGACCGCGGGCACCTGGAGGAGGTCCTCCCCGCAGCGCGTCTCGCCCGTGGCCATCACCGCTTCGTAGCCCGCCCAGTGCCGCCCCCGTTGGCGCTCGGGGATGATCAGGTCGAGGGACTGCCCGACGGCCTCCGACGCCGGCCAGCCGAAGACCCGCTCGGCGGCAAGGTTCCAGAAGGTGATGAACCCCGCCGGGTCGGCCACCACGACGGCGTCACCGGCGTCGCGCACCAGCTGGGCGAGCACGGCGTCGGGCAGCGGGCTCGCCGCGTCCACCAGGTGGGCCCAACACGCCGCCTCGCCGCCCCGGTCCCTTTCGTCGGCCATGCCCGCATCCTCGCGCCGAGCGCGCCGAGCGCGCCGAGCTGGACGCGCCCGTGCACCTGACCCTAGCGTTGCGTCATGCAACGGATGGGGACGGCGGGACCAGCGGGGACCGCGGCGCCGACGCCGGCTCGCCGGGCGCACTACGCCTGGGTGGTCTTCGGGGTCACCTTCACCACGCTCCTCGCCGCGGCCGGCTTCCGCAGCACGCCGGGGGTGCTCATCGAGCCGCTCGAGGCGGAGTTCGGCTGGTCCAAGGCCACCATCGGCGGGGCCGCCTCGGTCAACCTGCTGCTCTTCGGGCTGATCGGGCCGTTCGCCGCCGCCCTCATGGCCCGCTACGGGCTGCGCCGGGTCGTGGTCGCCGCCCTGTTCACCATCTCGGTCGGCGCGCTGGCCACCACGCAGATGGTCGCGGCCTGGCAGCTCGTCCTGTTGTGGGGCGTCGTCGTCGGGCTCGGTTCGGGGTGCATGGCCGCCGTCTTCGCCGCCACCGTGGCCAACCGTTGGTTCGTGGCCCGCCGCGGCCTGGTGGTCGGCGCCCTCACCGCCGCCTCCGCCAGCGGGCAGCTCGTCTTCCTCCCGCTGCTCTCGTACCTGGCCAGCGAGGTGGGTTGGCGCTGGGTCTCCTTCACGATCGCCGCCTCGGCCCTCGCCGTCACCCCTCTCGTCGTCCTCGCGCTGCGCGACCGGCCCGAGGACGTCGGCCTGCGCCCCTACGGCGCCACCGAGGACTACGAGCCGCCGGTGCCGCCACGGAACCCGATCGGCGACGCCCTCGGCGGCCTGCGCGACGCCTGGCGCAGCGGCGCCTTCTGGCTGCTGGTCGGCAGCTTCTGGGTCTGCGGGCTGTCCACGAACGGCCTCATCCAGACCCACTTCATCCCCGCCGCCGAGGACCACGGCATCCACGCCACGTCGGCCGCCGCGCTGCTCGCTCTCGTCGGGCTGTTCGACATCGCCGGCACCCTCGGCTCGGGCTGGCTGACCGACCGCTACGACCCCCGCAAGCTGCTCGTCGTCTACTACGGCCTGCGCGGCCTCTCCTTGCTCGTGCTGCACCCCGCGCTCGAGGCGCGCGGCTTCGGGCTCGCCGGCTTCATGGTCTTCTACGGGCTCGACTGGGTGGCCACGGTCCCGCCCACGGTGGCGCTCTGCACCCAGGTCTTCGGCCGGGAGCGCGCCCCCGTCGTCTTCGGCTGGGTCTTCGCCGCCCACCAGGTCGGCGCCGCCGCCGCGGCG
>WHTX01000105.1 GCA_009377505.1 Acidimicrobiia bacterium
AGGTCCGGCTCGGCGAGGCGGCCGATGCCCGCCTCGTCGGGCTGGACCCGGCCGACCCGGCCACCGTCGACCTCCACGAGGCGCGCCGCATCGTGGGCGGTGGCGCCGGCCTCGAAGGCCGCGGCGCGGTCGAGCTGCTCGAGGCGGTGGGCCTCGCCCTGGGCGCTTCCTACGGGGCGACCCGGGTGGTCACCGACGCCGGCTGGGCCGCCGTGGAACGCCAGATCGGCACCACCGGCGTAGCCGTCGACCCCGACTTCTACCTGGCGTTCGGCATCTCGGGGGCGGTACAGCACACAGCGGGCCTCGGCACGCCGGCGCACATCGTGTCGGTGAACATCGACCCGAGCTGCCCGATGATGAGCCTCGCCGACCTGGCCGTCGTGGCCGATGCCACGGCCACCCTCGCCGCCCTCGCCGAGCGGCTCGGCCTCGGCCTCGGCGCCGGTACCGCACCGGGAGAGGACGGGGATGGCTGACTTCGACGTGATCGTCGTGGGCGCCGGCCCTGCAGGATCGGCGGCCGCGCTGGTCGCCGCCCGTGCCGGCGCCCGCACCGCGCTGGTCGAGCGAGGCCCGTTCCCCGGCTCGAAGAACATGTACGGCGGCGTCGTCTACGGCCGCGTCCTCGACGAGTTGGTGCCCGGCTGGTTCGACGACGTGCCCGTCCAGCGCTGGGTGACGCGCCGGGCCACCATGCTGCTGACCCCGACCCAGGCCCTCACCGTCGACTTCCGCACCACTGCGTGGGGCGAGGTTCCCTACAACGGCGCCACGACGTTCCGCCCGGACTTCGACGCCTGGCTGGCCGGTCACGCTGCGGCTGCGGGAGCCGTGCTCGTCACCTCGACGACGGTGACCGGGCTGCTCCGCGGCCCCGACGGGGCGGTGACGGGCGTGCGCACCGACCGCCCCGACGGCGAGCTGAGCGCACCGGTGGTGGTGGCGTGCGACGGGGTGAACTCCTTCCTCGCCAAGGAGGCCGGCCTCTACGACCCCCGGCCCGAGCAGTTCACCCTCGGGGTCAAAGAGGTGCTGGCCCTGCCCAGGGAGGAGATCGACCGCCGCTTCGGCCTGCGGGGAATGGAGGGGGCCGACCTCGAGATCCTGGGGGGCACCGGCGGGGTCACCGGCGGCGGCTTCCTCTATACGAACCTCGAGTCGGTCGCCGTGGGCCTGGTGCTCTCGGTCACCGACCTGGCTCGGGCCAAGGCCCGCCCCGAGGACCTGTTGGCCCAGCTCAAGGCGCACCCGGCCATCGCCCCCCTCGTGGAGGGGGGCGAGCTGAAGGAGTACTCAGCCCACCTCATCCCCGAAGCCGGCCTCGAGATGCAGCCCGAGCTGGTGGGCGAGGGGCTGCTCGTGGCCGGTGACGCGGCGGCGTTGTGCCTGGCGACGGGCATCTGGCTCGAAGGGGTCAACTTCGCCATCGGCTCCGGCGCGGCGGCCGGCGCTGTGGCCGCCGAGGCGGCTCACGCCGGGGACACCTCGGCCGCGGCCCTCGACCGCTACCGTGCCCGGCTCGAGTCCGACTTCGTGCGCCTCGACCACCGCAAGCTGGCCCGGGCGCCGGGCCTCGTCATGTCCGAGCGGGTCCAGCGGCGCTACCCCGGCCTCGTCTGCAACGTGGTGGAGGCACTCTTCACGGTGACGAACCCGGCGCCCAAGGCCGGGCTGCGGCGCCTGGTGCGCCGGGAGGCGAAGCGGGCCGGCGTGCGCCTGCGTGACCTGGCCGCCGACGGCTGGACAGCCCTTCGCACCTTCGGCTGAGCGCCTCCCCTGCGGGCTGCGGGGGGCGTCTACGGCCGCCGCCCACCGCCGGGATAGGGTCGCGCCCATGGCCCATCCCGACGACGCGCCCACCGTCGAGAAGGATGTCCCGGGGACGGCGAGCACGGGGCCGGGCCCGGCCCTGGCAGGTCACGGCGACAACGACGGCATGGCCGCCGAGCGGCTTGAGGCGTCCCCGGCCGAGGCCGGCGCCCCCGTCCCGACGGCCGAGCTGAACGAGACCGTGCGGGCGCTGCGGGACCAGGTCATCGGGCTAGAGGCCGAGCTCGGGGAAGCCCTCGGCCTGGTCACCGAACTTCAGGCCGTCGAGGGCTCGTACCGGCGGCTGAGCGAGCAGTTCGAGGCGAACCACGACGAGTACGTCCGGAGCCGGGAGATCGTGGCCGAGTACGAGGCCATCGAGCGCTCGAGGGCGTTGGGCCTCGTCCGCCGGGCCCTCAAGCGCTACACGTGGGTGCGCCTCAAGCTCGGCCTGGGCCTCAAGTGAGTCAGCGGAGCGAACCGCCCGAGCGGCCACGAGCAGAGGACTCCGTGAGCCACCGGCCAGGTGCACCCGCGGCGGCGCCCCGCTTCTCGGTGTTGACGCCGGTGTTCGAGACGGGCCCGGCCTTGTTGGAGGAGATGCTGGCCAGCGTCGCTTCCCAGTCGTTCGGAGATTGGGAGCACGTGTTGGTCGACGATGGTTCGGCGTCGCCGCAGGTGTGGGAGTGGTTGGTGGCGGCGGCGCGGGCGGACGGGCGTGTGCGAGTCGTGCGTCGCGAGCTGAACGGGGGCATCGTCGCGGCGACGAACGACGCGTTGGCCGTGGCCCGTGGCGAGTTCGTGGCCCTACTCGACCACGATGACGTGTTGCACTCGGGCGCGTTGGCGGCCGTGTCCGCCGCGCTGGACGCACATGACGATGTCGATTTCGTCTACACGGACGAGGACATCATCACGATGGCGGGGCGGCGTTCGTCGCCGTACCGCAAGCCGGACTGGTCGCCGGAGACGCTGTGCTCGCAGATGTACACCTGCCACCTGAGCGTGTTCCGCCGCTCGGTCGTCGAGGCCGTCGGTGGGTACCGGGCCGGGTTCGACGGCTCGCAGGACTACGACCTGACGTTGCGCGTCGGCGAGGTGGCTCGTCGGGTCGTGCACGTGCCCGAGGTCTTGTACCACTGGCGCGCCGCGCCGACCTCGGTGGCGGGGAACGCCGACGCGAAGCCGCACGCGTTCGAGAACGCGCGTCGGGCGGTGGGCGCGCACCTGGCGCGCGTGGGGTTCGAGGGCGTGGCCGTGCGCGACCGCGAGCGGGTGAACCTGTGCCACATCGAGCCCCGGCTGGTGTCGGAGCCCCTGGTGAGCGTGGTGTTGCCGACGGCGGGCTCGGTGCGCGAGGTTCGCGGCCGGTGGCGGGTGCTGGTGGAGGGCTGCGTCGAGAGCCTTTTGGAGCGGGCGACGTGGGGGCGCTGGGAGTTGGTCCTGGTGGTGGACCCGCGCACGGATGCGCACGTGGTGGAGCGTGTGCGGTCCCTGGCGAGGGAGCGGTTACGGCTGGTGCCGTCCCGGGGCGAGTTCAACTTCGCGGCCATGGTGAACGCCGGGGTGGCGGCGGCTCGGGGGGAGCAGGTGTTGCTGTTGAACGACGACACCGAGGTGCTGTCGCCGGACTTCATGGAGCGGTTGCTGGTGTACTCCCTGCAGCCGGACATCGGGGCCGTGGGGGCGAAGCTGTACTTCGGCGACGGGCGCATCCAACACGTCGGCGTCGTGGCCTTCGAGGGGCGCCCGGCGCACTGCTACTGGGGCTACCGGGGGAGCAGCCCGGGTTACTTCGCCAACGCCCGATTCGCGCGGAACTGCCTGGCCGTGACGGGCGCGTGCCTCATGGTCGGCAAGGACAAGTACGACGAGGTGGGCGGGATGTCCACCTCCTTCCCCATCAGCTACAACGACGTCGATCTCTGCCTCAAGCTGGGCCACCGAGGCTACCGCACGGTCGTCAACCCCAACGCCGAGCTCCACCACTTCGAGTCCTCGACCCGAGTGGGCCTCGAGCTACCCCCGGACGAGCTGGCCCTGTTGCGCCGGCGATGGGCCAGCGTGCTCGACCGCGACCCCTACTACGGCGCCGGCTTCGCCCCCGAGACACCCAACTTCGTCTCCGTCGGTGGCGCCGGCGGCTGAGCCCGTCGGACGGCCCCTCCGGTTGGCGTCGGGAGGTTCAGGGTGGGCGCTCGTCGGAGCGGGCTGGGTGCTCGGGTCCTCGGGCATGGGCATTGCCCCGGTGATGAAATGCCCCGCGCGGGGACGGCGTGCCTGGCGGGATGCAGGGGCCCCTGCCCGGGCCGGTGGCGGCGCAGGGCGCGGTCCGGCGCGTTTCGGGCTGCCTTCCGTGTCAGCGCGCGTCGCAGGTGGCAGTGGAGAACGCAGGTCGCCGCCTCCTCGGCTGCCCCCGCCCTCGTCGCGGGGCGCCGTAGGTGGCTCGGGCGGGGCCGGCTCCCAGCAAGCCCGGCCACGCCCGGGGACACCACCCGGCCAGCGCGCCGCCAGGCATTTCATCACCGGAGCAACGGCCAAGGACACTGCGAGGCCCGTGTCGTGTGCGAGGCGACAGCCGTCGAGGCAGAGACACCGCTCAACGTGCACCGCGATGGCCGGGTGGGTGCGAGCCCGCCTGCCGGCAACGAGCGCACCCAGGGCTCGGCCGCCGGCGCGTCACGGCCCCCGTCGGCTAGCCCAGCCGCCCGCCGGGCCGGTCCGGGTGCGCCCGCCGGCAACCAGCGCACCCAGACGAGTAGCTCCAAGGGGCCGAGCGGCCGAAGCGGTCGGTGAGGGGAGGGACGGGCCGGCCGGGCCCCGTTGGGGCGGGCGGTCTGGTCCTGACCAGCGCGAAGGTTCGTGAACCCGTGGCGGTAGAGGATCGTCGCCAAAATGATCGTGGCATCTCGGCGGCCCCGGCCGACGCTGGCGGCATCCTCGTCGCCCTGCTCACAACCCCGGTGAGCTGGGCTCCTGCGTCCTTGCCAGCTACGACCGGTCCTCGCCGACATGCTCAAGCTGATCGGGCGACGCACCACTAGCTTGGCCCCATGGAGTGGCTCGCAGACATCGACGACGAAGTGGGCGAGCTCCCGCGTGCGGTCCTCGAGGTGCGGGGCATGATCAGCTACGAGGAGCGGGCGCTGCTGCACCACCTGGCAGCCGAGGTGGGCGACGGCGCCATCGTCGAGCTCGGCTGCTTCGTGGGCGCCTCGACCCTCGCTCTGGCGACCGGCCTGGCCGCCCAGGGGGCGAAGGGCCCGGTCCACGCCTACGACCTGTTGCGCTTCGACGAGTACGGGATGGGGGGATACCTCGACGGCCTGGTCGAGCCCGTCCAGGGCACCGATCTCGTGCCGTTGTTCAAGAAGCACCTCGGGGCCTACATCGACCTGGTCGAGCTCCACGTCGGTGACGTCAACCGGGCGCCGTGGGACGGCCCGGGGATCGAGCTGTTGTTCATCGACATCGCCAAATCGTGGAGGACCAACCGGTACATCACCAAGACGTTCTTCCCGTGGCTGGTGCCCGGCGCCGTGGTGGTGCAGCAGGACCTCGTCCACTGGGAGTTCCCGTGGGTGGCGATGACCATGGCTGCGCTCTCCGACCACTTCGAGCCGCTCGGCTTCGTGCCCTTCGGCTCGATGGTCTACCGGTGCACCAGGCCCCCGACGAAGGACGACGCCGACCTCGACCTGCGCGGCATGCCCCTCCAGCAGCAGCTCGACCTCGTCAGCGCCGAGCAGGACCGGATCGACGAACGCGCCCGGCCCTGGCTCGAGCTCGCGAAGGCGAACCTCTACGTCCACGCCGGTGACCAGGACCTCGCCCTGTCCACGATCGAGAAGGTCGAGGCCGCCGTCGGGGAGAGCGTCCAGTGGATCGAGGTCGGGTTCCAGCGATTGCGGGAGCGGGCCAGCGCTCTCGGTCAGCCCTGAGTCGCCTTCCGCCCCCGCAGCTGGAAGCCGGCGGCCAGCCGGCGTTTGGCATGGTCGGGGAGCTTGGCCATGGCCTCCCACAGCCGTCCCGAGCGGGCCGCGGGTTCCCGCCAGAGCTCGGCCCACTCGCCCAGCGTCGACGACGCTAGGACGTCGACGTCGTCCGGGCTCAGTTCTCCCGCCAGGTAGAGCAGGTCGCTGGCGAACCAGGCCAGGCTGTACGTCGGCTCGAAGTTCGGCGTCACCTCGACGCCGAGCACGTCGTACTGCCCGAACCAACGACGCAGGCCCATCTCCGTGGTGTTGTAGTAGTGGCCGGGGTCGGCGTGCAGGGGCTGGAGGAACGCAGTCTGGATTACGACCTCGCCGCCCGGAGCCAGCACCCGGTGCAGCTCAGCGGCCGCCTGGGGCGGGTCGGGGAGGTGCTCGAACACGTTGAAGGCGACGATCGCCTGGAAGGCGTCGGGCACGAAGGGAAGGCGGTGGATGTCACCGATGAGCGACGTGTTGCGGAACACGTTGAGCTCGAACTCGATGCAGTTGGGGATCTTCTCCGGGCTCGCGCCGGCGCCCACGTGAAGCCACCAGCCGTCGAGCGCCGAGAGCCGCTCGATGAGCTCGGGCGGAAGGGCGAAGCTCGTGTGCTCGGCGGGCATCACCGTGACCGGTGTGGGCTCGGGAAACAGCACCGGTACGCCGCGGACGCACTCGAAGTGCTGGGCGCAGACCATGCACACCAGGCCGTCGCGAACGGGCTCGAGCCGCCCGCGGCACACCGGGCAGGCGAGGAGGTCCAGCATGCTCCCTGGAGCTGTCATCGGGGTGGTCCTACTCCTGCCATGAGTCTCGGGTGGCGCTCCGCCAGCGCGGCGTACGCGTTGAAGTGCGAGAGGTTCGACATGGCCAACATCGACGTGGGCGATACCCGGTAGGACCCCACGAAGTTGGGGACGAGGACACCGTGCGCGCCGCGCTCGGCGAAGCCGCACCACAGGTCGAAGTCCTCCCAGCCGTACAGCCTGCGGTCGTTGGTGTACCCGCCCGAGGTGCGGGCCTCCGTCGTGCGGACCATGGCCATGGCATCGATGTAGTTGCCGGCCCGAAGGCGCTCCGGTTGCCAAGGGAGGTGGCTTACGACGTGAGAGGGCCCGGTGATGTCGAAGCACTGCAGCACCCCATAGGCGAACGCCGCCGCGACGTCGTTGTCGAGCGCCCGGACCAGGGATCCCAACGCCGAGGGGAAGACCCGGTTGTCGGAGTCGAGCACGAACAGGTACTCGCCGCGGGCCATCGCCACCCCGGTGTTGCGGGCGTTCCCGAGCCCACGGTTGCCCGGGTGGCGCAGCATCAGGAGCGGCATCTCCGGATGGCGGGCGGCGTAGGCGGCGACGACGTCGCCGGAGCCGTCGCTCGACCCGTCGTCGACCACGATGACCTCGAGGTCCTGGAAGCGGCTCCGCCGCACCGACTCGAGGGCTTCTTCGATGTGGTCGGCGTGGTTGAACAGGGCGGTGATGACCGAGACCCGGGGCGTGGTCGAGGCGCGGTACGCGGCCGACGCCCACTGGACCGTGGTCGCGTCAGGGCCGTTGTTCGTCGCCGACGTGACCTGCCGGCGCAGGTCCATGACGTCGAGCCTGAGGTCCTTGAGCGCCTGGCGGAGGACCGAGCCGTCCTTGGTCTCGCTCACCGGTTCGGGGCGGAACTCCGGCGCTCGCCAGACGGCCTCGGCGGGATGGGCTCGTCCGCGAGCGGGCGTTGGCCGGTCGAGGAGCTGTTGTGCCGCGGTCACGACAGCGCGAGCTGCGTCGGCGAGCGGCTGCTCGAGCAGCCATTGGTAGGCGTCGCGTCGGATGCGGCTGAGCCGTTCGTGGTCGTCGAGCGCCGCTTCGAGCACGGAGGCGAGGGTCTCGGGACGACTGGAGAGGAAGTGGGCCCCGGGCAGGAGGGGGGCGAACCCCGTCGAGCTCTCGGTCACCACCACGGCGCCGCAGTGGAAGGCCTCGATGACCCGCAGCCATTCGAAGTACGGCTCGTCGTCACGGTGGATGTTCAGGAGCACCTGGGCGCGCCGCAGCAGGTCGAGCTTGGCGTTCCCGGTGTAGACGTTCGGGCCGTCGCCGATGGGGCCCGAGGCGGAGGCGATGACGAGCTGGGTCGCCCGCTTCCACATGAGGTCGGCGCACCGGGCCAGGCCCCGAGCACGGCGGAACGTGTCCGAGGCCAGGTACACGACGTCGAGGGAGCGCTCGTCGTCGGGGTCGAGCTCGCCCGCTGGCCGCATCCTGTCCCACGTGCGCGTGTACCCGAGCTGGAGGTGCACTGCGTCGACGCCCTGCTGCCGGTAGGCGTCGACGGCGCGCTGGTTGATGTCGAAGAGGGCCCCGGCCCCTTCGGAGATGGCGATGTTGCTCTGGAACCACGGCGTGCCCGGTTGCTCGGCGCACACCAGGATCGTCCGGGCCAACAAGTCGGGCCGATCGGCGAGGGAGAAGCCGGTGAGGGACTCGTACTCGTGGGGGGGCATGACCACGTACACCGTGCCCCAGCTGGGGTCGGGGAAGCCCGAGTGGTCGATGCGAGCGCTGACGCCCAGGAGTTGCAGCTCGTCGCACATGGCGGTCATCAGCTCGCCGAAGAACACGTTCTGACCGGGCGCCAGGACGAAGACGATCTCCGCGGCAGGCGGCAGCGGGCCGCTCGGGCCGTTCGCTGCGCTCACGGGGTGTCCCGCTCTCGGCCGCTCGGGCCGTTCGCTGCGCTCACGGGGTGTCCCGCTCTCGGCCGCTCGGGCCGTTCGCTGCGCTCACCGGGCCGAGAGCCGGTTCATGATCCGCTTGGTCTCTCTTATCGGGGCGCTGACCCGCCAGCTGGTCGAGCTCTCGATCTGCTCGATGCGCTGGCGCAGGTTCGCGGCGTCCGCAGCGTGGTGGCCGGCGTGCAGCTCGGCGTCCTCGAGCTGGCGTTGCATGACCTCGAGCCGATCCGTGAGGTTGGCGATCAGCTCGCGCTGCTGGGGTACCCGGGCGATCAGCTGTTCGGCTTCCAGGAGGTGGCGCTGCAGGGCCGCCACCTCGTCACGTTGCCGCTCGAGGTAGGTGATGTAGTTCAGCTGTTCGTGCGCCACCCGGTGGCGCTCGGCGAGCATCGACGCCAGGCCATCGACGGTGGCGGTATCGGTGAGCTCGGCGACGGCGGGCACCGTCATCGGCGGGCCATCCCCGGCCACCAGGAGCGCGGCAACAGCGTCCGCAGGTTGCACCGTCCGGCGCCGAGCGCTGATCATGCCGTCCCTCACGGTCGACACCTGCTCTGCGTCGGCCGTGGGTATGACGGCGGTGGCGTACCAGTCGCGCTGCACGTAGGTACCCACCCACCCGAAGCGCTCGAGGGCGAGGCGGCGCAGCGTCGGGACGTCGCGCCCGTCCCCGGTGGACAGGACCAGGTGGCCGCCAGGGGCGAGGACACGCCGGAGCTCGTCGAGGGCGGCCCCCACGTCCTCGACCAGGTTGAGCGTCTCCAGGCACACGACGGCGTCGAACGAGCCGGTGGCGAAGGGAAGGGCGTCGATGGAGGCGTGGCGCAAGGCCACGTTCGGCGGGACGAGCGCACGGGCGGCGTCGAGCAGGGCCGTGTCGTTGTCGACGGCCGTCACCTCGTGACCGGCCGTCGCCAGCACGGCTGCTCCGGTGGCGGTCCCGCAGCCCGCGTCGAGCAGCGAGCCCGCGGGCAGCAGCGAGGCCGCCCAGCGGTAGCGGTTGACGTGACGGGCGTCGACCAGCTCGGCCTCGACGAGCGGCAGGCCTTCTTGTTCGCGGGCCGCCTCGGCGCTGCGACCTCGTCCCGCGGGGGGAACCTGGCCGGAGGAGGTCACCCGCACCTCGTGGGCGGCCGCGCCGAGGACCTGCGGTAGGCCCTCGATGAGCTCGAGCAGCGCCTCCCGACCGTCGCTCGCCTGGCCCACCGCGGCGGCGATGTCGTCCCACTGCGCCTCGACCGCTCGTGCCAGGGCGCGGGCCTCGGGGGCGGGCTCGCGACGTCCCAGGGCCTCCGGGCCCCAGTCGTGCAGCTCGTACACCCCAGGAAGGTCGGCCCCCTGGGCGCTGTGTCCCGGGGGAGAGGGCGGGCGCCACACGGGCACACCGTTCGCCCTGGCCACCGCAGCGAGGGGCGCGCTCGACCCGATCACCCCGGCAGCGCCGGCGATCAGCCCAGCGAGGGCCGCGGGCCCTGGCCAGTCGTGCACGGCCACCGTGGGGCCGGTCAGCGGGACGAGGCGGGAGGCGTCGCCCGCCGCGGGGGAGATGGGGAGCTCGACGACGGTACAGCCCTCGGCGCGGGCCTTGCCGGCAAGGTCGTCGATGGCATCGGCCCATCCCCGTAGACCGGGCGCGCTCTGGACGAGCACGTACTCACCCTTGACGCCGAGCGCCGCCCTGGAGGCGGCCCCGGCGCGCTCCCAGCTGCTCCCTGGTTCGACCACCAGCACGAACGCCGGGTCGGGCACGACGGGCAGGGACCGGCCCGTGAACTGGGCGAACCGCTCGGCCGAGACGGCATCGAGCACGGAGGCGTAGGCGGTGGCGCCGACGGCCGCCCGGGCCAGCGGCGCCAACCACGGCGGGAGCCACATCGACAGCTCGAGGGCGCTCCAGGCGACGGGCACCCCGGCTCGCGCCCCGAGCAGCGAGGGCACGGCCCAGTGGTCGAGCCCGAGGTTGCCGGGCACCGACGGCGTCTGGCTCGCCTGGGCGCGCCCGCCGTCAGCGCCGACCAGCTGGCCACCCCCGATGAGGAGCAGGTCGAGGTCGTCCAACTCGTCGGCGAGCGAGCTCAGGTCGCGAAGCTCGACGGGCGCGTCCTGGTCCGGGGCGGGGAGGGCGTAGCGCCGCGATTCGACCACATCGAAGCGGGCGGCCAGTCCCTCTTGCGCCAACAGGGGGAAGAGCAGCCCTCCGAGGTCGGCGGCGTCGAACGCGCCGACGATTCCGATGACTGGCACAGCGCACTCCTCCTCTCGGCGCGGGGGTGCCGCCCTCGGCACCGGCGGACGAACCCTAGACGAGTAGTCCCTAGGGGCCGGGGGCGTCAGGCGGCCCCCGGCCGAGGGGCGGACTTGGCCATCGGCGGGTCGCCGCGTCCCCCGGCGGCCGAACCGCGAAGGACCGAGCACCGCCACGGTGCACGAATCTTCGCGCTGGGCACGACCTGCCGCCTCGGCCCGGGCCGTCCGCTGGTGGTCCCGACCGGGACCGGCAGGTCCGGGGCCCCTCAGCCGACGGGCGGCGCGTGGGCGACCGCACCGCGCTCGTGGCCCTCGAGGTCGCCCTCCTCGCCGACGAGGCCATCGACTTCCTTCGCTCGCGCCCGGCGCGCCGACAACGCCGGGACCAACAGGACCGCACCGAGCGGGAGCAACGCGGTGCCGGGCAGCGCATAACGGAAGTCCCAGGTGAACGACAGGATCGGGAGGGCCCAGAGCCCACCCACGACGGCCAGGACGACCAGCGGTCCCGCCCTCCTCCCGCGGGGGCTCACCAGCACGACGGCCGCCCCCATGGCGGTGAGGACGAGCATCATCCAGCCGCGGGCCCGGGTCGCCATCTGCAGGTCGTGGAGCAGCCAGCTCCAGTCGTGCTGACGGACGGACACACCGTCGTACCTGGTGTCGAGGGCCTGCTCGATCATGGTCTCCACCGACTCGTCGCGGTAGGAGAAGTCGTAGACCTCGACCATCTGGCCGTGGCCGGCGCCCCGTCGGTGTGACCAGGCGAACAGGCGGATGACGTCGTGCGCCACTGCCCGGGCGTACGCCACCGGCTCGTGGCGGATGGTGTCGAGGCCCAGTCGCAGGAGGTAGTCGTTCGGCTCGGGGCCGAGCCCGAAGAGGGCGCGTGCTGGCGATTCCGGCTGCCAGGAGTAGTAGAGGGGGCCGAACCGGGCCCCGGGCGGCGCCACCTCGCAGAGCTCGGGGTGCTCGTCGTCCACCGAGGTCTGCGCGCAGTCGAGGAAGGGCGCCACCCGGCTGTAGAGCAACCACCCGTTCATGTCGCTCGTACCGCTGTAGCCGGCGGCCGAGCTCACCACGAGGTAGCCGCCGAGCAGGACCAGGCACGGGGCCACGGAGAGCACGGCTGCCTTCGCCCTCGAGGGCCAGCTGCGGCCGTGGCGGGACAGCACGAGCAAGACGGGCACGGCCAGCAGGAACAGGCCGTTCCAGCGGACGAGCGTGGTCGCGCCGGCCGCGAGACCGGCGAGCACGAACCAGCGGAGGTTGTCGGGCGGCGCGGCGAGGCCGCGACACGCCAGGTACACGGTCAGGGCGATCGTGAAGA
Organism: Acidimicrobiia bacterium; assembly: GCA_009377505.1. Classification (GTDB taxonomy): domain Bacteria; phylum Actinomycetota; class Acidimicrobiia; order Acidimicrobiales; family CAIXPF01; genus WHTX01. The sequence goes on from WHTX01000105.1 coordinate 12,089, forward strand.
TGAAGAGCGTCTCGCTCATGAGCACGTGCTCGAAGTAGAGGAAGTCGCCGCCGAACCACAGGAACACCCCGGCCAACAGGTGCCAGGGCCGGGGCACACCGAGGGACTTCGCCGCTCCGGCCAGGAGGAAGCCGCCGGCGATGCCGAGCGCGTGCTGCACCCCGATGGTGAAGGCGAGCTCGGAGCTCAAGGGGCGCAGGGCGGCGAGGAAGCTGGCGTACCCGACGGGCGTCCAGTAGTCGGCGAAGAAGTCCGTCGCGCCCGCTCTGGCGAAGCGCACGGCGTCGTAGTACTGGTTCACCGCCGGCGCGTACAGCCACATGACGATCGCCCGGACCAGTAAGGCGGCCACCACTGCCCCGATCTCGGGGACGCGGGCCCGTAGCGCCCGGGGCGCGAGTCGGCGCGGCGCCTCGCTGCCGAGGGGAGGGGGCGGCATCGCCGGAGCGTAACCCGCGTCCTCCGAGGGGACGGTGCACCGGGGCCGGCGCCGGCCAGGCCTGAACATCACCAACGATGGTGGACACGGCACTAGCGTGCAGCGTCGTCGCACTCCCGCACGTCCCCGAGGTCGCTCCGTGCCCGACGCCCGACCCGAGGCGCTCGTCAGCGTCGTGATGCCTTGTCGCAACGAGGAGCGCAGGATCGAGGCGGTGGTGCGCCGCCGGCTGGGCCAGCCAGCGGTGCTCGAGGTGGTCGTCGTGGACGACGCCTCCGAGGACGGCACTGCGGACCAGGTGGCCAAGCTAGCCGTCGAGGAGCCTCGGGTGCTGCTCGTGCGCCATGCCCGCCGCCTCGGTCGGGGAGCGGCCGTGCGCCGTGGGCTGGCCGAGGCGCGGGGCGACCTCGTGCTCGTCGAGCCTGCCGTCCTCGACCACGAGCCCGCCGTCGACGAGCTCCTCGCTCCCCTCCTCGACGGCCGGGCCGACGCCAACTATGGCGCTCCAGCCGTGACCGCCCTGCCGGGGGGCCCTGCCGCCCGCCGGAGATCGCCGGGCGGCGGGCTCGTGACCAGGGCCTCGAACCTGGTGACGGGCCTCGGGCTTCGGGACGTCGCCGCGCCCAAGGCGTTCCGCCGCGAGGTGTTGCAGTCGCTCGACCTCGAGGAGGACGGCGTCGGCTTCGACGCCGAGGTGGCGGCCGAGCTGGCCAGGGCCGGGTGGCGAGTCCTCGAGACAGGCGCCGCCGCCGCCGCCCTCACGTCCGACGGCGCGGGGCGGCGAGCGGGGGCGCTCGATGTGGGCCGAGCCCTGTGGAGTGTGGCGAGGTACCGGCGCCGCCGGCCCGTCCAGCCGGCAAGGGTGCACGAACCGCAGGACTTCGACGGGGCCGACGACGAACTGGCCGACGTGCTCGACACGCTCGAGGGGGCAAGCAACTACGCCGACTGGATCGTCAACCTCTTCGTGCCCCACCTGGGCGACCAGGTGCTCGAGGTGGGCGCGGGCCACGGCACACTCGTGTCCCGGCTGGCCCGACACGCCCACGTGACGGCGTCGGACGCCTCCGAGCGCTGCGTGGCGACCATGGCCCGGGCCTTCGCAAAGGACGAGCGCGTCACCGTCCGCGCCTTCGACCTCCTGATGGACGAGCCCACCGGCGCCTTCGACAGCGTGGTCATGGCCAACGTGCTCGAGCACCTCCCCGACGACGTGCTCGCCCTGCGCAAGGTCCACGAGCAGCTCCTCCCGGGCGGGGCGGCCCTCGTCTTCGTCCCCGCCCTCGACGCGCTGTACTCCCGCTTCGACCACAAGATCGGCCACTACCGCCGTTACGACCGGCGCCAGCTCGCCGCTTTGGCCCGCCAGGCCGGACTGGTGGTCGGCGAGCTCCGCTACGTGAACCCTGTGGGCGCGCTGGGCTGGCTGGTCACCGTCCGCGGGCTCGGGCGCTTCCCCAACCCCGGCGCCGTGGCCGCCTTCGACCGCCATGTGGTGCCCCGCCTCGAGGCGATCGAGCGCCGCTGGCGGCCGCCCGTCGGCCAATCGCTCTTCCTCGCCGCCCACCGCCCCCTGGCCGACGCCGCCAGCTGACCCTCGTCGGGCGGGGCGGGCGCCTGGGCCGGACGCGCCCCGATCGCGGGGGGCCCGACCAGGGCCGGGGCCGCAGCGCGGCGGCACCGACAGCCCCGCCATCCCCCCGCCCCCGTCATTGGCGCCGTCGTCTGCTGAGGGCGAGGCGCCTGCTGCCGGCGAGGCGCCCGTCGAGGCCGAGGCCGCTCCTGTCGAGGGCCAGGCACCGGCCGAGGGTGTGGGCGAGCCGCAGGCCGAGGCCGCTCCTGTCGAGGGCCAGGCACCGGTCGAGGGTGTGGGCGAGCCGCAGGCCCAGTCCGCTCCCGTCGACACCGAGGGCGCGGCACAGGCGAGTGGCCAGTCGGAGCATCAGCCAGCCGAGCCGGCGGAGCGGGCGGAGCCAGCCGAGTCGGCGGAGTCGTCCGAACCGCCGCCCGAGGGTGACGGCGGTACCCGGGCGGACGAGCCCGCGAACGCCGAGGCCTA
>WHTX01000106.1:0-5973 GCA_009377505.1 Acidimicrobiia bacterium
GGGCAGGCATCAGCGGAGCGAACGGCCCGAGCGGCCGGGAGCGGGCAGGCATCAGCGGAGCGAACGGCCCGAGCGGCCGGGAGCGGGCAGGCATCAGCGAAGCGACTGGCCTCCCAGGCCAGCTCGACGAGATGGACGGGATCGACCCGGACGTCTACCGCAGACGGTGGGCGACGCTCGGGGTCCTGTGCCTGAGCCTGCTCATCATCATGGTGGGCAACACGGCGCTCAACGTGGCCCTGCCCACCCTGAGCCGTGACCTGCCCGCCACCAATTCACAGCTCCAGTGGATGGTCGACGCCTACTCGCTGGTGTTCGCCGGCCTGCTCTTCACCGCCGGCACGCTCGGCGACCGCTACGGCCGCAAGGGGATCCTGCAGGCCGGCCTGGTGCTGTTCGGCCTGGCCACCCTGTACGCCGCCACGCTCGCCGACACGGCCGGCCAGCTCATCGGCGCCCGCATCGTCATGGGGGCGGCCGGGGCCATGGTGATGCCGGCCACGCTGTCCATCCTCACCAACGTCTTCCCCCGCCGGGAGCGGGCCAAGGCCGTGGCGATCTGGGCGGGCATCAGCGGCGCGGGGACGGCCATCGGGCCGCTCCTGACCGGCTTCGTGCTCGAGCACTTCGCCTGGAACGCCGTCTTCGCCGTGAACCTACCCTTCATCATCGCCGCCGTGGGCCTGGGCATGTTCCTCGTGCCCCGCTCCCGCGGCGAGCACGAGTCCCGCCTCGACCTCGTGGGCGCCCTGCTCTCGGCGGTGGGGCTCAGCACGGTGGTGTACGCCATCATCGAGGGGCCCGTGCACGGCTGGCTGTCGCCCGTCACCCTGGGCGTCGGCGTCGCCGGGCTCGCCGTCATCGCCCTGTTCGTGTGGTGGGAGCTGCGCATCGAGAACCCCATGCTCGACGTCCGCCTCTTCAAGGTCCCGGCGTTCGGCATCTCGTCGCTCGCCCTCACCCTGGTGTTCTTCGCCCTCATGGGCATGTTCTTCAGCATGAGCCTGCTGCTGCAGCTGGTCTGGGGCTATTCGCCGCTCGAGTCGGCCGTGCGGATGCTGCCGGTGTCGGTGTTCATCGTGCTGGTCGCCCCCCGCTCGGCCTCCCTCGCCGAGCGTTACGGCAAGCGACGGGTGGTGGCCGGGGGCATGGGGCTCGTGTCCGGAGGCGTGCTGACCCTGGCCCTGGTGGGCTCGGAGCCCTCGTACCTCCTGCTGCTCGTCGGCATCGCGGTGATGGCCTCGGGCATGGGCCTGGCCATGGCGCCCACCACCGACCTGCTGATGTCCTCGGTCCCCCGCGAGAAGGCGGGCATGGGCTCGGCCATGAACGACACCACCCGAGAGCTCGGGGGCTCGCTCGGCGTGGCCGTGTTCGGCAGCCTGCTGGCGTCCCGCTACGCCCACAGCCTCGCCCCCTCGCTCGAGGCGCTGCCTCAGGCGGCGCGCGACGTGGCCGAGGGCTCGCTCGGCGGAGCGCTGACCGTCGCGGGCTCGACGGATGGCGCGGGTGCGCCATTCGTGGACGCGGCCAAGGACGCCTGGATGAGCGGCTTCCGCCTGTCCATCATCGTCGGCGCGGCCATCGTGGCCCTCGTCGGGGTGATGGCCTACCGCTTCCTGCCCGACGAGGCCGCGGACATGGACACCATCCCCCCCGACGGCGAGCTGGACGACGAGGACCTCGTCCTCGACACCGTCAGCGGCGTCGCCCCGGCCATGGACTGAGCTCACGGCCTGCCTCGGCCCGGTCACAGCTCGATGGGGTTCACCCAACGGATCTCGGTGAACCGGGCGAAGTCGGTGTCCACCGAGCACACGGGTACGCCGTGCTCCACGGCGAGCGCGGCCAGGTGGGCGTCCGGCACCTGGTTGGCCCGCAGGTGGTACCGGGTGACCAGGTCGCCCAGCACGGCGCCGTGGCGCTCGGTGGGCAGGGGCACCCATGCGGCTGGTGCGGCAAGCCACGCCTCCACCTGGGACCAGGCGACCTCGGGCTGGAGCGCCTCCTCGTACGCCCGCGGGTTCGTGGCGATGCGCAGGAAGGCGAGGAGCGAGGGCCACGGCAGCCCGACCCTCGTCGTCCCGTTGAGCACCCCGGACAGCCAGGTGGAGGCAGCGACGTGGAAGGGGCTCGACTCGTCGCGGGCGTACAGCAGCAGGTTGGCGTCGACGAGCATCAGCGTGCTCGTGGGCCTTCGAGGAGCTCGAGGGCGTCGGCGACATCGGCGACGTCGATGCGGGCGCGCATGGCCGAGGTGGCCTGCACGAAGGGCGCTGGGGGCGTCGGTCGGCCCAAGCCCTGTCTCACCAGCTCGTTCACCGCCGAGCTCACCCCGATCCCCCGGCGGCGTCGTAGCTCCTCGACGGCGCTGGCGACGTCATCGGCAAGGGTCACGGTCGTGCGCATGCCGCGAGCATAGCATCTTGGTGCGCGACCTCCCGCGCACTGATGCGCGTCCGGGAACCCCTGCTCAGCCTGGGGGCCGCCGGTAGTCGAGCACGTGGTCGGGCGTCGCCAGCCCGGCGTGCAGGCGCGGGTCGGCCTCGGGCTCGCCGGCGGCCGGCGCGTAGGGCAGCACGCCGGCCCAGATGGGCAGCCCGTAGTCCTCCTCGTCGTCGAGGGGCGGGCCGCTGCGCACCTTGGCCGAGGCAGCCTCGATGGGCAGGGCGAGCACCAGCGTGGCCCGCAGCTCCTTCTCGGTGGTGGGCCGCAGGTGCGCGGCGCGCCCGGCGATGATGTGCTCGACGAACGCGTCGAGGGCCGTGGCCTTCTCCCCCAGGGCGCCCACCGGCCGGGCGTGGCCGAACAGCACCACCGAGCGGTAGTTCATGGAGTGGCTGAAGGCCGACCGGGCGAGCACGAGCCCGTCGACGAGGGTGACGGTGACGCAGCAGTCGATGCCGTCGCCCAGGGTGCGCAGCATGCGCGAGGCGGGCGAGCCGTGCAGGTAGAGCACGTCGCCGACCCGAGCGAAGCTGGTGGGGATGACGACGGGGCGGCCGTCCCACACGAAGCCGACGTGGCAGATCATCCCCTCGTCGAGGATGGCGTTGACGGTCTCGGCGTGGTAGCGGCCCCGCTCGGCGTGGCGGCGCACCGTGGCGTGCTCCACCGGCTCGTCCCCGTGCGTCTCGATCTCGACCTCCGTCATGGGGCCTCGCCCGTCGACCGTTCCATGCACGGGACACTACGGGTGCCCCGACGAGGGCCGCCTCCCGTTTCCCCCGCTCGCACCCCGCGCCGTCGGGAACGGCCACAATGGCCCGCCGTGGTGCCCCTGCGCCGCACGGACGTGGACGACGAGGGCCTCGCGAGGCGTCCCGGCCGAACCAACCCGAAGCCAGGAGGACGGCACGTGCGGCATTGGCTGATGAAGACCGAGCCCGAGTCCTACAGCATCGACGACCTGCGTGAGCAGGGCACGACGTCGTGGGACGGCATCCGCAACTACACGTCCCGCAACTACATGTGGCACGAGATGGCCATCGACGACCCGGTGCTCTTCTACCACTCGAGCGCCAAGCCGCCCGGCGTGATCGGCCTGGCCCGAGTGTCGAGCGAGCCCTACCCCGACCACACGGCCTGGGACGAGTCCTCCCACTACTTCGACGCCAAGTCCACGCCCGACAAGCCTCGATGGTGGATGGTGGACGTCGCGTACGTGGACACGTTCCCCCGCCTCGTCTCCCTCGACGAGCTGCGCGACGTGCCCGAGCTGGCCGGCATGCCCCTCGTGAGCAAGTCGCGCCTCTCGGTGCAGCCCGTCAGCCCCGAGCAGTTCGCGCTCATCTGCGACCTCGCCCGGAGGGTTGAGTAGCGTCAGGGCCGATGCTGACCGACGAGGGGACCAGGGCCGAGCTGGACGCTGCCGGGCTGGAGCGGCGCCGGCCTGACCAGCGCATGACCACCATGGGCGCAGGCAGCGACGACCTCGAGTCGGGCCGCGCCTACCTGGCGGCCACCGTGGCCGGCGGCTGGGCCCTGCCGACGTGGCCGGCGGAGTTCGGCGGCCGCGGGGCTGACAGCGCCGAGGCCGCGGCCATCGGGCGGGTCCTGCGGGAGTACGCCGTGCCCGACCTGTACCCCTACAGCATCGGGCTGGGCATGGCCGGCCCCACCCTGCTCACCCACGGCACGCCGGACCAGCAGCAGAAGTGGCTCCGCCCGATCGCCGACGGCTCGGAGATCTGGTGCCAGATGTTCTCCGAGCCCGAGGCCGGCTCGGACCTCGCCAACGTCGCCCTGCGGGCCGAGCGTGACGGCGACGAGTGGTTGCTCGACGGCCAGAAGGTGTGGACGAGCCGCGCCATGTGGGCGGTGTGGGGGCTGTGCCTGGCCCGGACCGACCCCGAGGTGCCCAAGCACAAGGGCCTGACGATGTTCGCCGTCGACATGGGGGCGCCTGGGGTCGACGTGCGCCCCCTCGTGCAGATGAACGGGGACAAGCACTTCTCCGAGGTGTTCCTCAGCGGCGCCCGGGTGCCCGACGCCTGGCGCATCGGCGACGTCGGCACCGGCTGGTCGGTGGCCATGACCGTGCTGGCCCACGAGCGGGCGCTGGCCGGCGAGAGCCGAGGCGGCGGGGACGGCCAGGCTCGGGGCCAGCGCCTCCCCCGCTGGCTGGCCGACGTGGCCGCGCTGGGCGCCTTCGAGGGGGACGGTGGGGCGGTGTGGCGCGAGAGGGCCATGGGGGCGCTGCTCACGAGTGAGGCGGCCCGGCTCACCGCGGCGCGCTCGGCGGCCGAGGCGGCGACGGGCAAGGCGCCCGGCCCCGCCGGCTCGGGGGCCAAGGTGCGCCGCGTCGACCAGTACAAGGCCCAGGCCTACCTGGCCAAGGACGCCCAGGGCGCGACAGGGATGCTCGACGACCACGAGGGCCAGGTCGAGTTCATGACCGCGCCGTCCATGTCGATCCGGGGCGGCACGGACGAGATCCAGCGCAACATCCTGGGCGAGCGGGTGCTCGGCCTGCCCGGCGAACCCCGCGTCGACCGCGACGTGCCCTGGAGCCGGGCGCGCAAGGGCGTCATCTGACCGGCGCCCGGCCGGGGCCTGCCGCGTGGTCAGTCGCCCAGGCGGGGGAACTGCGGGGGACGCCGCTCGAGGAAGGAGGCGACCCCCTCCTTGCTGTCGGGGCGGCCGATGGCCCGCCACACGTACTCCTCGATCTCCCCCAGCGCGACCTTGTAGCTCTCGCCCAGGTGGCCGTAGACGAGCTCCTTCGTGTCGGCGAGGGAGGCCGGCGACACGGTGGCAGCCAGGCGGCGCACGTAGTCCTGGGCGGCTTCGACCAGGTCGCCCTCGGTGACGAGGTACTCGACGAGGCCGATGCGCGCCGCTTCTTCGCCACCCACGCGGCGTGAGGACCACAGCAGGTCGAGGGCGTGGCCGGCGCCCATGAGCCGGGGCATGATCCAGGTGGTCCCGTGCTCGGACGTCAGACCCCGCTGAGAGAACACCGAGGTGAACATGGCCTGGGGAGTGGCGAAGCGCAGGTCGCACATGGTGGCCAGGACGAGCCCGCCGCCGGCCGTGGCACCGTTCACCGCGGCGATGACGGGCTTGGGCACGGCGTAGAGGTAGGTGAACAGGCCAGGCACCTCGTCGCCCGTGCCGCCCTCGTCGCCCGTGCCGCCCTCGTCGCCCGCTGTCTCGGGCCGGCCCGAGTCCCCGGCGCTCGTGACCTCGACGAGGGCCTCCATGTCGAGGCCGGCGCAGAATGCCCGCCCGTTCCCGGTGATGACGATGCCGACCACGGCGGGGTCGGCGGCCGCGGCCTCGACGGCGGCTCGCAGCTCGCCCAGCAACGGGCGGCTCAGTGCGTTGAGGCGCTCGGGGCGGTTGAGGCGGATGGTGGCCACCGGGTCTTCGACCTGGTACTCGATGGTCTCGTACGTCCCAGCCATGGCCGTCCCCCGGTGCTCGAGAACCCGTCGTCCCGCCCGACAGTAGGCGGCGCGTCGCGTGCCC
>WHTX01000106.1:5983-14532 GCA_009377505.1 Acidimicrobiia bacterium
GTCCCGCTCGGTCGAGAGGGGACAGACATGCGCTTCGGTTACCTGACGGTCAACTCCGTCGACGGCATCCGGCCCGATGTGCTGGCGAGCGAGCTCGAGCAGCGGGGCTTCGACTCCATCTGGGCGCCCGAGCACAGCCACATCCCGACGGGACGGGACAGCGCCTACCCCGGCCGAGGGGACCTGCCCGACGGCTACTGGCACATGATGGACCCCTTCGTGTCCCTCATGGCGGCGGCGTCGGCGACGACGACGCTCACGCTGGCGACGGGGGTGTGCCTCGTCCTCGAGCACGACCTGTTGGACCTGGCGTGTGAGACGGCGACCCTGGACGTCCTCTCCGGAGGGCGCCTGCTGCTCGGCATCGGCGTGGGCTGGAACCGGGAGGAGCTGGCCAACCATCGCCCCGACGTGCCCTTCGGCAAGCGCTACTCGGCCATGCGCGAGCGGGTGGCCGCTCTGCGGGCGGCCTGGACGGAGGAGGAGGCCTCCTTCTCGGGGACCTACGACCGCTTCGACTCATCGTGGGTCTACCCCAAGCCCGTGCGGGGGACGGTGCCCGTGGCCCTCGGGAACGCCGGGCCGGTCGGCATCAAGCACGCCGCCGCCTTCGCCGACGAGTGGGTGCCGATCGACGCCCAGCTGATGAACACCGGCGGCAAGCCCGACCCGGCCGGGGGCATCGAGCTGTTCCGCCGGCTGGCGGCGGAGGCAGGCCGGGACCCCGACAGCATCCCCATCACGCTCTTCGCCTGGACCAAGCCTCCCAAGGAGCGGATCGAGACCTACGCCTCCCTGGGAGTCGGACGGCTGGTGCTGGCTCCCCACACCATGATGCGCCACGACGAGTCGGCCACCCTGGCGCGACTCGACGACCTCGGCGACCTGATCGAGCAGTACAGCTGAAGCCGTGGTCCCCGCCGGCTCACGCCGGGCGGGCCTGGGCGCCGCGGACCAGTCGGCCGGGAAGCTCGCCGGTCAGCTCACCGTCTCAGGACACCTCCACGCCGGACACGAAGGTGTGCCGGTACCCGGCGGCCCGCTGCACGAGGCGCCGACCACCGGCGGGCAGGTCGTGGACGAGCTCGGGGCGGCTCACCTGCAGTGACCCGAAGGCGACCACGTTGAGGTCGGCTCGGTAGCCGGGGGCGACGACGCCACGGTCGTGGAGGCCGTAGAAGCGGGCCGTGTCGCTCGTCTGCTTGCGGACCAGCGCTTCCAGGGGCAGGCGCTCGCCCCTGGTGCGGTCCCGCGCCCAGTGGGTGAGCAGGAACGTCGGGTAGCTGGCGTCACAGATCGTGGCCACGTGGGCTCCGCCGTCCCCGAGTCCGCAGATGGTGTGCTCGTCAGCCAGCATCTCGCGCCCGACCTCCAGGTCGCCGCCGGTGTAGTTCTCGAACGGGTGGAGAAGCAGCCGGCGCCCGTCGTCCTCGAGGAGGAGGTCGAGCCAGAGCTCGTAGGGTCGCGCCCCGATGCCGCGGCCCTGGCGGCGATGCTGCGGGAGGCGTCGGGCTCGTAGTCCGGCGGGTCGCCCAGCTCGAACGTCCGGTGCGCGGCCCGGGCCATCCACTCGGCGAAGGCCCCCTCGGTCGGCCGCTCGGCGACGAGTCGTCGGCGGAGGTCGGCTTCCCCTTGCACGCGTGCCACCCGCTCGGCGAGCGGGAGGTGGGCGAGGGCCAGGTAGGCGGGGTGCTCGGCGAAGGGGTGCACGGTGGCGTCGAGACCCATGAGCACGCCGATGGGCCGGACACCGACCTGGCCGACGACCGCCAGCCCCGCGGCCTGGGCGGCGTGGATGCCGTCGAGCGTCTCCCGCCACAGCTGCGGCGCGCCATCGACCTGGAGGAGCAGCACCGACAGCGGCCGTCCCGAGATCTCGACCATGCGGACGAGGGTGGCGAGCTCACCAGGCCCGAAGTCCGAGTTGCACTGCAGGGCCCCGGCGCGAGCGCGGCCCACGGCCTCGGCGATGCCGTCGAGCTCGGGGTCCCCCGCGGACAGGCTGGGGGTGGGGCGGCCGTCCTTGGCCCGGTGCTTGCGGGTCCGCGAGGTGGAGAAGCCCAGGGCGCCGGCGGCGAGCGCCTCGACGACCAGCCGGCCCATGCTGGCGATCTCGTCCGCGCTCGGGACCGCTTCGTGGTCGCCGCCGCGCTCGCCCATGACGTAGCAGCGCAGGGCGGCGTGGGGCACCTGGGCGGCGACGTCCATGGCCCGGGGCCGAGAGCCCAGGACGTCCAGGTACTGGGGGAAGGACTCCCAGCTGAAGTCGATGCCCTCGGCCAGCACGGATCCGGGGATGTCCTCGACCCCCTCCATGAGGTTGATGAGGAAGCCCTCGCCCCCGGGGCGCACGGGGGCGAAGCCCACGGCGCAGTTGCCGAACACGGTGGTCGTCACGCCGTGCCACGCGACCACCGTGCCCCCCCCCGGATGACGAGCTCGACCACGCGTACCCCCTGGTGCGGCGCTCCCCCGGCACCGGCCCGAGCCTAGTGGTGCGTCGCCCCCGCCGATTCGACGTCGATTCGACGGCGGCCAGCGATTCGATTCGCCCGAGTCGGCTGCCGCCTACGATCGAGGTCGATGACCAGCTTCGACGACCTCGTGCGCCGCTCCACCGACATCGGCGAGATGCTCACCCAACGTGGCGAGACCGTGTCGGTGGCCGAAGGCTCGGCTGGCGGCCTCATCTCGGCTGCCCTGCTCGCCGTGCCCGGCGCCTCCAACTACTACGTGGGCGGGATGGTCGTGTACACGCTCGCCTCCCGCAACGCCCTCATCAGCGATGCCGTGCGCGTCCCCGAGGGCATGCGGGGCGCCACCGAGGATTGGGCCCTCTACCTGGCCCAGGGCGCCGCCGTCGTGGTCGGCACCACGTGGGGGGTCGGCGAGGGCGGTGCCGCCGGGCCGAAGGGCAACCGTTATGGCGACCCCTCGGGCCACGGTTGGGTCGCCGTGGCCGGCCCCGTCGAGCGGGCGCTCCAGGTGGGGACCGGCGTCGACGACCGGGCCGCCAACATGTTCTCCTTCGCCGACGCCGCCCTCGACCTGCTCGGCGAGATGATCGCGTCGGCCCCCCCGCCCGCGTAGGCGCGGCCATGGACCCCTTCGCCCCCACCCCAGCCGAACGACGGGTCTACGCCAACCGCACCCTCAACCTCCGCGGCATCCGGGCCTTCGGCTACGACATGGACTACACGCTCGTCCAGTACCGGTCAGACGAGTGGGAGCGAGCAGCGTTCGAGCACGCCCGGGCGCTGCTGGTCGACCGGGGCTGGCCCGCGGGGGACCTGGTGTTCAACCCGGCTGCCTTCGTGCAGGGCCTGGCCTTCGACCTCGAGCTGGGCAACCTGGTCAAAGCAACCCGCTTCGGCTACGTCATCCGGGCCCAGCACGGCACCCGCGCCCTGCCCTTCGACGAGCTGCGGTCCACCTACTCGCGGGAGTACGTGGACCTCGGCGAGCCACGCTGGGAGTTCATGAACACGCTGTTCTCCCTGTCCGAGGCGAGCCTGTTCTCCCAGCTCGTCGACCTCGCCGACCGCAAGGCCCTGCCCGAGGTGGTGGGCTATGACGACGTCGCCCGAGCCCTCACCGAGGCCCTCGACCGCTCCCACACCCAAGGCGAGCTCAAGGCGAGGATCGTGGCCGACCCCGAGCGCTACGTGGAGCTCGACCCCGACCTGCCCCTGGCCCTCCTCGACCAGCGCCACGCCGGGCGCACGCTCCTGCTCATCACCAACTCGGACTGGTCCTACACCAAGGCCATGATGAGCTGGTCGATGGACCGCTTCCTGCCCGAGGGCCAGACCTGGCGGGACCTGTTCGACATCGTCATCGTCGAGGCGCGCAAGCCCCTGTTCTTCTCGGAGCGCTTCCCCGCCTACCGGATGGTGGACGAGGACCAGGGCCTGCTCGTCCCCCACCGTGGCCCCCTCGCCCCGGGCGACGTCTACACGGGGGGCGACGCCCACCTCGTCGAGACCAGCCTGGGCCTGTCCGGCGCCGACATCCTCTACGTCGGCGACCACCTCTTCGGCGATGTGCACGTCAGTAAGGACGTCCTTCGCTGGCGGACGGCCCTGATCCTGCGCGAGGTCGAGCCCGAGATCCGCGACGCCGCCGCCTTCCAGCCCCGTGAGACCGAGCTGAGCGTGCTCATGGCCGAGAAGGCCGACGTCGACCGGCGCCTGGCCAGCCTCCGCTTGGGGAGGTTGCGGACCAAGGGTGGCTACGCGCCGGGCCCCGAGGTCGGCCCAGCCGAGCTCGAGCGCCACATCCGCGAGACGGCCACGGAGAGCGCCGCGCTCGACGCGCGCATCCGCCCCCTGGCCAGGGAGGCCGGGGCGATGGGCAACGCGACGTGGGGGCCGCTCATGCGCGCCGGCAGCGACAAGAGCCTCTTCGCCCGCCAGGTCGAGCGCTACGCCGACGTCTACACCTCGCGGGTGTCCAACCTGTTGGCCGAGACCCCGTACGGCTACCTGCGCGCCGCCCGCTCGAGCCTGCCCCACGACCCCACCTGACCCCCCGCGCCAGCGCGTCACCCTTGACGGCACCGGACGTGGGGTGGAGCCTCGGTCCCCGTGGCCAGCGACCTCCCCGAGACCGGCCCGGTCACTCCCGCCGCGGACCTGCTCGCTCTCGAGGGAGAGGCCATGGCCGGGCGCCTCGCCGCCGGCCTGGCCCACGACCTGGGCCACCTGCTGGCCACCGTGGGCCTGAACCTCGAGGTGATCGCCCGGCGCAGCACGAACGAGCCCATCCGCGCCCGGGCGGCCGCCCTGCGAGACAACGTCGCCGACGCTGTCGTCCTGGTGCGCCAGCTCGGCGAGGTCGCCCGGCCGGGTGGCACGGGCGGCGAGGCGGCCGGGCCCCGCACCACGGGCGCCCCCGCCACGCCGGTCGACGAGGTGGTCGACGGGCTCGCCACATTCCTGCGGCCCGCCCTCGACCGGGTCGAGCTGCGGCTCGAGCTCGGCTGCCCTGGCCTCGCCGCCGCCGTGCCCGCCGCCGAGCTGCGCCGGTGCCTGCTCAACCTGGCGCTCAACGCCGTCGCCGCCATCGATGCCGGCTCGAGCCCGGCCGCCTCAGCTGCCGGTCCCCAGGTGACGCTCACGACGACTGCTGTCGACCTCTCGGGCGAAGAGGACAACGTCTGGCCCACCGGCCGACGAGGGCGCTTCGTCGCCGTCGACGTGGCCGATACCGGCCCCGGGCTCGACCCCGCCCTCCTCGCCCGGATCGCCGAGTCGGCGCCGCGGCCTGGCGCGCCGGGTGAGGCCGCGCCGGGCCCCTCTGGCGGGAGCGGCCTGGGCCTGGCCACGACCCTGGCGGTCGTCTCCGCCTGTGCTGGCGCCCTCAGCCTGGCGAACAGGGCTGGTGGGGGCAGCGTCGTCGGCCTCCGGTTGCCCCTCGCCCCGCCCCCCGCCGAAGTTCTCGGGGAAAACCGCGTTTGAGGGACGCAGGCGCGGGTAACCCGATGCGTGACCAACGCAGTACGACGATCCCGGTGGGACCCCGCCCCCTACCGGGATCGTTCGCGTCCAGGCCCGGTTCACGCCGCCAGAGCGCAGGGCCCGAGCTGATCTGGCTGACCCACCCGAGACCGGGTACAGACGACGGGTGACGATACGGACGACCACCCCGCCCCCTCCCGTGCTGCGGGCCGCGGCGGCCTGGAGCTGGCGGCTCCTGCTCATCGGCGCCGCCCTGGCCGTCTCGACCTGGGTGCTGGTGCAGTTGTGGACCGTGGTGCTGCCCCTCGTGCTCAGCTTGTTCCTCGCGTCGGTGCTCGAGCCCTTGGCCGGGCGGCTGCGACGGCGGGGTTGGCCCCCGGCCCTGGCCGCGGTCACCGTCTTCGTGAGCAGCGTCGCCATCCTCGTGCTTATCGGCTGGTGGCTGGTGACCGCCTTCGCCTCGGAGCTGTCCCACCTCCAGGACCAGGTGCAGGGCGGACTCGCCGAGCTGGAGCGGTGGGCCGTGGAGGGCCCCCTCGGCCTCTCGGAGCAGCAGGTGGGCGACCTGCGGGCCGCCATCGAGGAAGCGGCGCGGGCGAGCGGCAGCGGGCTGGCCGACCAGGCACTCGGCACGGCGAGGATGGCGATCGAGCTCGTCGCCGGCGTGGTCCTGCTGCTCTTCGTCCTGTTCTTCCTCATCAAGGACGGCGAGCTGATCGGGCGCTGGGTGATCGAACGCCTGCCCTCCGCCCACCGCGAGGACGTCCGCGAGCTCGGCCGGCGCGGCCGGCTGCTGCTGCGCCGCTACCTGCTGGCCACGGCCCTCACCGGGGTCATCGACGCCGTCCTCATCGGTGGCGGCCTGGTCGTCATCGGCGTCCCCGCCGTCCTGCCCCTCACCGTGCTCACCTTCTTCGGCGCCTTCTTCCCGCTGGTGGGGGCCACCCTCGCCGGTGCCCTCGCGGCTCTCGTGGCGCTCGTCTCGGGCGGCTTCGGCGACGCCATCTGGGTCCTGGTGCTCACGGTCGTGGTCCAACAGGTGGAGGGCAACGTGCTCCAGCCATTCTTCATGGACCGGGCGATGCGCCTCCACCCCATCGTCATCGTGGTGGCGGTGGGCGCGGGCATCCTGGTCGCCGGGCTGTCCGGCGCCTTCCTGGCCGTGCCCATCGTCGCCGTGATCGTCACCGTGACCGCCTACTACCGGGAGCAGCGCGACGAGCTGCTCCCGGTCGAGGACGCCGCGGGATGACTCGCCGCGGGAGTAATCGCCGAGCCCCGTTCGTCAGCTACCGGTGGGCGTCGCCGCCCGAGTGAGCCGCTCGCCGGCCCGGCGTCCCGACGAGGACGAGGGCGGCCCCGGCGAGCAGGAGCGCCGAGCCGGCGAGGGCGAGGTTGCCGCTGGCGGCGCCCGTGGCCGGCAGCTGGCGCACGGACACCCCGGCCACGGCGACCGGTGCGACCTCGGGCGGGGCCGTCACCTGGGACGATTCCACCTCCACCGGGCCGACCTCGGGCAGCGTCGTGGGCGGCGCAGTGGTCGGCGGCGTAGTGGTCGGCGGCGAGGCCGTCGTCGGCGAGGTGCCGGGCACGCAGTCGGGGATGGGGAAGTTCGTCGCCCCGATGCCCATGCTGGGGCGGGCGTCGTTGCGCAGCACCGCGTTGTAGTAGCTGCCGCTGGGCCCGACGACGGCCAGCGGCAGGCCGATGACGAACTCCATCTGGGTGTTGCAGAGCTGAGAGACGGCGGGCCCGGGCACGGCCAGGGACAGCGCGTAGCCCCCGCCCTCCCCGGGCGGGCAAGGCTCGAGGCCGGCGCCACACGCGGTCCAGCCGTCGAGGAGCTGCTGGTCGACGCCCATGTCGAACTCCGGGGTGGGCGAGTCGTAGGCGCTGAGGCTCACGGCGACGAGCGGCTCGTCATCCGTCCCGGTGCAGCCGGGGGCGAAATCGTCCCAGTGCACGGTCAGGGTGTCACCGGGTGCGAGGTCGAGCTTGCGGAGGTCGGACGCCTCGCCGCCCCGGCCGTTCGTGTACCGCACTCCGACCACGGCTTCTGCGCCGTCGGGGCAACCGTCGGGCAGTGGCCCCGGATAGGCGGCGTAGTCGGTGATGGGTGCGCCCACCGTCTGGGCGCCTGCGGTGCCGGTACCGAGGCCGAGCGTGGCGAGGAGTACCACGGCGACCGCAGCGGCCCCCGCGGAGACCCTCCGCCAGACCGAACCTGTACGTGACTGCATAGCTCCGCCCTTCAACCGAACGTTGATTCCCCCCAGTAGTCCCCACTCTGCGTGATGTTCCGCGCGCCAAGGCATGACAATCGAATGACCTTTCGCCCATAGACGGGAGGCGCTGCCCGTGATCGGGGGCCCGTCAGTGCCCCATCCACGGTGGTGGACAGGGCACCGGATGGCCCAAGCTGGGGGCATGCCCCCCGCTGCGCATCCGTCGGCGGCCACTCCGCGCGCCCCGACCGCCGGCGTCGACGCGGTGGTGGTCGGCGCCGGCCCCAACGGCCTCGTCGCCGCGAACGTGCTCGTGGACGCCGGTTGGTCGGTCCTGGTGATCGAGGCCGCGCCCAGCCCGGGGGGCGCCGTGCGCTCGGCCGAGCTGACCGAGCCGGGGTTCCTGCACGACGTGTGCTCGTCCTTCTACCCCATGGCCGTGGCCTCGCCGGCCCTGGGGCGCCTGGGCCTCGAGCGCTACGGGCTTCGCTGGCGCGAGGCGCCGAGCGTGCTCGCCCATCCGGCGCTCGACGGCACCTGCCCCGTCCTCGAGCGTGACCCCGCCCGGACCGCCGCCGACCTCGACCGCTACGTACCGGGAGAGGGCGAGGCCTGGCTCGACCTCGTGGCCCGGTGGGAGCAGTGGCGCGGGCCGCTCCTCGACGTGCTGCTCGGCCCGTTCCCCCCCGTGCGGGCCGCGGCCCGCCTGGCGGCGCGCACCCGACGTGACCTGCTCCGCACCGTCCGCACCCTGCTGCTGCCTGTGCGACGCTTGGGCGAGGAGCAGCTCCGCAGCGATCAAGCCCGCCGGCTGCTCGCCGGCGCCGCCCTCCACGCCGACCTCCCTCCCGAGGCGACGTTGTCG
>WHTX01000107.1 GCA_009377505.1 Acidimicrobiia bacterium
TCCGGCTCGAGGTCGCCTGCGACGTGAGCACCCCGTTCCTCGACGCGGCCGCCGTCTTCGCCCCCCAGAAGGGCGCGACCCCCGCCCAGGTCAAGCTGCTGCGCGGTCGCCTGCAGCGCCTGGCCCAGGTCTACCGCGAGCGCTTCGGCGTCGACGTGACCGAGCTCGAGGGCGCCGGGGCCGCTGGTGGCCTGGCCGGGGGCCTGGCGGCCGTCGGCGCCCAGCTGCGCAGCGGGTTCGACCTCGTCGCCGAGGAGCTCGACCTCGCCGAGCACCTGGTCGGCGCCGACCTCGTCGTCACCGGCGAGGGCTTCTTCGACCGCCAGTCCCTCGACGGCAAGGTCGTCGGCGGCGTCGAGGCCCTGGCGCGCCGCCTCGGGGTGCCCGTGCTCGTCGTGTGCGGCGACGCGGACGTCGACGTCGAGCTCGGCGCCCCCGTCGTGTCCCTGGTCGAGCGCTTCGGCGAGGAACGTGCCCTCGCCGACGCCGTCGGCTGCGCGGCCGAGGTCGTGCGCGAGCACCTGGCCGGGGTCACGCCGGAGGCCGACGGGCCGAGCGGAGGGGTCAGCGCCGCAACAGCGCCCTGACCGCGACGTAGAGCACGCCGAGGACCACGGCGAAGAAGAGCAGCCCGAACAGCCCGTTGATGATCCAGCGCACGATGGACACCAGCCCGACGACGGCCAGAAGGCCGACGACGAGCTTGGCGGTGAACGGCAGACCACGCGTGGTGTCCGGTTCGGATGCGGGCACGAGGCGAGATTAGTCGCGACCGGGGCCGGGGCGGGTTGCAGTAACGCGGCGCTGCGTGCTGTACTTAGCACTCGACCGACGAGAGTGCTAACGGATCACCCCGGGACACGGGGCACTCGGTCCGTGGCCGTCGACACGCAGCAGGACATGCAGCAGCGGGTGGTGGTCAGTGCCGCCGCCGGCGATACGGAGGACAGCCACCAAGATGCCGAAGATCATCGCGTTCGACGAGCAAGCGCGCCGAGCCCTCGAGGCCGGGATGAACCAGCTGGCCGACGCGGTCCGGGTCACCCTCGGGCCCAAGGGCCGCAACGTCGTGCTCGACAAGAAGTGGGGCGCGCCCACCATCACCAACGACGGCGTGTCCATCGCCAAGGAGATCGAGCTCTCCGACCCCTACGAGAAGATCGGGGCCGAGCTCGTCAAGGAGGTCGCCAAGAAGACGGACGACGTCGCCGGCGACGGCACCACGACCGCCACGGTGCTGGCCTGGTCGATGGTGCGCGAGGGCCTGCGCAACGTGGCGGCCGGCGCCAACCCCATGACCCTGAAGAAGGGCATCGAGGCCGCCGTGGCCCGGGCCGTCGAGGCCATCGCCGAGCAGGCCGTCGAGGTCGAGGGCAAGGCCCAGATCTCCCAGGTGGCCGCCATCTCCGCCGCCGACCCCGAGATCGGCGACATGATCGCCGAGGCCATCGACAAGGTGGGCAAGGACGGCGTCATCACCGTCGAGGAGTCCCAGACCTTCGGGATGGAGATGGACCTCGTCGAGGGCATGCGCTTCGACAAGGGCTACATCTCGCCCTACTTCGTGACCGACCAGGACCGGATGGAGGCCGTGCTCGAGGAGCCCTACATCCTCCTCGTCAGCTCGAAGATCACCTCCGTGCGCGACCTGCTGCCCGTGCTCGAGAAGGTGATGCAGGGCGGCAAGCCCCTCGTCATCGTGGCCGAGGACGTCGAGGGCGAGGCCCTCGCCACCCTCGTCGTGAACAAGATCCGCGGCACGTTCCAGTCCGTCGCCGTCAAGGCCCCCGGCTTCGGCGACCGCCGCAAGGCCATGCTGCAGGACCTGGCCATCCTCACCGGCGGCCAGGTGATCTCCGAAGAGGTCGGCCTCAAGCTCGAGAACACCACGCTCGACCTGCTGGGCCGGGCCGGCAAGGTCATCGTCTCCAAGGACGAGACCACCGTCGTCGAGGGCAAGGGCGCCAAGGACGACGTCACCGGCCGCATCAACCAGATCAAGGCCGAGATCGAGAACACCGACTCGGACTACGACCGTGAGAAGCTCCAGGAGCGCCTGGCCAAGCTCTCCGGCGGCGTGGCCGTCCTCAAGGTCGGGGCCGCTACCGAGGTGGAGCTCAAGGAGAAGAAGCACCGCATCGAGGACGCCGTCTCCACGACCAAGGCGGCCATCGAAGAGGGGGTCGTCGCCGGTGGCGGCGTCACGCTGCTGCGTGCCCAGAAGGCCGTGCTCGACCTGGCCTCCACCCTCGAGGCCGAGGAGGCGACCGGTGCCCGCATCGTCGCCCGCTCGCTCGAGGAGCCGCTGAAGCAGATCGCCGTGAACGCCGGCGAGGAAGGCGGGGTCGTCGTCGAGCGGGTCCGCCAGCTCACCGGCTCCAACGGCTACAACGCGGCGTCCGGCGACTACGTGGACCTCACCGCGGCGGGCATCATCGACGCCGCCAAGGTGACCCGCTCGGCGTTGCAGAACGCCGCCTCCATCGCCGCCCTGTTCCTCACCACCGAGGCCGTCATCACCGACGCCCCGGAGAAGAACGCCGGCGCCCCCGCCATGCCGGGAGGCATGGACGACTTCTGACGGGCACGCCCGTCCCGCCAGAGCCTCGATCCGCCAGGGCTACAAAGGATGATGCGCAGGGCCGCTCCTCCGGGGGCGGCCCTGCCGCGTCGAGCCCCGTTCTGCCTGGCGCACCGGCCCAGCCAGCGGCAAGGATGACCAGCCTGGTGCGTAACACACGGTTCACGTTCCCGAGCCCACTCCCGGGGGACCGCATGGCAAGCTCTGGCCCGGCATGACCGCACCCGTCTCCTCCGCGTCGAGCGGTCGCCCCGCCGATACCGCGGCGGGCGGCCCCGGTACGGTCGGCCTGCGCTTCGAGGGCGTCTCCAAGGTGTTCCCCGACGGCACGAGGGCGCTCGACGACGTCACCTTCGACGTCCGCAAGGGCGAGTTCGTCACCATTGTCGGCCCGTCGGGGTGCGGGAAGTCGACGGTCCTCAAGATCGCCTCGGGGCTCATCCCCGAGACGTCGGGCAGGGTGGAGCTCTCCGACCCCAACATCGGCTACGTCTTCCAGGACGCCACCTTGTTGCAGTGGCGCACGGTGCAGCGCAACGTCGAGCTCTTCTGCGAGCTGCACAAGATGGGCAAGGAGGAACGGGTCGAGCGGGCGGCCGCCGCCGTGCGGCTCGTCGGCCTCGACGGCTTCGAAGGGCACTACCCGAACGCCTTGTCGGGTGGTATGCGCATGCGTGTCTCCCTCGCCCGCTCCTTGACGCTGAACCCGGAGATCTTCTTGTTCGACGAGCCCTTCGGCGCCCTCGACGAGATCACCCGAGAGCGGATGAACGACGAGGTCCTCCGCCTCTTCCGCATCGAGCGCTTCGCCGGGCTGTTCATCACCCATTCCATCTACGAGGCCGTCTACCTGTCGACCCGGGTGCTGGTGATGTCGGCCCGGCCCGGCCACATCGTCGCCGAGTTCGACGTGCCCTTCGAGTACCCCCGCCGGCCCGAACTGCGCTTCGAGCCCGCTTTTGCCGAGCTGTCCGGCCAGGTGTCCCACGCGCTCCGGGGCGGCTACGGACCATGAGCGCCGTCCCCGTGAGCGTCGACCCCGTGAGCACTCGTGAGGACCGAAGCGACGCGGAGGCCCGCCGCGTGTGAGCACCCTCCAGGACACCTCGCCCGCCGCCGTCCCCACCGCCAAGGCGGAGGAGCTGGGCGACGCGCCCAAGGCGCGTCCCCGCCGCCGCTCCGTCATCGAGATCGTCGGCCCTGTCGTCGTCTTCGGCCTCCTGATCGGCATGTGGTACCTGATCAGCTACGTTGCCTTCGAGCCCCAGCGGCGCTTCCTCGTGCCCCCGCCGCACCGGGTGCTCTACACCTCCTTCTGGGAGGGCGTGACGGGCAGCGGCCTGGTCGAGGTGGGCAAGAAGGTGCTCAGCGACGTCCTGCCCGGCGCGCAGATCGACGCCGACGTCGACAGCGGCGTCTACTTCCTCGGCAACCTCGAGGCGCTCTGGAACACGATCAAGGTCGCTGTGGTCGGGCTCGCCGAGGCCATCGTCTTCGGCACCCTGGCCGCCGTGGTGATGAGCCAGGCCCGCTGGGTGGAGCGGTCGGTGTTCCCCTGGCTGCTCGCCCTCATGGCCACGCCCATCCTGGCCATCGCCCCGCTCATCGGCACCTGGTTCGGCTACGGGTTCAACGCCCGGACCCTGGTCACGCTCATCATCTCGTTCTTCCCCATCGCCAACAACACCCTCTTCGGGCTGCTCTCGGCGGAGGAGGGCCAGCACGACCTGTTCACGCTGCACGGCGCCAGCCGGTGGACCCGCCTCGTGAAGCTGCAGGCCCCTTCGGCGCTGCCCGCGTTCTTCGTGGCGCTGCGCAACGCGGCCGGGCTGGCCGTGATCGGCTCGATCGTGGGCGACTTCGTGTTCGGCCGGGGCGAGCCCGGGCTCGGGGAGCGGCTCCGCAGCTACTTCTCCCGCATCGACAACGAGGCGCTGTTCGGCGCCATCATCCTGTCGACGATGCTCGGGATCTCCTTCTACCTGCTCTTCGACTGGGTCGGGCGCAGGGCGATCGGCCGCTGGCATGGTGCCCGGGAGCGATGACGTCGCACGGCGCGCCCGGCGCGGCCACGTGTTCACCTGACGGGGAGGAACCCACACATGCAGATCCCGAGATGGGCGCGCCTGGCATCCGCCGTGCTGGCCGTGTCGCTCGTCGCCGCCGCTTGCGGCGGTGACGACAGCGAGGGCAGTTCGGCCACGACGGCCGCCGAGGGCGACGGCAGCGCCACGACCGCGGCCGGCGGGGCGGGCGGCGAGGACTCGCCCACCAACCTGGCCGGCGTCTGCCCGTCCCGGATCGTCGTCCAGACCGACTGGCACGCCGAAGCCGAGCACGGCGGCCTCTACCAGATGCTGGGCGACGACTACGACGTCGACACCAACAACTACAAGTCCATCGGGCCGCTCATGGCCGGCGACGTCGACACCGGTGTCGAGATCGAGATCCGCGAAGGCGGGCCGGCCATCGGCTTCGAGCAGGTCAGCGCCACCATGTACAAGGACGAGTCGATCCACCTCGGCTACGTCTCCACCTCCGAGGCCGTCCAGCAGGCCGAGCAGCTGCCCACGGTCGGCGTGATGGCGCCCTTCGAGAAGAACCCGCAGATCCTGATGTGGGACCCGGCGACCTACCCGGACGTGAACACGATCGCCGACCTGGGCGCCAAGAACATCCTCGTCCGCTACTTCGCCGACGCCACCTACATCGCGTACTTCGTCGCCACCGGGGTGCTGCAGGAGTCCCAGCTCGACAGCTCCTATGACGGAACCCCCGCAGTGTTCGTGAGCGAGGGCGGCAAGATCGCCCAGCAGGGCTTCGCCTCGGCCGAGCCGTACATCTACATGAACGAGGTCGAGGCCTGGCACAAGCCGGTGAAGTTCCAGCTCGTCCACGACGCCGGCTTCCAGAGCTACAGCCAGACCATGGCCGTGCGCGCCGGTGACCTCGAGGAGCTGACGCCCTGCCTCGAGAAGTTCGTCCCCATCATGCAGCAGGCCCAGGTCGACTACCTGGGCGACCCCGCCCGTTCCATCGAGGTCATCCTCGACCTCACCGAGTCCTTCGACGACGGTTGGCAGTACAGCCAGGGCGTGGCCGAGTTCTCGGTCGAGCAGCAGGAGGAGCTGGGGATCGTCGACAACGGCCCTGACGCGACGCTGGGCAACTTCGACGAGGCCCGGGTGCAGGAGGTCATCAACCTGCTCGCTCCGCTCGAGGGCTTCGCCGTGGCCAAGAACGTCAAGCCCGCCGACGTGATGACGAACGAGTTCATCGACGAGTCGATCGGGCTGTAGCCCCGCTGCTGGGACCTGTCGCCCGGCCGCTCCCGAGGAGCGGCCGGGCCCGCCCGTTCCACTCTGACGGGAGGAGCTCGAGGACGATGAACGCCGTGATCTCGTCTCGCTGCATCAGACGCGTCGCATGGAACGACGGGACGTCGCGGACGAACCAGAACGTGTCGAGGAAACGACCCGGTTCACGGGCCCACTCGGGGCACGCCGGCGACCTTGATCCGCTCAGCCGTCGTGGCGAGGCTCGGGGCGCCGTCGGACGAGCGGGCGACGGGCCCCTCACCATCGGGGACGTACCGTCCTGAGCGGACCTCATCGATCAGCCCCACGCCGCCACGCTACTGACGCGGGCCGTGGGAGACTTCGGTGATGGTCCCTCACGACGTTGCCCGCTGACCACGATGCCCGCTGATTACGAGGCGATCGTGGTCGGGGGCGGCCACAACGGCCTGGTCTGCGCGGCCTACCTTGCCCGTTCGGGGCTGCGCACCCTCGTGCTCGAGGCGCGCGACGGGGTCGGTGGCTGCGCCTCGACGGTGGCCGCCCTGGGCACTCGGGTCAACATCTGCAACTGCGACCACGTCGCCGTGCGCTCCCTGCCCCTCGCCGAGGAGCTCGACCTCGCCGCCCACGGCCTCCGCTACCTCGACCTCGACCCGGCCCAGGTCCTCCACAGCTGGTCCGAAGGCCCACCTGCGGTCCTCTTCCACGACGTGGAGCGCACCCTCGAGTCCCTGCACGTGACCCATCCCGACCAGGTCGGCGGGTACCGCCGCTACCTCGACGACGCCCTGCCCGCGGCCCGTCTCGTGCAGGAGATCGCCATGGCCACGCCCACCCCCGGCGCGGTGGCCCGGACGGTGGCCCGGCGCCGGGCTGCGGGGGCGGCACGGCTGCTGCGCTGGTCCCGCCGGTCGGCGGCCCAGGTGCTTCGCGCCTACCTGTCCTCCGAGACCCTCCTCGGCGGGGCCGCAGCCCTCGGCCCTGCCATCTGGGGCGTCTCGCCCCACCTCAAGGGCACGGGCCTCGGGGCGCTGCGCCTCGCCACCTCGCACCTCGTCAAGGGCGGCCGGCCGGTGGGCGGGAGCGGGGCGCTGGTCGACGCCCTGCGGGCCAGCTTCGAGGCGGCCGGCGGGGTGACCCGCTGCGCGACGCCCGTCGAGTCCCTGCTCGTCGAGGGGGACGCCGTGCGGGGCGTGCGCGCCCGGGGCGGCGAAGAGGTCCTCGCCCCCACCGTCGTCGTCGCCTGTGACCCCCGCTTCGCCATCCTCGAGTGGCTCGGCGACCCCCCTCCCGCCGCCGCCGCCTCCCTGGCCGAGCGGTGGCAGGCCCGGCCCCGCTTCGACGGCTACGAGTCCAAGGTCGACGCCGTCGTCGACCACCTGCCCCGCTTCACCGACCTCGACGAGGGTGTCCGCCAGCGCGTCGGGGTGTCCGAGCCTCTGGTGCCTACGAACGTGCTCGCCCCCACCGTCGATGCCATCGCCGCCGCCCACCGTGATGGCATGGCCGGGCGGGTGGCCCGCGAGCCGATCATGCTGGTGAACGTGCCCTCGGTGCTCGACCCGTCGATGGCGCCCATCGGCGGGGGGCACGTGTTCAGCCTCGAGGTGCTGTTCACGCCGTACGCCCTGCCCGGCGGCTGGATGGGCTCGAGCGAGCCGCAGCGGTGGCTGGAGGCCTTCGCCGCCCGGGTGGGGCCCGGCTTCCTCGACGGCGTCCGGGACTGGCGGGCGATGACCCCCGACGTCTACGAGCGCGAGCTGAACCTGCCCCGGGGCTACGCCCAGTCCTTCGCCGGGGGGCCCCTCGCCGCGCTGCTGGGCCGGGAGCCCGAGCTCAGCCGCTACCGGACCCCTGTCCGGGGCCTGTACCTCACCGGCGCGGCCACCTTCCCGGGGGCGGGCGTGTGGGGCGCCTCGGGCCGCAACACGGCGGGGGTGGTGCTGGCCGAGCGGGACCGGTCCGGGCGAGCCGCCTGATCGTCCCTCCGGCCGCGTCGGGACGTCCTCGCCACCCGGAGCTGGCCATCCCCCGACGCGCACCCCCGACGTGGGCGCGAGGGCGTGGCTACTGTCGCGCGGGTGGGACGGCGAACCGACAAGGTGCTCACCGACCGGCACCGCTCTGGAGGGCGCCGGCGCGAGCCCGACACCGTCCCCGTCGAGGAACCGCTGGTCATCGACCTCGACGGTGTGCTCGTGAGCACCACCATGCGCACGCCGGGGCACGACTTCGAGCTGGCAGCGGGGTTCTGCTTCGCCGAGGGGCTGCTCGACGGGGCCACCGTGCGGAGCTGCCGGTACTGCGGCGAGGGGCTGCCCTCGGAGTCGGGCTACAACCGGGTGAACGTGGACACCGGCGGTACCGCCCCCCCGGCCGCGCCTCGCCTGGGCCTCACCACGTCCGCCTGTGGGCTGTGCGGATCGAGCCAGCTCATCGACCTGGAGCTGCGCTGGCCGCCCGTCCCCGACGTCCCCCCGCCCGCGGTGGGCGTGCTCGCCGCCGCGCCCGACCTCGTGCGCCCCCACCAGGAGCTCTTCGAGCGGACCGGTTCGGTGCACGCCGCCGCCGCCTTCGACGCCGGGGGCGAGGTGCTGGTCGTGCGCGAGGACGTCGGCCGGCACAACGCCGTCGACAAGGTGGTGGGCCGGCTGCTGTTGGACGAGCGCCTCCCTGCCGCCGGCCTCGGCTTGTTCGTCTCGGGCCGGGCCAGCTTCGAGCTCGTGCAGAAGTCCTGGGCTGCGGGCTTCGCCGCCCTCGTCGCCGTCGGAGGCCCCTCCTCGCTCGCCGTCCAGGCGGCGCGCACCGCCCGGCTCACCCTCGCCGGCTTCACCCGCGGTGGGGAGTTGAACCTGTACAGCCCGTAGTGTCAGGCCATGACCGGGAACTCCGCCGTCGGACCGACCGTCGGGCTCGGCGCCCTCCACCTGTTCGGCAAGGTGACGGGCCGGGCCGTGGAGCGCCAACCGATCGTCGACGCCGTCGAGGCGGTACGCAAGGACGGCGGGATCGTGGTGCCGGTGGCGCTGCTCGGCCACAAGGGCGACCTCGCCCTCATGGCCCTGCACCGCGACTTCCTCACCCTGCGCCGGCTGCAGACGGCGGTGGTCGGCGCCGGCGTGGAGCTCGTCGACTCCTACCTCTCCCTCACCGAGGTCTCCGAGTACGCCGATGGCCTGCCCGAGAACATGAAACAGGCCCGGCTCCACCCCAAGAAGCTGCCGCCCGGCGACAAGCGGGCCTGGTGCTTCTACCCGATGTCCAAGCGCCGCAACGTGGGGGCGAACTGGTTCCGGCTGCCCTTCGACGAGCGCAAGGCCCTGATGGCGGAGCACGGCCAGTCGGGGCGGGCCTTCGCCGGGCGCATCCTGCAGCTCATCACCGGGTCGACCGGCCTCGACGACTTCGAGTGGGGGGTCACGCTCTTCGCCGACCACCCCGACGACCTCAAGGAGGTCGTGTACACGCTCCGCTACGACGAGGCGTCCGCCCTCTACGGCGAGTTCGGGACCTTCTACACGGGCATCTGCGGGGAGGTCGACGAGGTGCTCGCCGAGCTCGGCGCCTGACGACGCTGGCTCCACGTGCGCGCCGGTGCGCCGCTACCGTGTTCGCGTGGCCGACCTCGAGACGCTGCGGGCAGTGCTGCGTCGGCTCGACCGGGTGGTCGTCGCCTTCTCCGGGGGGGCTGACTCGGCCTTCCTCGCCTTCGTGGCCCACGAGACCCTCGGCGACGGCGCGCTCGCGGCCACCGCCATCTCCCCCTCGCTTCCCGCGGAGGAGCGCGCCGCCTGCCGTCGCCTGGCCGCCTCTTGGGGGCTGCGCCACGTCGAGGTCCACACGGACGAGCTGGAACGGGCGGCCTACCGGCTGAACGACGGCGACCGCTGCTACCACTGCAAGGCGGCGCTGCTCGACGAGCTCGGCCCGCTGTCCCTGGCCGAGCAGGGCGTGGTCGTGCTCGGGGTGAACCTCGACGACCTCGGCGACCACCGCCCCGGCCAGCGGGCGGCCGCCGAGCGCCGCGCCCGCTTCCCCCTCGTCGAGGCGGGGTTCACCAAGGCCGACGTGCGCGCCGCCTCCCGCCGCCTCGGGCTCGAGACCTGGGACAAGCCCGCCGCCGCCTGCCTGGCCTCGCGACTGCCCTACGGCACCGAGGTCAGCGTCTCCCTGCTCGGCCAGGTGGAGCGGGCCGAGGCCGCCCTGCGCCGCCTCGGCTTCGACGAGCTCCGCGTGCGCCACTACCACGACACCGCCCGGGTGGAGGTCCCCCTCGCCCGGCTCGGTGACGTGGTCGACCGGCGGGCGGACGTGGTTGCCGCGCTGCGGCGGGCCGGCTACCGCTACGCCACCCTCGACCTCGAGGGCCTGCGCTCCGGCAACCTCAACCAGGCGCTCACGAGCCAGCCTTCCATGGCGCCATGAGTGGTGACACCGACCCCGATGCGGGCCCCGACGCCGCCCTGGCCCGCTTCGCCACCGAGCTCGGCGACGCCGTCGAGGCGACGCTCGGCGCCTGGGTGGAGGGCTGCGTCGCCCGACGCGTGCTCGAGTGGTCGGGCGTGCCCCCCACGGCAACGGTGACGGCCGAGGCGCAACAGGCGGCCCGCCGGGCCGGGGCCGAGGTGCTGCCGGAGCTGCGGGCGTTGCTCGCCACCGACGTCGACGAGCAGCGCAGCACCCCGCTCAGCGTGCTGCGCGGCGCCGTCCCCCACCCGACGGCGGTGCTGGCCCGGGCGGGGGTACCCCCAGTCGAACGTGACGAGCTCGCCGAGCGGGCCTTCCCCGAGGACCGCTACGACCTCGCCCCCGGGTCCTTCGCCGCCCTCGGCAGCGAGGTCATCGAGCCCGGCCTGCACTGGGGCGCGGCCAAGGCCTTCGTCATCCTCCGCCGCCGACGCGGGGGCGCGCCGAGGTGAGGGTGGTGGCCTTCGCCCCCGACCTCATGGACCGCTCCCGACTGGCCGCCCCCGCCGCCACTGCTCGGGCGGACCTGGTCCTCGTCGGCCGGCTGGCCGACCTGGCCGAGGCGGCCGCCGGCGCCGACCTTGTGCTCGTGGACCTCGGGCGCGCCGGCGCGCTCGACGCCGTCGCCGGCCTGGGGGCACCGGTGGTGGGCTTCGCCGCCCACGTCGACGAGGCGACCCTCGCCGCGGCGGCGAGCGCCGGGGTCGAGGCCCTGGCGCGTTCGGTGTTCTTCCGGCGGCTCCCCGGCCTGCTGGGCGAGTAGTTCCAAGGGCGCGGGACGCCGTAAGAAGGCGGTGAGGGGAGGGCCGGGCCGGCCGGGCCTGGCTGCGGCGGGCCTGCCGTGGCCGGGTGCGTGCGAGCCAGCCTGCCGGGGGCGAGCGCACCCAGGGCTCGGCCGCCGGCGCCTCACGGCCCCCGCCGGCTCGCCCACCGCGCGCACCACCGCGCGATTCGACGTCAGAGCGACGTGGCGGGCTCGTACCAGCCGAGGACGTCCACCACCACGTCGGTGTTGCCCACGGCGTTGAAGAGCTGGACCTTCCCCTCGTCACCCAGCTCGACGGTGACGAGGTTGGGCACGGTCTGGCCCGGCGCGGCGTTCACGTTCGACACGCCCGGCCGCGCCCCGCCCGTCGGCCACAGGCTGACGAAGGTGTGGGCGTCGGGGGCCACCACCGTCACGTTGGCCACGACGGCCCCGGCCGCAGGCGGTACGGAACCGGTGACGTCGAGGGGTCGCTCGTCGTTGGGCCCGAACGGGCCTTGCGGCGCCAGGCGGGTGTCGAGCACGCGCGTCGGGGGCACGGGCGTGAAGGCCCCACCGGTGGTGGCGTCCTCGTCGACGAACACGCCGTTGAGGTCGACCACCTGGTGGACGGGGAGCGGGCTACCGTTGTAGACGGCCGCTCGCCGATGGGGCCCGAGGCTGGTGACGGCGGAGCTGGCCACGGTCTGGCCGGGGACGAAGTTGAGCATCGACGCCCCGGGCAGGGGCACGTCCCATGGGGTGACGGTGAAGAACCCGTAGCCCTGGGGCTCGGTGGCCGTCACGTTGACCACTGCCGCCCGGACCTGGTCGTAGGGCGGGGTGGAGGACAGCTCGAAGACCAGGGCTTCGTTGCCGAAGACGGGCCGGTCGGGGCGAGTGTCGGCCAGCCGCATGGGCGGGACGGGCGTGAACCGCGCCCCGCCCGGCGTGGGCCCTGCCGAGTACCAGCCGACCACGTCGACCACGAGGTGGGTCGTCCCCGCGGCGTTGAAGAGCGTGACCTGCCCGTTGGCATCGAGGCCGCTGACCACGGCGTTGGCCACGGTCTGGCCGGGGACGACGTTCAGGTTGGACAGGTTCGGTCGCGTGGTGCCCCCGGGGTAGACGGAGACGAAGCTCGCCGCGGTGGGCTCGGTCGCCGTCACGCTCAGGGCCACAGCGGCGATGTCGCCCGCCGGCGGGAGGGAGCCGACGCCGGCGACGGCGAGGAGGCGCTCCTCGGCGCCGAGGGGGGCGCCGCCAGGGCCGCGTGTGTCGAGCAGCCGTAACGGCGCGATGGGGAAGAACCCGCCCGCGGTGGGGACGGCGCCAGCGGGTACTGCCGCGTTGACGCCGGTCACGGTCACGAGCGCCGCCGCCAGGAACCCCGCCGCGCCACGCATGAGACGTCGTGAGCGCACCCGACCAGTGTTCCCGGGACGTCACCGGATCGCAACGCGGCGCCCTGCCGGCCTCGGCCCCGCCATCGTCGGGGAACTTCCACGCCACCGCCGCTACGCTCGCCCCCCGTGGCCGAACGACTGATCGTGATCGGGGCGGACGCGGCGGGGATGTCCGCCGCCTCCCAGGCGCGCCGCCGGCGGCCCGACCTCGACATCGTCGCCTTTGAGAAGGGCAACTGGACGAGCTACTCGGCCTGCGGCATCCCCTACGTGGTCGGCGGTGAGGTCGACTCGCTCGAGGACCTGGTGGCTCGCACGCCCCAGGAGCTGCGCAACAAGCAGCGCATCGACGTGAGGCTGCGCCACGAGGTCGTGTCGATCGACCCCGTGGCCGCCCGGGTGACCGTGCGAGACCACGTGCACCACCGCGAGCTGCAGCTCGGCTACGACCAGCTGCTCATTGCCTCCGGTGCCCGCCCGACCCGGCCG
Organism: Acidimicrobiia bacterium; assembly: GCA_009377505.1. GTDB lineage: Bacteria > Actinomycetota > Acidimicrobiia > Acidimicrobiales > CAIXPF01 > WHTX01. The sequence continues at coordinate 12,988 of WHTX01000107.1, forward strand.
GACCTGCCCGGCATCGACGGTGAGTCGGTGCACGGCGTCCAGACCCTCGACGACGCGGCCAACCTGTTGGGCCAGGCGCGCCAGAGCCGGTCCTCGCGGGTGGTCGTGGTCGGCGGTGGCTACATCGGCCTCGAGATGGCCGAGGCGTTCCTGCGCTGGGGCGCCGACGTGCACCTCGTCGAGGGCAGCGACCAGCTCATGAGCACCTTCGACCCCGACATGGCCGCCCCCATCCGCGCCGCGGTCGAGCGGCACGGGGTGGTCGTGCGCACCGGGGTCCAGGTGCAGGCCTTCGAGCCCGGGCGCGTGCTGACCTCCGACGGCCCCCTCGAAGCCGACCTGGTCGTGCTGGGCATCGGCGTCACGCCGAACACCGAGATGGCCTCGGCGGCGGGGATCGAGCTCGGCCACCGGGGGGCCATCAAGGTCGACCGCCGCCAGCGCACCTCGCGCCAGGGCGTGTGGGCGGCGGGGGACTGCGCCCTGTCCTTCCACCGGGTCAGCGAGCGCTGGCAGCACATCGCCCTGGGCACCGTGGCCAACCGGCAGGGCCGCGTGGCGGGGATCAACCTCGCCTCCGGGTACGCCACCTTTCCCGGGGTCGTGGGCACGGCGGTGTCCAAGATCTGCGCCACCGAGGTGGGCCGCACCGGGCTCAACGAGACCGAGGCGACGACGGCGGGGTTCGAGCACGTGTCGACGGTCGTCGAGTCGACCACACGGGCGGGCTACTTCCCCGGGTCGCGGCCCATCACGGTGAAGCTCGTGGCCGAACGGGGGTCAGGCCGGGTTCTCGGCGGCCAGATCGTGGGCGAGGAGGGCGCGGCGAACCGCGTCGACGTGCTCGCCGCCGTCATCACCGCCGGCATGGACCTCGAGGCGCTCGTCGACCTCGACCTCGGCTACGCGCCCCCGTTCTCGCCCTTGTGGGACCCGGTGGTCGTGGCGGCGCGGGTGCTGCTCAAGCAGGTGTGACGTCCCGAGGCCCTGGCCGGGTAGAGCCGGGCGCAGCTGGTTAGGGTCAAGGCCACGCGAAGCCCGATGACGGAGGCGAGATGGTCAAGTTGGTCACCGCGGTCATCAAGCCCTTCAAGCTCGACGACGTGAAGGAGGCGCTGCGCGCCCTCGGCGTGCAGGGCATGACCGTCACCGAGGTCCAGGGCTTCGGCCGCCAGGGCGGGCACACCGAGGTGTACCGCGGCGCCGAGTACACGGTCGACTTCCAGCCCAAGGTGCGGGTCGAGGTCCTGGCCGAGCCGGCCCTCGTGACCCAGGTGGTGGACACCATCATCGCCGCCGCCCGCACCGAGAAGATCGGCGACGGCAAGGTGTGGGTCGCCGACGTCGACCAGGTCGTGCGCATCCGCACCGGCGAGCTCGGGGCAGACGCCGTCTGACCGGCACCGCCCGAGGGCACGGAGCACATCACCCACCCACGACGAGCGGAAGGGGAGCGGTGGCCACACTCGACCGAGACGACGTCCTCGCTGACCGCAGCCGGCGGGGCTGGGCGTTCTG
>WHTX01000108.1 GCA_009377505.1 Acidimicrobiia bacterium
AGGACGCCCGACGGCGGTGGCAGCAGCTCGGCTACCCCTTCCATGCCGCCGTGTGCGCCTGGCGGGAGGCGGAGGCGCGCCTGCTCGTCGGGGACGAGCGCGATCGCGTCGCGGAACTGCTGGGCGATGCGGCCCGGCAAGCCGACGCGCTGGGCGCACGCCCGCTGAGTGCTGCCGTGGCGGCCCTGGCGCGGCGGGCGCGCATCACGATCGGCGCGGCCGCTGAAGGCGAGCCCGAGGCGCCTCCGGCCGGCCTCTCGCCCCGCGAGCTCGATGTCCTGCGGCTCATGGCCGCGGGCCACACGAACCGGGAGATCGGCGCCGCGCTCTTCATCAGCGAGAAGACGGTCAGCGTGCACGTGTCGCGCGTGCTGGCCAAGCTGGGCGCCGCCAACCGCGCCGAAGCGGCCACGATCGCCCACCGCCTCGGCGTCGCCGTGCCGGTCGACTAGTGTCCTGTCAGGCTGATCATGTCGGTAATTCGACGGGTCTGAACGCCGCTCGCGGCGTCCTCGTTCTCGCCAGGGGAAACCACCCTGTCTGCGTCCTCCTCCTTGCGAAGCGACCCCCAGCCCTCGCCGAATTCCCCAACGGACCAGCCTGACAGGACAGTAGGGGATCCCGAGGAGTAGGGAGCTCCGGCCGGGCGAACCGGGCGCGCCGATCGGGAGGTCTTCCGATGCGGCGCAGGTGCCCTTACCCGCATGGTCGTCGCGATGTCCACTGCGGCTCGCGCCACGGATCCTCGCCTGACGCTCGACCCCGACCTCGCCCGGCGGCTCGGGCACCGGGTGGTCGACGCGCTCGTCGAGCGGCTCGTCGAGCTGCCCGGCTTACCAGTCGGCGAGCGTGCGGGCCGCGACGAGATGGAAGCTCGCCTGCGCGAGCCCCTCCCCGAGGAGGGCTGTGACCCCGAGCGGGTGCTGGAGACCGTGCTCCACGACGTGCTCGTCCCCGGCCTGCGGGTCGACCACCCGCGCTTCTTCGCCTTCGTCCCCTCCCCCGGCAACCCGGTCGCCGTGCTGGCCGACGCCCTGGCCGCCGGCTTCAGCGTCTTCGCCGGCGCCTGGCTGGGCTCGCCGGGAGCGGCGATGGTGGAGACGGTCGTGCTCGACTGGCTGCGAGACGTCTGCGGCCTACCGGGGGGCGCCCAGGGGTTGTTCGTCAGCGGAGGCTCGACGGCCAACCTGACCGCGCTCGCCGTCGCCTTGGACGAACGCGCCGGGAGCGAGCGGCCCCGCGCCGCCGTCTACGTCTCTGACGAGACCCATTCCTCCGTCGAGCGTGCCCTGCGCGTGACCGGCGTCCGTCACGTGCGCGTGCTGCCCAGCGACCGCCACCAGCAGCTCGTCCCCGGCGACGTCGCCGCCGCCGTCCCCGCCGACCGGGCGGCCGGGCGCCTCCCGGCGTGCGTCGTCGCCACCGCCGGCACGACGGGCACCGGCGCCGTCGACCCGCTCGAGGAGCTGCGCGAGGTGTGCGACGAGCACGGCATGTGGCTGCACGTCGACGGCGCGTACGGCGCGGCGGCGATGCTCTCGCCGCATGGTCGCGCCCGGTTGCGCGGCATCGAGCTGGCCGACTCGCTGACGCTCGACCCGCACAAGTGGCTCTTCCAGCCGCTCGAGGCCGGCTGCCTGCTGGTGCGTGACGGTGCTGCGCTGGAGCGCACCTTCAGCACCACCGCGGCCTACCTGCGCGATGCCGCCGGGGCCGCGTCGGAGGTGAACTTCTCCGACCGCGGCATCCAGCTCACCCGCCAGTTCCGCGCCCTGAAGCTCTGGATGTCGCTCAAGGTCTACGGCGCGGCGGCGTTCCGCGCCGCCGTCGAGCACGGCCTCGCCCTGGCCGAGCACGCCGAGCGCCGGCTCGCCAGCGACCCCGCGTGGGAGGTGGTGACGCCTGCCCGGTTGGGCATCGTCACGTTCCGCGCCCGCCGCGCCGGAGCGTCGCCGGCCGAGCTCGATGCCCTCAACGCCGGCCTCCCCGCCGCCGCCCTGGCTGACGGCTTCGCCTACCTGAGCAGCCACCGCGTGCAGGGGGCGACGGCGTTGCGGCTCTGCACGATCAACCCCCGCACGACCCGCGAGGACGTCGACAGCACGATCGACCGCCTCGCGGCGCTCGCCCAAGGAGCAGCACACGCATGACCGCATCACTCGACCGACGCAAGTTCCTGCAGGCCCTCGGGGCGATCGCCGCCGCCGCGCCCCTGGCCTCCCTGGACAACGTGGCGCACCCGGCTCGCGGCGGGCCCGGCGGCGAGCGGCGGGTCGCCGTGCTCGGCGCGGGGCTGGCCGGCCTGTGCACGGCCTACAACCTCGTGCGGCGCGGCTACGACGTGACCGTGCTGGAGGCGCAGGAGCGCCCCGGCGGGCGCGTGCAGACGGTGCGCGACGGGCTCGAGCTCGGCGGGCACGCCGAGATGGGGGCGGTGCGGATCTTCGACACGAACGAGTACACGCTGAAGTACGTCGAGGAGTTCGGGCTCGAGCTGACCCCGTACGACACCGGCACGCGCGCCTTCCACATGGGAGGCCGCCGTTTCCTGGCGCCGCCGGCCGGGGAGCCGTGGCCGTTGCCCGGGCTCGATCCGAGCGAGCAGCCCGACCCGTCGGCGCGCTTCCCGCAGTACCTCGAATCAGGCATGCAGAAGCTCGGCGACGTCTCCGACCCGGGCTGGCCCGGCTCGGTCGGCTCGGCGAGTGAGCTCGACCGGACGACGTTCGACGGCTACCTGCGATCGCAGGGCGCCTCCAGCACCTGGCGCGACTGGTTCTACGCCCAGAACGGGCGCATCGCCCGCGTCAACGCCGCCGCCGGGTTCGCGGTCGAGTCCCTGCAGGCCGGCGACAACCTGTCCAGCATCAAGGGCGGCAACGATCGCCTCCCCTACGCGTTCGCCGCCGCGCTCGGGGACCGCGTCAAGTACCGCAGCGCGGTCGTGCGGATCGCCCAGGACGACCGCGGCGTCACCATCGGCTACACGGACCGCACCGGGCAGCACCAGCTGCACGTCGACCGGTGCGTGTGCGCGCTGCCGTTCGCGCCGCTGCGCCGTGTGCACCTCGACGCCGGCTTCTCCCCCGAGAAGCTGGCCGCGATCCAGCAGCTGAAGTACATGCCCGCCGCGCGCTGCTACGTCCAGACGGGCACCCGGTTCTGGGAGCACGACCCGCTCGGCCGGTTGGGCGGGCTGGACCTCGTCGGCACCGACACCGTGGCCGGCCGGGTGTGGAACACCAGCTCCCAGCAGGCCGACCCGACCGCCGGGATGCTGCACGCCTACATGTTCGACACCGAGGCGCTCGAGTTCGCCTCCCACGGGGATCGGCGTGAAGCGGCCATGCGCCGGCTCTTCGGGGCGCTGGTGCCCGGCATCGACGGCCAGGTCATCGGCGGGGCCCACAAGGCCTGGCAGGAGGACCCGTGGGCGGGAGGCGGGTGGGGCTGGACGCAGCCCGGCGACTTGCGCTGGATGCTGCCCGCCATGCGCCGCCGCGAAGCCCGCGTCCACTTCGCCGGCGAGCACACGTCGCGCTGGATCGCCTGGATGAACGGCGCCCTCGAGTCAGCCGAGCGCGTCGTCAGCGAGGTCCTCCACGCCGAGCCCTCTCGCCACCTGCAGCCGGCCTGACGCCCCGGGGCGAAGAAGACATCAAACGAGAAGCAGACGTCGAACAACGACACGACGCAGGAGTGTGCGAGATGAAGAGGTCCACCGAGGACGTCGATGCCCGATCTGTTGCGGTCATCGGCCTGAGCTGTCGGTTCCCCGGCGCGTCAGGCCCCGATCAACTGTGGGAGCTCGTGCGTGACGGCGTCGATGCCACGAGTGAGACGCCAACCGAGCGATATGACGTGGACGCACTGTACGCGCCACGTCCCGCGCCGGGGATGATCAGCAGTCGCCGGGCAGGCTACGTGGACGGCGTGGCCGACTTCGACGCCGGGTTCTTCGAGCTGTCACCCGCCGAGGCAGCGGAGCTCGACCCCCAGCAACGGCTGCTGCTCATGACGGTGTGGGAGGCGCTGGAGGACGCGGGTCAGCGTCCCGACGAGCTCCTCGGCAGTCGGACCGGGGTCTTCGTGGGGAGCGCCAACGGGCACTACATGGAGCTCCAGCTCCGACAGGGCCTTCCGACCGTGACAGCGTCGCTGTTGAACAACTACCGCTCGCTGCTGGCGGGCCGCGTGTCGTACCACTTCGACCTCCGGGGACCGAGCGTGGTGACGGACACGGCCTGCTCCTCCTCGTTGATGGCGGTCCACACGGCAGTCCAGAGCCTGCGCGCCGGTGACAGCTCCCTGGCACTGGCCGCGGCGGTGAACCTCAAGCTCCTGCCGGACGGCGAGGTGCTCATGACCCAGGCCGGGACGCTGGCTCATGACGGGCGGAGCAAGTTCGGTGACGCACGCGCCGACGGCTACGCGCCGAGCGACGGGGTGGGGGTCGTCGTCCTCAAGCCGCTCGCCGAGGCCGTTGCCGACGGCGACCGGATCCGAGCGGTGGTCCAGGGCAGCGCCGTCGGCAACGACGGTCGCACCGGCGGCTCGTTGCTGGCGCCCTCGATCGCTGGGCAGACCCAGGTCCTCCGGTGGGCGTACGAGGATGCCGGCGTGTCCCCCGCGGACGTGGACTTCGTCGAGGCCCACGGGACTGGTTCGCCAACGCTCGACCCGCTCGAGCTCGGCGCGCTCGGTGAGGTGCTCGGTGCCGGCAGGCCGCCAGACCGGCCGTTCTTCGTCGGCTCGGTCAAGACGAACATCGGCCACGCCGAGGCCGCCGGAGGCATGGCCGGGCTGATCAAGACCGTGCTGTCCCTCGAGCACGGTCAGGTCCCACCCAGCCTGCACTTCGACACCCCGAACCCGAAGATCGCCTGGGACGCGTTGCCGCTGGCCGTGCCGACGAAACTCCAGGACCTGCCCGACCGTGGCCGGCCCGCCATCGCGGGAGTCAGCGGGCAGGGCGCCTCGTCCCTGAACGCGCACCTCGTCGTCCGAGCGAGCGACACCCGCGCCGCCGGCAACGGGGCCCTACGGCCGCCCCGACCGGACGGCAGCGTGTCCGTGCTGGCGCTGTCCGCTCGCACGCCGCAGGCACTCGAGGCGCTGGCCCGCGCCTATGTCGCCCATCTCGGCCCCGCTGGGCAGGGCTCAGCGTTCCCGCTGCACGACATCTGTTACAGCGCCGCGACACGGCGGCAGCATCATGCGCACCGGCTGGCGGTGGTCGGGAGATCGCACGAGGACGTGCGCGCCGCACTCAGCGGCGCCCCCCAGACACTCGAGGACGATCCCGCGGCCGAGTTGCCCGTCGCCGTCGCGCAGCGGTACCGCAGCGGCCAGACGGTGAACTGGAGCGAGGTGTTCGGGCGGCATTGCCGCTTCGTGCCCCTTCCCGGCTATCCCTGGCAGACCAGGCGCTACTGGTCGGGCGAGCGGACGGACGACGAGGAGACCACGGACGACCCCGCCACGGTGATGCTGCGCCAGCACGCGCGCACGGCGTTCTCGGACAGCTCCTCGCTGTCCGACATCGGGATCGACTCGCTGGGCATGGTGCGCATGGTCGTGGAGGTGGCCCGCAACCACGACCGCGAGGTCGACGCCGATGACCTCGCCACGTTGCGCACCGTCGGCGAGTTCCGCCAGTGGTTCCACCGGATGGAGGTACGAGCCGCATGAACACGACCACGACGACCCTCTACGACTGGTTCGCCCGCTCCGTCGAGAGCTTCGGCTCCCGCACCGCACTCGAGGTGGGCGAGGAGAGCCTGACCTACGACGAGCTGCGGGACCGGGCGGAGCGCCTCGCGGCGCGCCTGGTCACCGCCACTGGAGGCGTCACGCCGGGGCGCGTCGGGCTGCTGGCGAGCCGCTCGACGACCGCCTATGTCGGCTATCTCGCCATCCTGCGGGCCGGTGCCACGGTCGTGCCGCTCAACCCGGAGTCCCCCCCGGCACGCAATGCGGCCATAGCCGAAGCCGCCGGCCTGGCCCTGGCCGTCGCCGACACCTGGCGGGCCGACGTCGAGCTCGGGGCCCCCCTCCTCGTGTCCGGGGCCGAGGAGCAGGCTGGCCTCGTCACCGAACCATTCGTCGAGCTGCCCCCGTCCTCGGCCACACCTGAGGACATCGCCTACGTCCTCTTCACCTCCGGGTCGACCGGCACGCCCAAGGCAGTGCCGATCCTCCATCGCCATGTCTGTGCCTACCTGTCCCATGCGGTGCCGCGCTACGAGGCCGGGCCGGGCAGCAGGATGTCGCAGACCTTCGAGCTGACGTTCGACGTATCGGTGCACGACCTGTTCGTGGCCTGGGGCAGTGGTGCCACGCTCGTGGTGCCGAGGCGCAGCCAGCTGCTGTCACCGGTGACGCTCGTCAACGAGCAGCGGCTCACCCACTGGTTCTCGGTGCCGTCGCTGGCGTCCTTCGCGGCACGCCTGGGCACGTTGTCGCCGAACAGCATGCCCACGCTGCGCTGGAGCGTGTTCGGGGGGGAGCCGATGCCCCTGACCCACGCAGAGGCGTGGCATGGTGCCGCGCCGGCCAGCACACTGGAGAACCTCTACGGTCCCACCGAGGTCACGATCGGGTGCACCGGGTACCGCCTGCCGCGTCGCCTGGAGGATTGGCCACGGCCGGCCAACGGGACGGTGCCCATCGGCACGGCCTACCCCTCGCTGGAGACGTTGCTGCTGGACGAGGACGGCAGCCCCGCCACCGAAGGTGAGCTCTGCGTTCGCGGTCCGCAGCGCTTCGGGGGCTATCTGGGCCCGGCCGACAACGCCGGCCGCTTCGTGTCCTTCGACGAGAACGGCGTGGTCCACCACTACACCGCGGGCTCGCCGCTCTCCGATCAGCACTGGTACCGCACCGGTGACCGCGTCACGCTGCAGGACGGCCAGCTCGTGCACCTGGGGCGGATGGACCACCAGGTCAAGCTCCGTGGCTACCGCATCGAGCTCGGGGAGATCGAAGCGCGGCTGAGGGAGCAGGACGGAGTCCATGACGCGGTCGTCATCGCCGTGGACGGCCCCGACGGGGAACGCGACCTGGAAGCAGCACCGCGTCCTTCGAGCTCTACGAGCGGCCGGGGAGCTGGGTGGCGGCGGTACCGACCAACGACGGCGCCACGCTCGTGCTGGCCTACTTCCCCCAGGCGCGCTTCGACGAGGTCCGGGCGGACGTGCAGCGTGCGCACCTGGACCAGGTCCGGACCACCGCCCCGTCGCTCTTCGACCGGGTGCAGGCCGGGCGCCGCGTCGAGGCACTGCGCGGCACCGGCGACCAGCAGAACTTCTTCCGTCAGGCGACCGGGCCGGGCTGGGCCCTCGTCGGCGATGCCGGGCACCACAAGGACTCCATCACCGCACGCGGGATCAGCGACGCGTTCTCCCAGGCGGAATCCCTGGTGCGCCACGTGGGCGACGGCTTGGCCGACCCGGCCCGGCTCGAAACGGCGCTCCGCAGGTACGCGGATGACCGGGACGAGTCCCTGGTCGAGGGATACCGGGCCACGCTGGCCACGGCGCAATTGGAGACACCCGAGACGCGACTTTCGTTGTTGCGCGCCGTGCAGTCGGACCCCGAGCTCACGGCGATCTACTTCGACATGGTCGCCGGTGTCGAGCCCGCCCGTGCGCTCTACACCCCGAAGCTGCTGGCACTGCTGTGACCGGGAGGTTCCCACAGCCGGTGCCGTGGCGCGACCAGCGGGTGGCCGGGTCGCTGCGTCCCCTCGTCCGCGGAACCGCGAAGGATCTTGCACCGCCACGGTGCACAGACCTTCGCGGTGCTCACGGGGCTCGACTCGGTCCGAACATGTCACAACTGCACGGCCCTGGGGGACCGAGCAGACCTAGCACTGAGAGTGACCTGACCGCGCTTCGCCTGGGCGAGCGAACGAATCGGCGATCTGATCAGAACACCTGGTCATCGGCGATGGGGACGAACAACACGTGCACGGGGCCGTCGACCGTCCGGGTCGTGTGCCCGGGGGAGTGGACGTCGTCGGCGAGGAACACCTCGCCCGCGCCGAACTGGCGGCGCTGCCCGTCGGGGGTACCCACGTCGACCCGGCCGGCGAGCACGACGACGAGCTGGCGTCGCGGCGCCGGGTGCAGCGGCTGGTCGAGCCCGTCCGGCAGGACGGCGAACTGCACCTGCCCGGACGGGAACACCGAGGACGAGCGGATCTCCCGGCCCGGTTCGACGACCCGCTCATGGGGGAAGCTGACCTCCACCTGGGAGAACCGGGATCCACCATCCTCGCCCGGCGAGAAGCGCGTGAGCTGCATCGTTCCTCCTCGTGCTCGGCTGGCGCCCGCTCCAGTCGCCCGGAGCGTACGCCGCCCCGGTCCCGCGGCCTGGCGGACGGCGGGACCACGTCCACGCCCGGCGACCGGGTCAGAAGGTCACCAGGGACTGGTCCATCGGGTACTGGTCGCGGTGGCTCGTGGGCGGGTCGACCGGCGTGTACTCGAGGGGGGTGCCGTCGGCCTCGGCCTTGTCGAAGGCCTCGGTGCTCACGGTCTGGCCCGAGATCGTGAAGTCGTCGATCGTGTAGGGCAGCCCACTCGAGGCCAGTGGCAGCGGCGAGTCCATGAGGTGGAGGTGGAGGTGGGGGGCGATCGAGTTACCCGAGTTGCCCACCAGCCCGATGACGTCGCCCGGCTCCACCTTGTCGCCGACCTCCACCCGGGGGCTCCCGGGCTGCAGGTGCGCGTACATCACGAAGTTGCCCGCGCCGAGGTCGATCACCACGGAGTTGCCGTCGGCCTCCTCGATGCTGATGTTCTCGGGGAACGTGCCGGGAACCTGCTCCTCGAAGCCGTCGAGGACCTTGACGACCGTGCCCTCGGCGACGGCGAGCGCCTCGTCGCCGTAGATGGCGTAGCTGTTCGGGTCGGTGCGCTCGCCCACATAGATGCGACCCTCGTCGTCGACCTGCTCCCAGTCGATCGCGTACCGCTGGGCGATCGTGAGCGAGCCGTTGACGGGGAGCGCGGCGCGGCGGTGGCGTGTCGAGTCGCAGCACCCGTCGGCGGCCAGGTAGCCGGTGCCCTCCAGCGGAGGCCCGAGCTCGACGACCTCGCGGTCGTCGACCCGCACCGTGGCAACGGACTCATCGATCTTCTGTCGTTCCGGCGGGGCGTCCGGCAGCGTTGCCGAGAGTCGATGGCCGAGCGACTCGGGGACGGACGCGGCGTCGTCGAACAAGAGGTGGAGGTAGATCGTCCCCGACTGGGCGGCGCCGACGACGCCGTCGGCCGTGGTCCTGGTCACCACCTCGAAGGCGTCGACGAGAGCGGCCTCGTCGAGCGTGTCGACAACCTCGCCGGTTGCGCTGTCGATGACCTCGACCTGGTCCAACGTGGCAGCGGCCGGTGCGGTGTTGGTGATGAACAGCTCGTACACGACGTGCGTCTTCCCGTCAGATCCCGCGAAGGGGACAGGGGCGACGGGCACGTGAGCCAGGATGGGCGTGAAAGCTTGGGGGTCATCGGGAGAGATCGAAATCTCCCCCGTCGGTGCCGACGTGGCCGTCGTGCCCGAATCGGAGGTGGTCGATATCGCCGGAGCCTCGGCGCACGCCGTGAGCAGGGAGAGGATCACCACCGCGGCGAGCGGTACCCCGGCGCGGCGCGTGCGCCGCCGAGCGGTCACTGCGCCACCTCGCTCGGTGGTGCACGGTCGGGACTCGTCGTTGCCAGCTCTCCCCATCAGCGCAGCCTAATGGGAAGGCAGAGGACGGCCTCGCCGCAGTCGACGGTTGGCGCCGACCGGCTGGCTCGAGGACTGCCGCACCGGCTGTCACGTCACGTGCACGAACCAGCGGCCTGGTCCCACACACAAGGGTCGGACTGCCCGGACAGCTCTATGATCGCGCCTTCCTGGACCCACGCCTGCTTCGTGTGGTCGTACCTGGAGATGTCCGTACCTTCGACATAGTACGGGTCGGCGTTGCCGTTCATGTTGAACTTGATGCCGGGTAGGAGCATCGGATGTGTCATGTCCATCGACCGCAGCGCGACGATGAGGTTCACCCTGGTGAGGCCGCCGTCGAGCTGGCTGGCGATCCGCAGTGCCTGATCGGTCGCCCAGGCGTGGAAGAAGCCCAGGCCGAACTGGCCGGACGACTTGTAGTCGATCCCCTTGTCGGTCAACAGGTCACGAGCCCAGCTGATGTACGGGTCATCATCGAAATGCGGGGAGGCGATGTCCTTCTGCCCGCCCCCGATGATCCACCACCCGCCAGAGGCAGAGCCGTCTCCCCCCACCTTTTCCTTGCCCACGGTGGAGGAAGCCTTGCACGTGGAGGGCATGAACAGGTACTCGACCGCCTCCTTCATGCCGTTCTCCGCCACCTCGGTGATCGTCTGCGTGCACGAGATGCCCGCCGTCATGGCGATGAACACTTCGGGGCCTTGCGATGCCAGGGTCGTCATCGGGTCCTTGACCGTGGGCGCGGACGGCTCGATCGTCTCGGTCACGTACTCGATCTTGTCCCGGCCGGGGAACTGCGCCAGAAAGGCCCTGAACCCACCGTCGTATGACTTGCCGAAGTCGTTGTTCATGACCAACGACGCCACCGTGACCTTGCCGTCGTCGGCGGACAGCTCCTCGAGTCGGCCCTCGACGAACGCTCCCCACAGCACCGCCTCGGTGTTGTAGGCCATCATGGCCCCGGTGGTCCAGGGATGGTTCACCGGGTCACCCCACGCTGGGTGACCGCTCTGGGAGACGGGCTGAGGGATGCACCGCTGGTTGAGCTTGTCGTAGGTCTTCATGATGCTCGGGGAGCCGTGCGTGACCGCCGCGAACACCCTCTCCGAATCGATCAGTTCGTCGACGAGCGGTATCGTCCGCGCCGGGTCGTACCCATCGTCGCTCACGATGAAGTTGACCCGACGCGTCTTGCCGGTGGCGTCTGCGTAGACGGTGTCGGGGTCCTCGAAGAGGACGGACATCACCTTGCCGATGTTGCCGGAATCGGCCAAGGTGCCCGATTGGGCCGTGGTGTGGCCGATCTTTATCTCGGTGTCGGTCAGGCCCTCGGTGTTGCTCCAGCCTGCAGGGCACTTCGAGAGGTCGATGGTGAAGCCCTCGGGACCGGTGACCGTCGTGCCGGCAGCATCGATACCCCACCCGTTGGCCTTGATCTTCTCCACGACCGCGGCTCGCTCCGCCGCCCAGATCTCCTCGAGGTCGGCCATGGTCTTCGCCTCGGTGGCGGGCGCGGCCGCGCCGCTGCCCGTCGTGTTGCCGCCGAGCTGCTCGTCGACGCCTGCCCTGACGCCCTCGTCGATGGTGCCGCTCGTGACGCCGTCGCCGTCACCGCCGCCGCAGCTGGCAGCGGCGACCGAGGTCGCGGCCAGCACGGCACCGAACAGCGCGCGTCGAAGTCCTCGCTTCACTTCGTTCCCCCCTCGTGCCGTTGCGCCACCCCCCCGAGCGGCGCAGCCGGCGCACGACACTTGGCACAAGAGTCGCGACCGGCTGAGGGGCAACCTAGCCCGAACCGAGCCACCGACCGTCACATTGACGGCTGACCTGGTGGCGCGTCCCTCAACGAGGGCCGACGAGCCCGGACTGGCTGGTGACGGCGAGCAGCTGCCCGTCCGGCGTCCACACCCTGACCGTCCCATGGGCGAGGCCGTCGGCCGCCCCGTCGACCTGGACGTCGAGGAGCACGGCCTCGCACGCCTGGGGCCGGACCACCCTGATGCTGTTGTCGATGCTGCGGGCCCGCAGGTCGTCCTCGAACGTGGCCGCAACCCCGGTGGACACCGCGTCCCCCAGCACGGCCAGGGCGGAGGCGCTGGCCGGCACGCCGTCGGGCAGCGACGCCCACAGGAAGCTACGGCCGTCGCTCGCCCGCACCACCCCGTCCGGGTCGCCGCTCGCCGCCCGCTCGTCGATGCGGAGCCGCAACCCGCCCCGCCGTTGCTCGTTCATGCGGCGGGTCGTGCAGGCGTGAGGCGGCGGCAGGCTCGGGGGCACGGGGCCCCACTGCCCTCGGGCGGGGAACTCTCGCGTGCCCAGCGCCACCAGGGCGGCGAGCACCACCCGCCCGCCGACCCGGCCCGTCACCCGGCCCTGGGTGACGCGTCGGCCAGCGGTCAGCACCTCGAAGTGGACCTCGATCACGTCGGGCGTGGTGGCGCCCTCGACGAACTGGCAGGCGGCCCAGGTGAGGGGGCGCCCCGACGCCCGCTCGGCCGTCTCGACCACCGCGGCCAGGCCGCACCCGCCGTACAGGGCGCCCCGCCCCCCGCAGATGTCCTCGGTCACCGGCAGGCGCCAGAGGGCAGGGTCGGCGGTCGCCTCGAGCCCGAGGAACGCCGCCATGTCCGTCCCCGGCGCATCGGCCTCTGGCTGTCGGCCGTCATCGTGCCTGGCGGCAGCCTCGCCCATCGGATCCCCCTCGTCCCGTGCCCTGCGGTCGGGGCGGATCGTAGGCGGCGCCGCTCAGCTTCACAGCACGGCGGCGAAGGCGGCGGCGATGCGGGCGTGGCCGGCGGTGCTGGGGTGGAAGCCGTCTGCGGCGACGAGGGACGCCTCGGCCCCCTCGGCGCGCGCCGCCATCCCGGCGGCGTGGAGGTCCACGAGCTCGGCCCCTTCGACGGCCGCCACGCGGGCGACCGCCTGGTTGTACGCCGTCACTAGCGCCAGCAGGTCGTCGGACGCGGGGAACGACCCGCCTGCCTCGGCCACGTAGGCCGGCAGGTGGTCGATCGGTGGTGTGTTGGCGACGAGGACGCGGGCGGCACCGCCGCGGCGCAACCGCCGGACGAGGCTGCCGAGCTGCTCCTCGTAGTCGGCCGGGTCGACCTCGGCCCGGAGGTCGTTGACGCCGAGCGACACGGTCACCAGGCTCGGTTCGAGGTCACGCGCCGACGGGACCTGCTGGGCGAGCGCGTCGGCCACCGTGCTGCCCTCGGCGGCGAGGTTGACGAACGTCGTGGCCCGCGTCATGGCCGTCCGGTACAGGACCTGGGGCCACGCCTGGCTGAGCGGGCGGTCTGCGCCGAGCCCGACGGCGTCGCTCGCCCCGACGGCCACGTACATGACGGCCGGGCCGGCCGGCTCGAGCGGGGGGCCCGCCGGGCCGGCCGTGCCTGCGCACCCCGCGGCGGCGACGACGACGAGCAGCACCGCCACCAGGACGCGGACGGCCGTAGTCGGTGCTTCCCGCCCTCCGCCGCGCCCTGCGCTCACTGCGCTCACTCGTCCACCGCCTCGCGGGCGGGCAGCCGAGCGGCGCGCTGCGCGGGCATGGCTCCCGCCACCAGGGCGAGCACGGCCGCGCCCACCACGCCGATGACCACGACGCCCCAGGAGAGCTGCGGTTCGATCTGCTGGAGGCTCTGGCTCTCGAGGTAGCGGTTCACGGCCGTGGCCACGAGCGCGGCGGTAGCGAGGCCGCCCAGCGTGCCGACGACGCCGCCGACGAGGCCGAGCACCCCCGCCTCGAGCAGGAAGAGGCGCAGCACGTCGCGGTCGCGGGCACCGATGGCCTTGAGCACGCCGATCTCACGCCGTCGCTCCCGCACCGCGGCCAGCAGCGTGTTCGTCACGCCGAGCGCGGCGATGACGAGCGAGATGAGCCCGATCCCGGAGAGCACGATCTCCACCACGTGCAGGTAGCGCTGGACGGTGGCGATCAGGTTCTCCGGCGCCCGCGTCGAGTAGCCGATGTCGGTGATCTGGTTGCGCACCTCGCTGACCTGGTCGAGCTCCCGGGCGACCACGAAGGCCGCGCTGTAGGGGCTGGTGGGGATGTCGAAGCGCTGGTCGGGGGGGCCGGACGCGGTCCAGGTGCGGCTGGGCCGGACGAGCTCCAGCGAGCCGAGCAGCGCGCCGGGGGCGGCCTGCTGGGCCACGACCCCCACCACGAGGGCGCGGGCCCAGCGGGCGCGGACGCGGTCGCCGAAGGCCCGGGGCGCGCCGATCTCGACCTCGAGGCCGACGGGGGCGGCGGCATCGGCCCGGTCGAGGCCGAACCGGGCCAGCCACGTGGTGGTCACGGCCACCTCTACCGGGGACGAGGGCTGGGGCAGGCGGCCGGCGAGCAAGGTGATGGGCAGGTCGTCGGCCCGGAGCAGGTCCGTGCCCACCAGGGTCTCGAACGTGGCGCCCCGCTGCTGGTCGCGCCGGCTGGCACCGCCGGCGAGCCGGGCGGCGCGCCCGTCGGGCAGCGGGAAGGGGTCGGGCGGGACCACGACCACCCGGGTCGTCTCGATGGGCACCACGCTGCGCACGCCGGCCAGCGCCGCCATCTCCTGGAGGGCGTCGTCGTCGAGGTCGCGGGGCTCGCCGGGGCGAGCGTTGTCGTTGTCCACCTGGGTGGGGTCGGGGGCGGCGGCGGCCACCTCGATCCCGGCCAGCGGGCCGCCCCGCGACAGCTGGTCGAGCACCCGCGTCCGCGCCGTC